>DATBLY010000137.1:0-22150 GCA_036555125.1 Actinomycetota bacterium | reverse complement strand
CTCGATCAGCCGGTCGAGCCGACGCTCCCGCGTCTCCGGCTTCTTCGCGCTGGTCACCCAGTGGATCGCCGTCTTCCGGTACGACGGCGCCTGGCCCTCGAACCAGGTCCACGCCGCGCGGTCCGCGCGGAACCGACGCTCCATCGCGGGCTCGAGCCTCGCGGCATCCCGCTGCTCGTGCGAGTAGATCGCGGTGCGGGCCAGATCGCGCTGTTCGAACGCGGCCAGGCCTGCAGGCTTCATGAGGCCTTCGCGGATCAGCGCCTCGACCTTCGCGACGTTGATCGCGCTCCAGGTCGAGCGGGATGTCCGCGGCGTGAACCGGATCGTGTAGCTCGTCGCGTCGTACGTGCGTCGCACCCCGTCGATCCACCCGAAGCACAGCGCCTCGTCGACCGCCTCGGACCAGGTCAGGCTCGGCTTGCCCGTCGCCCGCTTGTGGAAGCCGACGATCAGCTCGGCGTGGTCCGCGTGGTGGCGCTCGAGCCAGGCGCGGAACGCGGTCGGCGTCTCGAAGAAGATCGGCTCGTCGGATCCGGGCACGGTCCAAGACTGCCACGGACGCCCGACGCCGGCGGCGGCGACCCGACGTCCTTGACCGTTCGGTGGAGCGAAGATTAGTTTCGTCCCACGAAGTCTGCGGGAGGGGGACCCATGCGGACGGGGGAGCACGACGCCGGACGGGGGATCAGCCGGCGACAGATCCTGAGGCGTGGAGCGTTCGGGCTGGGCGGGATGGCGCTCGCCCCGATCCTGGCGGCCTGCGGCGGCGGCGAGACCCCGCCGGCGTCGACCGGCGCCACCGGACTCACGGGAGGGGCCACCGGCGCCGAGCCCACCGGCGCGACCGGGTTCGACTGGGGGTCCCAGACCCAGCACGGGTCCGTCACCTGGGCCAACTGGCCGCTGTACATCGACGCGAAGAAGATCGACGGTAAGAAGCAGTCGCCGACGCTCCTCGCGTTCACCGAGGAGACCGGGATCGAGGTCACCTACGACGAGGTGATCCCCGAGTACGCGTCGTTCTTCGCCAAGATCCAGCCCGTGCTCGCATCCGGGCAAGCGACCGGCTACGACGTGATCACGATGGGGTTCCCCCGGTGGTTGCCGACGATGCAGGACCTCGGGTACCTGGTCCCGCTCGACCAGGCGCGCCTCGAGAACTTCTACGCGCACGCCGGCCCGGCGATGCGGGCGCGACCGTACGACCCGAGCAACACGTGGAGCGTCCCGTACCAGTCGGGCATCACGGGGATCGGCTACGACCCCGAGCTCACCGGTCGCGAGATCACGACGTTCGAGGACCTGTTCGACCCCGCGTTCGCCGGCATGGTCGGGATGTTCGGCGACACCGAGGACCTGCCGAACTTCACGATGGTGGGGATGGGCATCGACCCGCCGACGTCGACGCCCGAGGACTGGCAGGCGGCCGCGGACAAGCTGATCGCGCAGCGCGACGCCGGGATCGTGCGCAAGTACTACGACACGTCGTACTCGAACGAGCTCCGCGCGGGGAACCTCGCGATCTCGATGGCGTGGTCGGCCGACATCCTGATCGCGAACCTCGAGGGCTTCGAGAACCTGAAGTTCGTGGTGCCCGAGGAGGGCGCGCTGCTGTGGACGGACAGCCTCTGCATCCCGGTCGGCGCGGAGAACCCGGTGGACGCGATGGTGCTGATGGACTTCCTCTACGTTCCCGAGAACGCCGCGCGACTGACGGCCTACATCCAGAACGTCTGCCCGGTGCCGGAGGCGCAGCAGGTCCTGATCGACCAGGGCCTCGAGGACGTCGCGAACAACCCGCTCGTGTTCCCGACGGATGAGATGTTCGGGCTGCTGCACACCCACCGCGTGCTGACGCAGGAGGAGCAGCAGGAGTGGGACTCGATCTTCCGGCCGATCTACCAGTCCTGAGGCGATGGCTCCGGTCGAGACGCCCCGACGCATCGACGACTGCCTGTCGGTCCGCGGCGGCCGCCTGTTCGTCGAGGGGATCGACGCCGGCGAGCTGACGCGCCGGTTCGGGAGCCCGCTCCACGTCGTGTCCGAGGATCAGCTGCGGCGCAACGCCCGCCGGTTCACGCGGGTGTTCGCCGAGCGGTGGCCGGACGGTCCGGTAGCGATCCTGCCCGCCCTGAAGGCGAACACCGCGCTCGCCACGCGCGCGATCCTGTCGCAGGAGGGCCTCGGTTGCGACACGTTCGGCGCCGCGGAGCTGTGGGCCGCGCTGCGAGCGGGAGTCGATCCCGCGAGGCTCTCCGTGAACGGCTCGATCAAGGACGCGTCGCTGATCGAGACGGCGCTTCGCGCGGGCGCGAAGGTCACGTTGGACAGCGTCGAGGAGTTCGCTCTGATCCGGGAGGTCGCCGCCCGGATGGACGTCGCCGCCCGCGCCCGCGTCCGGCTGCGTCCCGTGGTGTCCGACGTGAGCGAACCGTCCGACTTCTTCGACGACGAGGTCTCCACCGGGCGAGCGATCGGCGGCTACAAGGCCGGGATCCCGACCGAGGACCTCCTGGCGCTCGACCCGTCGTGGGCCCACGACGGGCGCGTGCGGCTGGTCGGCGCGATGGTGCACTTCGCGCGCCACACCGCATCGCCCGACGCCTGGGGCGCGATGGCCCGCGCGTTCGTCGGCACCGTCGCGCGGCTGTCCGAGGCGTGGGGCGGCTGGGTGCCGGAGGAGCTCGACCTCGGCGGCGGGCTGCCGACCCCGCGCGACCCGACGGGCCGGTTGCTGTCCCGCCTGTCCGGGCGGGCCGGGGACGCGCCGCCGCTGGAGGCGTTCGCCGACGCGATCACGGGAGCCCTCCGCGGCGAGCTGCAGCGGAGCGGCCTGCCCGTCGGCGGCGTCGCGCTCGAGGTCGAGCCGGGACGCGGCCTCTACGCGGACGCCGGGGTCCATCTGGCCACGGTCCGGCACGTCAAGCGCGAGACGACGCCGGAGCTCCGGACCTGGGTCGAGCTCGACTCGAGCGAGGCGTTCCTGCCCGACAGCCTGATCGAGCACAACCGGTGGCGGGTGGTCGCGACCGCGCGCGCGGACGAGGCGCCCTCGATCGTCGCGGACGTCGTCGGTCGCAGCTGTGGGTTCGACGTGATGGCGCCGGGAGTGGCGCTGCCCGCGGTCGAGGCCGGCGACGTGGTCGCGTTCCTCGACACCGGGGCCTACCAGGACGCCGCGTCGAGCAACTTCAACGCGATGCCCCGGCCGGCGACGGTGCTCGTCCGCGGCGACCGGGCGGAGGTGATCCGGCGCGCGGAGACGGTCGAGGACGTGTTCCGGCGCGACGCGATCCCCGGCCGCCTCGAGCCGATCGCGGGCGCCGCGGGTCCTCCTCCCGGGGAGCGTGCGGAGCCGGTCGAGGACGTCGTCGACCTCGCCGCGGAGCACCGCCGCCGCGAAGGCGAGCCCCGAGTGCAGGGGATCCACCACGTCTCGATCACGTGCGCGGACCTGGATCGCTCGGTCCGGTTCTACGGGACCGTGCTCGGCCTCCCGCTGCGCGGTCGCGGTCGCTCCGGCGACCCGGAGCTCTCCGAGCTGGTCGGCCTGCCCGGCGTCGCGATCGAGTGGGCCGAGCTCGAGCTCGGTCGCGGCCAGATCCTCGAGCTGCTCCGCTACGTCTCGCCCGAGGGCCGGCCGGTGACACAGCGATCGTGCGACCCTGGCAGCGGCCACTTCGCCCTGGAGGTCTCGCGCCTGGACGAGCTCGACGCGCGCCTGCGCGCCGCCGGGTTCGAGCCGCGGTCCCAGCCGGTCACGATCGACGAACCGGGCGACTGGTACGGCTGCCGCTGCCTGTACGTGTCCGATCCCGACGGCGCCACGATCGAGCTCCTGGAGCGCCCGGTCGTGCGGGTCTGACGTGGTCGTCGCGCGGACCCGGCCGCGGAGGCACGACGAGACGCTCGTCGGACCGCGGCTGCGCGCCGCCCGCAGGGAGCGCGGGCTGACGATCAGCCGGCTCGCCGCCGAGACCGGGCTCTCCAACGGGTTCATCAGCCTGCTCGAGCGCAACGAGGTCGCGGCGTCGGTCGGCTCGTTGATCAAGCTCTGCGAGGCGCTCGACGTCGGGCTCGGATCGCTGTTCGAACCGGCCGAGAGCGCGGCCCTCGTCCGTCGCGGCGATCGGATGCAGGCCGACTTCGGCGGATACGGCGTACACGACGTGTTGCTGACGTGGGGCGGCCAGCGACACCTGCAGGTGATCGAGTCGCGCGTCGAGCCGGGCGGGTCGAGCGGGGAAGAGCTGCACGCGTTCGACGCGGACGCGGAGGTCGTCTACGTCCTGGCCGGATCGCTGCGGTTCGCGTTCGAGGATCGGGCGTTCGACGTGCGGCGGGGCGACGCGCTGACGCTGAACCCGCGCGTCCCGCACCGCTGGCACAACCCGTCGACCACCCGCGAGGCGGTCGTGCTCTGGATCATCACGCCCGCTGGGCTCTAGAAGGACGAGGGATCCGGCGCCGTTCACGCAGCCCCTCGGGAAGGATCGGCCGGGTCGGACCCGTGGCTCCGCGGTGCGGTGCGCGCGCTCATCTGCCCTCCTCCTGACAGATGCGTTTGCTGGCTGCCGCGGAGGGGCACGACTCGAAGGGATCGATCTGCGAAGAGAGGGAAGGGAACGAGATGGCCATCGCAACGGCTGAGCCCTCCACCATCATCGATGGACGCCACGCGAGACCGGTCAAGACCGTCGGACGAGTCTTCGGCTGGTTCTTCCTCGCCACGTTCCTCACCTCGATCCCGGCCTACTTCATCGGCCACGGGCCAGTAGAGTCGCAGGCGTGACGCGGTTCGTCGTCGACTGCGAGACGCTGCTTCGGATCGCCGCTGGCGAAGTCGAGGTCGCCGCCGAGCACAAGCTCGTCGCGCCGACGCTCGTCCGCTCGCAGGCGCTGTCGGCGCTGTACGAAGCGGCCCGCCGGGGTGAGATCTCGGCTGCCGAGGGGATCGAGCGGGTGACGCGGATCAACACGCTGAAGGTGCGCTTCCTCGGAGACAAGGTGCTCCAGCGAACGGCCTGGAAGGTCGCGGACCAGCTGGGTTGGGAGACGACGTACGACGCCGAGTTCGTGGCGCTGACGCAGCTACAGGCGGACGTTCTCGTCACTTCCAAAGGCGATCTGGCGCGGGCGGTCTCCGATCTCGTCGACACGGCGACGATCGACGCACTGCGCACGGCCTGACCGGTGGGCTGTCTCAGTTCCCTGTGAGGTACCGGTCCTGGGCTAGACGACTGTTCGCTCGATCGGGTGTGTCGCGAACGCCGCCGGATGCGCCGGGGGCGCGCGACGGGAACGTCAGAACCGGTCGATCAGGTGCCGGGCGCGACCGACGGCGCGGAACCCGAGGCCCTCGAGCATCGGCGCCGACGTCGCGTTGCCGTAGGACACGAGGGCCGGCGTCCCGCGACGGACGGCCTCGTCCCACGCGGCCGTGACGAGCGCGCTCATCGCGCCGCGGCGCCGGTGCGAGGGGATCGTCGCGCCGCCCCCGAGGTAGAGCCCACCCGGGCCGAACCACGCCTGTCCGGTCGCGATCGGGAGCTCGCCGTCGAAAGCGAGCAGCCGCACGGTATGGCCGCCCGCGCGCTCGCGCTCGAAGGTCTCGGCCGCCCGCCGCCGTTCGTCGTCCGCGTCCTGCGGCGGGTGGCCGAACCCGGCGCTCGCGACCTCGATCGCCGCGAGCAGCGCCTCGGCCGTGGCCACCCGCTCCACACGGAACGTGGTCTGCCTCCGGTCGGGTGGCGCGTCGAGCACCATCACCCGGGAGCCCTCGCCGGGCTCGGACTCGAGGCCGAGCCCCAGGAGCCGCGGCACGAGGTCCGAGGGCGTGGCCGCGTCGCCGATCGTCCAGGCCGCCGCCCCGCGACCTCGATCGAGGATCTCCCCGCGGACCCGCTCGAGCGCTCCGGCGACGTCGTCGTCGAATCGGACGCGCGCAACTCCCGTCGACCAGTAGTGGCTCCCCGGCGAGAACGTGATCACGACGTCGCCCAGGTCGATGCGCTCCTCGTGGGGCCCGATCGCGATCAGCGCCCGGGCATCCTCCGCGAAGGCCAGGTGATCCGCAGCGTCGGCCATCGACCGAGGATAGGCGCCGCCGCGACCCTGCCCGGCCGTGCGAGGACCTTCGGCCCTGCGTCATCGGGGCCGGGCCCGGGATGCTCCCGGTAGGACCGGGGGAGGAAGGAGCCGACGATGCGCACGACGACGCGATACCAACCGACGGTCCGGTCTCGGCCGCCTGAGAGCGTGACCCCGGTCGCCCGGGCCCACCGGCCGGCGGCCCTCTGGCCGCTGATCGGCCTGCTGGGGCTGCTGTCGGTCTCGAGCCTCTACGGCGGGCTCTCGTTCGTCACCGACCGGACCGGCGCCGGCCTGCAGGCGAGGCTCTCGTGGCTCGCGGACACGCCGGTCACGGACTTCCTCCTCCCGGGCCTGTTCCTGCTGGGGGTGTTCGGGATCGGCGGTGCCCTGTTGATCGTCGGGTTGATCTGGCGGCCGTCGCCGGGCCCGCTGCGGCGGCTGGACGCGGCGTGGGGCCACCACTGGTCGTGGATCGGGACGATCGGGCTCGGTGTGGTGCTGGTGCTCTGGATCGTCTACGAGCTGCTCGTGATGCCGGAGCAGATCTGGCTGCAGCCGGTGCTGATCGTGATCGGGCTCTCGATCGCGTGGATCCCGTTCGTGCGATCGATGCGCCGGTGGTATCGAACGGATCGGAACGGGTAACGAGGCGTTACGGGAGGTGGCGGAGATGCAGACCGCGGAGGAGTTGAAGGACGCCATGCGGCAGGCGCAGGAGGTGCTGACCGTCCGCCGGGTGTTCGGCGAGCCCTTCGAGCACGACGGCGTGACGGTGATCCCGGCGGCGCGGGTCCAGGGTGCGGCCGGCGGCGGCAGCGGTGAGGCGCCGGAAGGACAGGGCGGCGGCTCGGGGACCGGCTACGCGCTCAACGCGAAGCCGTTCGGCGTGTACATGATCAGGGACGGCGACGTGGTGTGGCGGCCTGCCGTGGACGTGAACCGGGTGATCCTCGGTGCGCAGCTCGTCGCGATCGCGGCGCTGCTGCTCGCTCGGACGATCGTGAGGGCTCGTGCCAAGCAGTTGGCCGTGAGCTCGCTCCTCGAGCGGAGCTGAGCTCCACCTACGGCGACAGGAGGACGCGGACGTCGGGCCCGGCTGCCGGGTCGATCGACGGCTCGTGGCCCTTCACGCGGCTGCGACCGTCCAGAGGTACATCGCGGCATAGGCGCGGTACGGGCGCCAGCGCTCGGCGCGCTCGCGGATCGCACCCGGCGTCGCGGGCAGGCCGAGCGCCTCGAACCCGCGCCGGATCCCTAGGTCCGTCGCGGGGAACGCGTCCGGATCGCGGAGCGCACGCATCGCGATGTACGCGACGGTCCACGGCCCGACCCCGGGGATCGCGAGCAGGGCCTCGGTGGTGGCGACCCGGTCCCCGGCGCCGGTCAGGTCGATCTCGCCGCCCGCGACGAGCGCGCTCAGGCGCTCGAGGGTCGCGATCCGGCCCCCGGTCAGCCCGAGCCCGCCCAGCGAGGCGTCGGCCAGGTCGGCCGCGGTCGGGAACGTGTGCGTGATGCCGTCGCGGGCGTCCGCGATCGGTGTGCCCGCCGCCTGCACGATCCGGCCGGCCAGGGTGCGCGCACCGCGGACCGTGATCTGCTGGCCCAGGACCGCCCGCACCGCGAGCTCGAACCCGTCGACCGCTCCGGGGACGCGCACCCCGGGGTGGGCCGCCACGAACCGCCGCATGGCCGGATCGCGCGACAGCGCCGCGCCGATCGCCGCCGGGTCGGCATCCAGGTCGAGCCACCGACGCACGCCGGTCACGACCGCATCCGTCGTCGCCGGATCCGCAGGCGCCTGCAGCGTCAGGCGCCCCGTCGCGGCATCGGCCGTCACCGCGCACGTCGCCGAGGCTCGGTCACCGATGCGGATCGACCGCCGGAGCGTACGGCCGTCGAACGTCTCGACGCCCGGGATCGCGCGCTCGCCCAGGAACCGGAACAGTGGCTGGGCGGCGAAGGGCGCTCGGTAGCCGAGCTCGGTCAGCGCGTCCTCAGCCGGCCTCGATGTCCCCGTCGTGCCACTCGGGGTCGGCCTCCATGAGCGCGCGCCACTCCTTGTATCGGGCGTGCTGGGCTGGGTCGTTCGCGTTGCGGTGGTAGCTGTCGCGGTCCTCGAACACGACGAACAGCCAGCCGCCGTCCTCGGAGTCGTCCTCCCACAGCACGTGGCTCGACACGTACCCGGCGACCTGGGCCGCGTTCTGCATATCGGTGACCGTCCGCATCGCCTCCCGGTTCTCGGGCTTCACGCGGATCTTCGCAACCGTCCCGTACATGGCTTCCCTCCTCGCTTCCGGGCGTCGGGCCAGCGAGCATAGACCTCCCTCGGGTCACGCGCGCCCGAGCAGGTCCTCGAGCGGTGTGATCTCGTCCTCCATCAGCCTCGCCAGCCGTGGGTTGTCCGTGTCGACGGCGAGGGCATGCGCCGCGTCGCTCGCCGTCTCGTCGCCGAGCCGCGACCGGTACAGGTACGCGCGGGCCGCGAGCTCGCGCATCCCGGCCCGGCCCGCCAGCGTGCCGAGGTCCCCGACCCACGCGCCGGTCTGCGGGTCCCGTGCCGCCAGTCCGACCGCGCACAGCGCATCCAGGACATGGGCTCGGATCCACAGATGCGTGTCGCGCTGGCGGGCGCAGCGCGCGAGCGCGTCCTCCAAGAGCGTCACGGAACCCGCCAGGTCACCCTCGGCGGCCCGGAGCAGCGCGAGCCCCCGGACCGAGTAGGCCTCCCAGCACGCGTCGTTCACCGCGCACCCGAGCGCGAACGCGTGCTCGAGTGCCTCGCCGGCCCGGTCGCATCGCCCGCGCCGGATCCAGACCTCCGCGAGCAGTGCCTCGGGGAACGGGAGGAACGCCGTCCATCGTTCCCCGCGGCAGAGCTCGCTCGCGCGACCGAGCGTCGCGTCGGCGTCGTCCAGGGCGTCGCGGAGGACGAACGACCGTCCGTGGCACGCCAGCGTCCAGGCGAGCTGGCGCCGATGATCGAGCGACTCCGCCAGGTCCAGCGCGCGGCCGAAGGCCTCGTCCGCGAGGGTGTGGCTCCCTACGTCGATGAGCCCGACGCCGACGACCCCGTCGATCTTGGAGCGTTCGAGCGGGTCGTCAGCCGCGAGCTCGGCGGCCGTCCGCAACGACACCGTCCCGCGCGGGTACTCGCCGCGCAGGTACTCGACGTACCCGAGCTCCCGGTGCGCGGCGGCCGCGATCCGGCGATCGTCGACCTTCTCCGCCGCGGTCACGGCTCGGTGCAGCGCGGCCGACCCCTCCTCGTCGCGACCCTTCGCGGCATGGACCAACGCGGTGCCGAGCGAGACCAGCGCGGTCGCCTCGAGCCTCGGCTCACCCGCGCTCCGCGCGGCGAGCACCGCGTCCCGGAGGCCGGCGATCCCGACGTCGACCGCTCCCGCGCTCACGGCGGCCTCGCCGGAGTCGATCAGCGCCCGGACCCCCGCCGGCGTGCCGGCCGGCGGCGGCACCGGGCGATCCGACTCCATCCGCGCCGCCTCGTAGAGCTCGGGCGCGAGCTCCTGACCGAGCTCCCGGCGGAACAGCTCGATCGAGGCGGCGAGCTGTCGCTCGACGGCCAGCTCGTCGCCGGTCGCTGCGAAGGCTCGGACCAACAGCACGTGCGCGTCCTCGCTGAGGGGCTCGGCGCCGACGAGCCGCGTCGCGAGCTCCACGGCGCGGCCAGGGTGATCCGTGGCGAGCGCTCGGAGCGCGCCCTCGCGCAGGACCGCGGCGCCGAGGGACTGCAGCCGCCGCCGTTCGCCGAGCAGCCAGGCGAGGTACCCCGGGCTCGCCTCCACGTCCATGCCCTCGAGGAGCTCGCGCCCCAGCCCCGGGAGCTCCACCGCGGCGATCGAGGATCCCTCCTGCAGGACGTCGACGTCGATCACGGACCCCTCGGGCAGGCGCAGGCGCACCACGCTCCCGCTGCCGATCGTGTCCGGCCCGCCAAGGAGCCGCCGCAGCTCGGAGAGGTTCCAGCGGAGCGCGCTCCCCGGGTCCTCGGCCTCGGGGAACAGCAGGTCGATCAGCTGGTGTCGCGTCGGTGGCTGCCGCACGAGGGCCAGGTAGGCGAGCAGCGCCCAGACCTTCCGACCGCGAGGGGCTGCGTACACGACGCCGTCCCGCGTGATGAGCGGGGGCCCGAGGAGCTGCGCGACGATCGCCATCGGTCCCTGCATCCTGCATCGACGGACCCGAGCGGGCAAGGTGACGAACAGCACACACCGCGAGTGGCGGCTCACACGCCGGCTCACACGCCCCGCCCGTAGCGTCGACCCACTCCCGCGTGGGGCCGTCCGGCATGAGGAGGAGCCAGCCATGGGCATGACGATCGAACAGCTGCGCGAGCGGGTCCGGGGTCCGGTGATCGGCCCCGACGACGATGGGTACGACGAGGCGCGCGCCGTCTACAACGCGATGGTCGATCGCCGCCCCGCCGTGGTCGTGCGGGCGGCGAACGCAGGTGACGTGATGGCGGCCGTCGACCACGCCCGGGACAACGGGCTCGACCTGTCGGTCCGCGGCGGGGGTCACAGCGTGCCCGGGTTCGGGACGAACGACGGCGGCGTCGTGATCGACCTGTCGGGGATGCGCGGGGTGCGCGTCGATCCGGGCGCGTCGACGGCTCGGGCCGAGGGCGGCGCCACGTGGGGCGACTTCAACGCGGCGACGCACGCGTTCGGCCTGGCGACGACCGGCGGGATCATCTCGACGACCGGGATCGGCGGCCTGACCCTCGGCGGAGGGATCGGCTACCTGTCCCGTGGGTACGGGTTCTCGCTCGACAACCTGGTCTCCGCGGACGTCGTGACGGCGGACGGGAGGATGGTCGTCGCGAGCGAGCGCGAGCACGAGGACCTCTTCTGGGCGATCCGCGGCGGCGGCGGCAACTTCGGCGTCGCCGTGTCGCTCGAGTACCGGCTGCACCCGGTCTCGGAGATCTACGGTGGCCCGATGTTCTTCGAGCTGTCGGATGCGGGCGACGTGCTGCGCTGGTACCGGGACTTCATCGCCGACGCGCCCGAGACGTTCGGCGGGTTCCCGGCGTTCCAGATCGCTCCGCCGTTGCCCTTCATCCCGGAGGACCGGCACGGCGACACGTTCCTCGCGTTCGTCGCGTGCTGGTCCGGCCCGGTGGAGGAGGGCGAGGCCATGCTGAAGCCGCTGCACGACGTGGCGCCCGTGGTGGCCGAGCACGTCGGCCCGATGCCCTATCCGGCGCTGAACGGCGCGTTCGACGCCCTGGTGCCGCCGGGCCTGCAGCACTACTGGAAGGCGAACTTCGTGACGGAGCTGACCGACGCCAACATCGAGGCGCACCTGGAACACGGGCCCGAGGTGCCGGTCGTGAACTCGACGGTGCACATCTACCCGATCAACGGAGCGTGCCACCGGGTCGCCGGGGACGCCACCGCGTTCGGGCACCGCGAGGCGAACTTCGCGACGGTGATCGCCGGGATGTGGCCCGATCCGGCGCAGAACGAGGCGAACATCCGCTGGGTCAAGGACTACTACGCTGCCACGGCGCCGCACTCGGAGGAAGGCGGCTACATCAACTTCGCAGCCGGAGACGATCAGGATCGCGTGATGGCGAACTACGGCGCGAACTACGCTCGGCTCGTCGACGTCAAGCGCACGTACGATCCGGGCAACCTGTTCCACCTGAACCAGAACATCGCGCCCTGAGGGCGCGATGTTCTGGCCGAGCGGCGGGGTTCGCTACATGACGTCGACCGCCTCCGAGGCGAGTCGATCGCACGTCCCGTGCATCGACTCGTACTTGGGTGCAACCGCGACGTACATGCCCTCGGCCTCCATGACGTGGACCTTCCAGCCGCCGCCGTCGTTCGTCCGGGTCTTGCCCTGCAGCTGGCGCCCGTCCGCCGTGAGCTCGAAGACCTTCACGACGCGGTTCACGCGGCACTCCGAGTCCGACGAGCGGACCTTGCCCTGGAAGTTCTCCGTGTCGTGGTTGAAGCGAGCGGTGATGCTCCCGCCGATCGCCCACGCGCTCTGCCCGATCGCGAGCGACGCGATCGCGATCGTCACCAGCACCACGAGTCTGCGCACCATCCCGTTCCTCCCGTCGTTCGGTCGATGTGGTCGACCCTAGGGAGGCGCGGGTTACGGACGCCTTACGTAGAGCTACCGCAGGCCGAAACTCTGGAACCTGGCCGTTGCGCTTCGAAGGGCGGCGTGTCGAGTCAGACGCTCGCTCGCTCGGTGAGCCTGCCGAAGGCCAGTAGTAGGTCGGGGCTTGCGGACCCGCCATCGCGTCGTGTTCTTGCCAGGAGGGTTGCTCCCTGCGGAGCCGGCCTACGCGGCGTTGCTGGGATCCTGCGTGTGCCGACGCTCACGGGTTCGATCGGTTCCACCTCGTCGGCTACTCGGCTGGGGGCGCGTGTTCCTTGGCGTTCGCTGTCCGGCATGGTGAGCGGCTCCTCAGCCTGGCGCTCCTGGAGCGTGCTCACACGTCACGGGAGCCGATGAAGCTGCGGATCACCTGGTTGAACCGCTCGGGGGCCTCGACGCTGCTCACATGGCCGACGCCGGGAAGGACGACCAGCTTCGACTCAGGGATGGCCGCATGGAGCTCCTCAGCCACCTGGAGCGGGGCCCGCACGTCCTGATCACCGTACAGCAGGAGTGTCGGAACCTCGATCCGCGGTAGCACGTCCCGAAGATCCGCTTCTGCGAACGAACGCGCCATCACCCGCAGCCCGGCCGGATGGAACCGGGACACGTTCGCGGCGAACTCCCGAACCGTCTGGCCCGGGACGGATCCAGAGAACATGGTCGCGAGCACGGCGCGCACGAACCGCTCCGGCGGCAGGTCGGACAGGTCCAGGACCTGCTGCAGTCGCTCCGCGACGGTCGCGGGCGGGAGGGATCCCGCCCATCCCGCATACGCTCCGGCGAGCACCAACGAAGCCGGGACCCCCGGATGCCGGCGGTATAGCTCGAGCGCGAGGCCTCCGCCGAACGACAACCCCACGACGTGTGGTCGCACCAATCCCAGGACGTTCACGAACTCGGCGAGGCAGTCCGCGAAGTCGGGGAGGCGGAACGTCTCGGGTGGATCCGATGAGCGTCCCGTGCCCGGGCCGTCCCAGGCTACTACGGTGAACGCGTCGGATAGGTCCTCGATCTGACGACCCCAGGTGCCCCGAGCATCGCCGACGTAGCCGTGCAACAGGACGAGCGGTGGGCCGTCCCCCGCCCGCTCGTACGCGATACGCAGTCCCTGCACTTCGAGAAGGTCCACGCCACCCCGATCCGTGCGGCAGAGGCAGGTTACCCACGACTCGTTCTCGACTCCCCGAGGACGAACGGCTACCTCGTCGGAAGCTCGACCTCGAACCGGGCGCCGCTCGCCGGGACGTTCTCCACCGCGATCGAGCCGCCTATCGCCTGCACGATGCGCTGCGCGAGCGCCAGGCCCAGGCCCGACCCCGGTCCCTGACGCGCGGCGTCCGCCCGGAAGAACGGCTCGAAGACCCGGGGGAGGTCACCCTCCGCGATCCCCTCCCCGGAGTCCTCGACCGCCACCAGCAGCCGGCGTTCCACGACGGCGGCCTCGACGCGCACGGTCCCGTCCTGGGGCGTGTGACGGACCGCGTTGACCAGAAGGTTCTGCAGGACGCGCACGAGCCGAGGTGAGCACGTGGCCTCCGGGGCCCCTCCGAGGTCCGTGACGACTTCGAGCCCCTTCCGTCGCGCGTCCGACGCCACGGCGGAGACGGCCGACCGGACGACGTCGTCGAGGCTGGCACGTTCGGTCTCGACCTCGATCGCGCCCGCGTCCAGCTGGGTCAGCTCGAACAGGTCGTCGACCATCGCCACGAGCTGTTCGACGGAACGGCGCATCTCCCCGGCGTACCGGCGGACCGTCGCGGTGTCGTCGACGACCCCGTCGTCGATCGCCTCGACCATCGCGCGCATGCTCGCGAGTGGCGTCCGCAGGTCGTGCGAGACCGCGACGATCAGGTCGCGACGCATCTGCTCCGCGTTCCGCTCGCGAGCACGTGCCAGGCTCAGGCGGGCGGCGGCCTCGTCCAGCGAGGCGGCAAGCTCGTCGAGCTCGGGTCCCGCGTCGAGCGTCCCGATCGGAGCGTCCAGCTCGCCGTCGCCGATCCGCCGGGCACCGACGACCAGGCGGTCGACCGCGCGGACCGACCCGGACGCAAGGACCAGGGCGAGGGCGATCGCGGTGGCGGCCGCGAAGACGACCAGCAGCATCACGATGGTCAGGTCGTGGCGGCTGACCAGCATCAGCTGTGCCATCACGGCGAGGTTCGCGAGCGCCACGCCCGCACCCAGCGCCGCGACCACGAGGAACCGGTACCGCAGGGGGCTCTTCGCGAGCGCAACGTTCGCGGCCAGCGCCGCCGCGACCGTCACGACCGTGGAGACCGCGAGGGGGACCACGAGGTGCGCCAGGTCGCCCGCCGACATCCCCATCGCGGCGCCGACGGCGAGCGCAGCCAGCGCGCCGGCGGCGGCGACGAGCACGACCGTGGCGACCGCTCGGAGGGTATCCCTCATGGTTCGAACCGGTATCCGACCCCCCACACCGTGATCAGGTGTCGGGGGTCCGACGGGTCGCGCTCGATCTTCTCCCGGAGCCGGCGCACGTGGACCGTCACCGTGGCCGAGTCCCCGTCCCACGCGAAATCCCACACGGCCTCGAGCAGCGCCGTGCGTGTGAACGTGACGCCCGGCGACGACGCCAGGTGCTCCAGCAGGTCGAACTCCTTTCGGGTCAGACGCACGTCGTGGTCGCCGAGCCTGACCTCGCGCCGGGCGCGATCGATCCGGATGTCGCCGAACGTGAGGACGCCGTCGCGATCGACCCCGGGCTCGGTACGGCGGAGCACGGCCTTGACGCGGGCGATCACCTCGCGTGGCGAGAACGGCTTCGTGACGTAATCGTCGGCGCCGAGCTCCAGGCCGACGACGCGGTCGGTCTCCTCGCCTCTGGCGGTCAGCATGATCACGGGCGTGGATCGCTCGGCGCGCATCCGCCGGAACACCTCGAGGCCGTCGATCCGGGGCAGCATCAGATCGAGGAGGACCAGGTGGGGATCCGTGCTCGCGAACCGCTCGAGCGCATCCTCGCCGTCCTCGGCGGTCGTCACGGCGAACCCCTCGAGCTGCAGGTAGCGCTCGAGGACCTCGCGCACGATCGGCTCGTCGTCGACCACCAGCACCCGGCGCTCGGCCATCGCACCATGATGCCGCAACGATGTTGCGGAACCCTTACGCGCGGAGCCTTGACGTCAGCTCACGCTGATCGTGACCGTGTGGTACCCGGTCGCCCCGTCTGGGAACGGAGGAGCGACGTCCTCGAGCTGCATGGCACCGGTCCCGTCCGTGGCCCGCACCTGGAGTCGATGGTCGCCGGGCGTCGCGTCCCATCGCACGAGCCACTGCCGCCAGGTGTCGACGGTGTCCTCCTCGGACAGCTCGGCCGGCATCCAGTCGCCGCCGTCGACCCGCAGCTCGACCGCCGAGATCCCGCGGTGCTGCGCCCATGCCACCCCGGCCACGGGCACGGCACCGGCGGGGACGCCTGCGCCTCCCCGCGGCGTATCGATCCGCGACTGCGTCTTGATCGGGGCTTCCTGTGCCCAGCCCCGACGGATCCAGTACGCGTCGAACGCGTCGAACGTCGTGAGCTCCAGATCCACGACCCACTTCGTCGCGGAGACGTAGCCGTAGAGACCCGGGACCACCATCCGGACGGGGAACCCGTGCTCCAGGGGCAGGGGCTCTCCGTTCATCGCGATCGCGAGCATCGCGTCGCGCCCGTCCATCAGCACGGCCGTCGGGCTCCCGGCTGTGAACCCGTCGGCCGAGCGCGATACGACCTGGTCCGCAGCGGGATCCACGCCGGCCTCCTCGAGCAGGTCCTTCAGCGGCGTACCGAGCCAGCGCGCGTTGCCCACGTACTCGCCACCGACCTCGTTCGAGACACACGTCAGCGTGACGTCGCGCTCGATCAGGGGACGGGCCTTCAACTCCTCGAACGTCAGGGTCACCTCGCGATCGACCATGCCGTGCACCCGGAGCGACCAGTCCTCCGCCTTGACCGCCGGAACCAGCAGGGCCGTGTCCACCCGGTAGAAGACGTCGTTCGGCGTGACGAACGGTGACAGCCCGGGCACGTCCAGCCCGACCGTGGCCGGCGCGGGCGTCGCGCTCGGTGAAGGGAGGCGGATCGCGGCCCGCGACGCGTCGGCGTCGAAGCGGCGCGCGAAGGCACGTCCGGCCCCCCCGGCCGCGACGGCCGCGACCGCGCCAGCGATGCCCGTGAGCATGAAACGCCGGCGGCCCAGACCCGCCGGGACGGGGGGCCGCCGGTCACCGTCGGTCGCCGGCGGCCGGACGGCCATGAGGAACGCGCGCAGCATGAGGGCTCCGGCCAGCGCCCCCACGACCGATGGCAGCGCGTCCGCGAGCGTCGCGTCCGGTCGCGACAGGCTCGCCGCGACGCCGAGCACCCCCATGACCGCCAGGCCGACGTACCCGACACGCGGGCGCCGGATCGCGGCGATGCCGATCAGCGCCGCGACGATCGCGAGGACGACGACGATCCCGGCCAGCAGCACGGTCTTGTCGTTCGAGCCGAACGTCCGGATCGCGAAGCTCTTCAGCCATTCGGGCGTCGCGTCGATCGCGGCCGACCCCACCGCGACGATCGGAGCGGTGCTCGGATCCATGATGCCCGCGACCAGCTGCGCGACGCCGATCGCGACCCCGGCGCAAACGAGTCCCACCACGATCCCCGCCCAGACGTGGGCGGAGGAGGATGCCGACGTGGGAGCCTCGGCGGGCGGGACGGGGGTCTCGGCCATCCCCACAAGGATGCCGCATCGATGTTGCAGAAGGCTTACGCGTTCCTTCCCGCAGGAGGGCCGCCATGATGGGATGTATGAGCGGATGTTGCGAACGGACCCCGGGGTGACGCTCGCCGCGATCCCCTACCGGACGTTCCCCTCGTTCACGCTGGGGCCGATCACGGTCCGCACGTTCGGGATCTTCGTCGCGATCGGGATCCTCGTGGGGGTGTGGGCGTTCCTGCGCTACGCGCGGGACCGGGGACTCGACACGGATGCGCTCTCACGCCTGGCGGTGTGGGTGGTGGTCCTCGGGCTGATCGGCTCGCGTCTGCTCTTCGTGATCACCCGGTGGGACGCGTTCGGCGATCGTCCCCTGTCCGTCTTCGCTGTCTGGGAGGGCGGGCTCCAGTTCTCCGGCGCGTTCCTGATCGCGATCGTCGTGATCTGGTGGTTCGCTCGTCGCCATCCCGAGCTCCCGGCTCTGGAGCTCTCCGACGGGATCGTGTTCGGCCTGGTCCCGGGCCTCGCGATCGGGAGGCTCGGGTGCATCGCCGTCGGCGAGCACCTGGGCACGCAGACGGGCTTCTTCCTCGGCTGGCGCTACCTGGGCGGCGCGACGAGGGAGCCGGTGGCTGGCGGCGTCGGCTCCGTGATCCACAACACGGCGATCTACGAGCTGCTCCTGCTGCTCCCGCTCGTGGGGCTGCTCTGGTGGCTCGAACGACGGCGCGTTCCGGGCGGGTGGCTCACCGCGACGTTCCTGCTCTGGTACGGGACCCAGCGGTTCCTGACCGACTTCCTGCGCGCCTACGACCGCACCGTGGCCGGCCTGACGGGCGCCCAGTTCGTGTGCCTCGGGATGGTGGCTGCGGGCACGGCGATGGCGTGGCGCCTCCACCGACGAGGAGCGGTGGAGGCGCCGGCCTGAACGTCCGATCCGCTCAAGCCTCGAACGGCTTGAGCTGGGCGATCACCTGGTCGGCGGTGATGTCCATCCCGTGCTTCGCCTTGCCGTGAGCCTGGACCACCGGCACGAGGTCCTCCTCGGTGCCCCGCGCATAGAAGCCGCACTCGCACCCGGGGTCTTCCCAAACCGAGGGTCCGAGGGTCACCATGCCGTCGTGGAGACCCACACCGACCCCGTCATCGTCGGCGACGAGGCCCTGGCGCGGGGTGACTGGCCCGGCGCGATCGAGTCCTTCACCGCCGCCCTCGCGGCGACGGAGGAACCTCGCCTCCACGCCGGGCTCGGGCGCGCGCGATGGTGGCTCCAGGACATCCCCGGCGCCTTGTCCGAGTTCGAGCTCGCCTACACGGGGTTCCGCGCGGCCGGGGACCGGCGCAGCGCGGCATCGGCGGCCATCTGGCTGTCGCGGGAGTACGCGGCCGCGCACGGGAACGAGCCGGCGAGCGCCGGCTGGGAGGCTCGCGCCGAGGGGCTCCTGCGTGACGACGGGCCCAGCGTCGAGCGGGGCTGGCTGGCGCTCGCCCGGGCCGAGCGTGAGCGGGCTCCCGAGCGGATCCTCGCCGCCGCCTCGGAGGCCCTCGACGTTGCGCGAACCTTCGGCGACGCCGATCTCGAGACCGAGGCCCTCGCGAAGGTGGGGTACGCGGAGGTGGCCGCGGGTGAGGTCGTCGAGGGGACCGCCAAGCTCGACGAGGCGATGGCGGCCGCTACCGGCGGCGAGGTCGCGCAGCTCGAGACGATCGGCGATGTGACGTGCACGGCGATCGCGGCGTTCGAGTTGGCGGGCGATTGGCAGAGGATCGAGCGGTGGGGGCAGGTCGTCGAGATGTGGATCCGTCAGCACGAGCACGCGCCGGTCGTGGGCTTCTGCAACGCGTGCTGCGCCGAGATGTTCCTCTCTTCGGGCCAGTGGGACGAGGCCGAGGGCCTGCTCACCGAGGGGATCGGCGTCCTGCAGGCGAGCGAGCAGCGGGCGCGGTGCGTGCATCCGGCCGCCAAGCTCGCGGAGCTCCGACTGCTCCAGGGGCGGACCGAGGAGGCCGAGCAGCTGCTGGCCGGCTACGAGGAGCTCCCGGAGGCGTCGCACGCGCTCGCCTCCCTGTACCTCGCTCGCGGCGAGACCGCCGTGGCGGCGTCCGTGATCCATCGCCGGCTCAACCGGGTCGGCGCCGACTCGGTGCTGGCCGCGCCGCACCTCGCGCTCCTCGTCGACGTCCAGCTCGCCGCGGACGACGCGGCGAGGGCGGCCTCGACGGCGGAGCTCCTCGCGGTGATCGCGGCCCGGTCGGAGCTCCCCAGGATCCAGGCGTCGGCGACGTTCGCTGCGGGGAAGGTGGCGGCTGCCCGCGGCGACGACGCGGCTCGCGCGGAGCTCGAGTCGGCGGTGAACGCCTTCAGTGAGCAGAGGATGTCCCTCGACGCCGCGCTCGCGCGGATGGAGCTCGCGCGGTGGCTCGAGGCCGGCGAGCCGGAGGTCGCGGTCGCGGACGCCAAGGCCGCGCTTGCCGAGTTCGAACGCGTCGGCGCTCCACGACACGCCGACGCGGCCGCAGCGTTCCTCCGCCGCCACGGGACGGCCGGCCGGACCGGCCCGAAGGGGCTGGACGTCCTCACGCGACGCGAGGCCGAAGTCCTCGCGCTCTTGGGCCAGGGTCTGACGAACGCCGAGATCGCCGAACGCCTATTCATCAGCACGAAGACGGCGGGGCACCACGTCAGCAGCATCCTCGCGAAGCTGCACCTGAAGAACCGGGCCGAAGCCGCCGCGTACGCGCTGCGCGCGGGCCTGGCAGGTCCCGACCCAAGATAGGGAACCTTCCCGATCCTCCCGCGCCCTCCGCGGATCAGGCTGCCCTCATCCGGAACGAGGAGGTGAGGTGCGGTGGCACAGCGCACGGGAAGGGACGGGGCGAACGCCCTGAAGCGGGAGGTGGCGGTCACGGTCGAGCACCGGACGGCTGCCCCGCCGGAGGCGGTGTACGAGGTGCTGGCGGATCCCTCGACGCACGGGATCTGGGGCGGTGTCCGGCCCAAGAAGAAGGTCGGGCTCCTCTCGATCGACGCGCCGGGCGGCGAGGCGGCCGTCGGGACCGAGTGGGAGTCGACGGGCGGAGACCCGATGGGCCGGTTCACGGACCGCTCGGTCGTCACGCAGGCGGTCCGGCCGTCCCTGTTCGAGTTCGTCACCGAGGCCCGGCTGACGACGAAGAAGGGAGCCACGGCCGACTGGACGAACGTCCACCGGTACGAGCTGCGCGCCGACGGTGACGGGTGCATCATCACCTACACCCTGCGGGTGGCGCGGATCAGCGCGCTCCCGGGCATGCTGCGGGTCTTCAACCTGCCCGTCCTGTCCGGGACCGCGATCAAGGCGTCGACCAAGGTGGCGCGCCGAGGGCTCGAGAGCCTCGGTGCGTTCGTGGAGCAGCGCGCGGACGCGCGCTGAGGGAGGAGGAGTCATGCCGAAGACGTCGAAGCAGGAGGCGTCGGAGACGTTCGAGGCGGAGGGCTTCGAGGGCCACTACCAGGACCTCGAGGGCTACACGATCGGGTTCGAGACGTACACGGCCGAGGCCGACCTTGCGCCGTTGTTCGCGGGGCTCCCGGACGACGCTTGCCAGTGCAACCACATGGGCGTCGTGCTCTCGGGGAAGCTCGTGTTCACGTACACGGACGGGACCGAGGACGTGATCACCGCCGGCGAGGCGTACGTCACGAAGCGAGGTCACACCCCGAAGATCTACCCCGGCACCGAGGTGATCGAGTTCAGCAGGACCGACGAGTTCAACCAGACGATGGAGGTCGTCGGCAAGAACATGGAGGCGACGTCCTGACGCCTCAGGGATCCGCTGGGAGCCCGGCGTGCTTGCCGGGCTCCCAGTGCCCCGCGTAGCGCGCCGACGCGAACGCGCTTGGCTCGTCCTCGAGCTCGGTCGCCATCGTGTCGTTCCAGCGGTTCAGGAAGCCGAACAGGCCCACGACCGCGAGCATCTCCACGATCTGTCCGTCGTCCCAGTGGCGGCGAAGCTCCGCGAAGTGCGCGGGCGTCACCTCGTTCGGCACGAGCGAGGCGTCGCGCGCGAACCGCAGCGCGGCGCGCTCGCCCTCGTCGAACAGCGGCGACCGCTCGAAGTCCCAGATCGCCGCGATCTTCTCGTCCGGCACGCCGCGCTCGCGCGCGTCGACCGCCTCGTGCGCCTGGCAGTACCGGCATCCCGCGGCCACGCTCGACACGATGCCGATCAGCGGCTTCAGCGGCTTCGGGAGCGTCCCGGTGTTCCAGATCTGCGTGATCAGCGCGCTGAACGCCTCGAGGATCTCGGGCCGGCGCGCCATCGTGACGAGGCTGTTCGGCACGAACGACAGGGTGTGGTCGTAGTGGGCGAACAGCGGCTCCAGCTCGGGGAGGTCCTCGCGGCGAAGCGGCTCCATATTCGCCATGGAGCGAAGCCTATGTCACGCGCTCGCGCCTCCATCTAAACTGACTGGTCGGTTTCTTTAGGAAAGGGCCCACCCTGCCACGGCTCGCCCCCGAGACGAAGATCGAGCGCCGCCGCCAGCTGGTCGATGCGGCGCGTCGTTGCGTGGCGGAGCGTGGGTTCGCGTCGCTCACCGTGGACGACGTCTGTCTCGAGGCGGGCGTGAGCAAGGGCGCCTTCTACGGGTACTTCGAGGGGAAGCAGGACCTCCTGCTCGCCCTGCTCGATGACGAGGCCGACGACGTCCGAGCGACGTTGCGTTCGCTCGACGACGATCGGCTCGGCGGGATCGAGCGCGTTCGGAGGTTCGCGCGGGAGATGGTCCGCCGGGGTGACGACCCCGCGGGGCTGCAGATCCGCGCGGACCTGTGGGCCGAGGTGAACGCGAACCCCCTGGTGCGGGAGCGCTGGGCCGACGTGGTCAGGGAGCGCCGGGCGGTGCTGCGATCGTGGATCGAAGAGGCCGTCGCGTCCGGTGATCTCGAGCCGATCCCCGCGAACGCCCTGGCGGCCATCCTCCTCGCGCTCAGCGACGGGCTGATGCTCCACGCGGGGTTGGACCCGTCCGGGTTCCGGTGGGCGAACGTCAGCAAGGCCCTCGACGCGATCCTCGACGGGATCCGGGCGACGACATGAGGGTCGCCGCCTGGCTCTCCGGCCCGCTCTCGGCGCGTCTCCGGCGTGCCGGCTACCTCCGCAAGTGGCTGATCCTGGGGGCGCTGATCGGGCTCGTGGCCGGCCTGGGGGCGATCGTGTTC
>DATBLY010000135.1:0-9217 GCA_036555125.1 Actinomycetota bacterium | reverse complement strand
GCCAGCGCACCCAGCCACCTGCCGCGTCCCCCGTGCACGACGGGGGTGATGGTCTCGACCATCGACAGGCCTCAGGGGCCGAAGCGGGCCGACCACCCGGCCACGGACGACGCGACCACCAGCGCGCCGACCAGCGCGACGCCTAGCACGCGCGATCGAGCTCCCGGTACGTGATGCAGAACACCCGCAGCCGCCGCGGGCAGTAGCCGGTCACGGACCAGTCCCCGTTGATCCGGATCGTCGAGCTCGAGCAGCAGTCCTGGATGTGGCGGAGCCGGTTGTCGCAGCAGCGCGTCCAGCCGCCGCCGTAGCGCGGGTCCTTGACGAAGTCGTACTTCATCGGGACGAGCTGCTCGCAGGTCTTGTGGCGGACCTGGGTGTCGGGATCGGTGTACGCGTCGCCGGCGTCGTCCACGGGATAGCCGTACAGCGGATGGATCGGCCAGCCGTAGCGGTCCGTGCGCGAGAGCGGCGTGTACGGATGCGGGCACGAGCCGGTCGTGTACGTGTGCCCGCAGATGTGGTGCGCGGACGCCCGGCCGGGCGCGAGGGCGGTCGCCACGAGCCCGCCGCCCGCGAGGGCGACGACGCCGCGACCGAGCCGTCCCAGGAAGCTCCGGCGACTGGTCCGCCGGGCGAGGGCACGCTGGGCGCGCTCGACGGGGGTCAGCTCGCCCAGCGCTCCGGCTCCTCCTCGATCCTCGCCAGGGCGGTGTCGATCAGGCCTTCCACCTGCTCCAGGTTGTTCACGGTGCCCTTCGCCCGGACGACGCCCAGCTCGTCGAGGACCACCAGGTACGGCGTCCCCGGCACGTCGAGGGCGCGCTCGAGCTCGGGATCGTGCAGGACCTGAGGCGTGAGCCGGGCCGCCGACGCGGCGGCCGGGATCCCGGGCGCGACCTCCTCGCAGATCGGGCACGTGGGCGACGAGAACAGCACGACGCGCTTGGGCCCCGGCCCGCCGACCAGGACGCGCCGGCCGTCGGCCTCCGTCGCCGGGAGCGGTGGCGGCGCCTCGTCGAGCGGCGGCCCCTCGGTGTCGATCTCGAGCGCGCCACGCGGACCGAGCCGCAGGTGCAGGACGCCGACCTGCCGCGCGAGGGCCACGACGACGATCGCGAGCACGATCACCAGGACCCACTGCGCGACGAACGCCGCCGCCCACCACCCCGTCATCGCATCGTCCAGGTGGGCTGCTTCGCCTCGTCCATGAACTGCACGAACGCGCTGCCGTCCGAGGCCAGGCCGACCACCGCCCGCAGGTCGCCGTCCACATCCAGCAGGCGCAGGATCGGGGATCCCTCGGCGGCGAGCCCGAGGCGGACGCGCACCTTGCCCGCCCGGTCGTAGAGCCCGATCGTCGGCGAGCCCTGCTCCGCGAGGCTGTACACCTGCGAGAGCTCGCCCTCGCGGACCTGCATCCCCATCGTCGGCGACGCCTCGGGCGCCAGGCCGAACTTCGCGCGGATCCGGCCGTTCTTGTCACCGAACGCGAGGCTCGCCGAGCCGTCGGACGACAGCCCGAGCGTCGCGCGCACCTTGCCCTGCTCGTCGCCGATCGCGAGGCCGGCCGAGCCGTCCTCGGAGAGCCCGAACCGGGCACGGACCTGTCCTCCGGGATCGAGGAGGGAGAAGAACGGCGCCTCGTCCGCGGACAGGCCGATCCGCACGCGGACGTTGCCGCCGGCGTCGACGACCTCGAACTCCTCCGCACGGACGACGCGTTTCTTCATCACGGGGCCCGGCCGCGACCACACGCGGCCGAGCGCCTATCGTCGCCCGGCTCGAGGCCCGGCTCAAGCAGCGAACGCGCTTATCCGGCGCCGGACCGCAGCAGCTCGACGCGACGGGTGCAGGCCTCCAGGCGATCGGGCAGCGGGTCGACCCCGATCCCCGGGCTCGCCGGCACCGACATCGTCCCGTCCGGCGCGAGGACGAAGGGCTCGGTCAGGTCCTGCGCGAAGTAGCGGGCGGAGGCGCTCGTGTCGCCCGGGAGCGTGAAGCCCGGCAGCGCCGCGAGGGCGAGGTTCGTCGCCCGTCCGATGCCCGTCTCGAGCATCCCGCCGCACCAGACCGGCACCCCGACCGCGCGGCACACGTCGTGCACGCGCACGGCCTGGGGGATCCCGCCCACGCGCCCCTGCTTGATGTTGACGATGCGGCACGCGCCGAGCTCGATCGCCGCGGCGGCGTCCGCGGCGGAGCGGATCGACTCGTCCAGGCAGATCGGGGTCGCGATCTCGGCCTGCAGCTTCGCGTGCTCGAGCAGGTCGTCGTGGTGCAGCGGCTGCTCGATCATCAGCAGGTCGAACGCGTCGAGCGCCCGGAACACCCCGACATCGTCGAGCGTGTAGGCGGCGTTCGCGTCGACGGAGAGCGCGATGTCCGGGAACGCGTCGCGGACCGCGGCGACACGTTCGACGTCGGTCTCCGGCTCGATCTTCAGCTTGATCCGCTGGTAGCCCTCGGCCAGGTACCCCGCCACCTGGTCCAGGAGCCGCTCCGTCGACGATGCGATCCCGACCGAGACACCGCAGGGGACACGGTCCGTCGCCGCCCCCAGATGGGCTGCGAGGGAGACGCCCCGGCCGCGGAGCTCGGCGTCGAGGAACGCGTCGATCAGCGCCGCCTTCGCCATCGGGTGCCCGCGCACGCCCGCGAGCACCCGGTCCAGGTCGCCGGTCGTCAGGTCCCCCGCCGCGAGCAGCGCCGGCACCAGGAAGTCGCGGAGCACGAGCCACGCGGCGTCGTTGAACTCCTCGGAGTACCCGGGGTCGGGGCTCGCGACGCACTCGCCCCACCCGTGGGCGTCGTCCGTGTCCACGCGCGCCAGGACGCACACCTTCTCGGTCTCCTCGCCGAAGCTCGTGCGGAACGGGGCGACGAGCGGCAGGCCGACGATCCGGAGCTCCACGCCGCGCGCCGTCGTCATCCGGCGTCCTCCAGGACGTAGGCCGAGTCCTCCGTGAAGCCGGTCACCACGAGCCCGGCCTCGAAGCACGCGAGGAAGGCCGCTCGGGCCGCCTCCCGCCAGGCGTCGCCCAGCCGCCGATCGTCCGAGCGCAACCGGTGGTACTCGCGCGGGATCCGGATCAGCGCCGGATGGCCCACGGGGGGCCGCAGGCTTCCCGGCGTCGGCCGGTCCGGATCGCCCTGCGGGCCGAGCACCACCTGCCCCGCGGCGGGCCGCGCACCGGAGGTCTCCCGATGCAGGTCCCAGCGCACCAGCAGCCGGTCGCTGCGGTCGCCGCGGTTGACCGCATCGGTCATCTCGCCGTAGAAGTCGGGCAGGAACCGATCGGCGGTCGCGCCCAGCTTCACGAGGTTGAACCAGGCGTTGCGCGCCACGAGCGGGTCGAACGTCCACCGGACGACCGCGATCCCCTGGTCCAGGCACTGGGCCCGCTGCGCCAGCTTGAGGGCGTATCCGACGCCGCCGTGTCGCCGATCCGGGAGCGCCGCCAGCATGTGCGAGTGGGCATGCAGGCCGTCCTGGGCGGAGACGCCCGTCCACCCGAGCACGAACCCGATCAGGTCGTCCCCGTCGAAGGCCCCGTACGGGACGTTCCCGCTGTCCGCCAGGGCGACCACCATCTCCCGGGGCACCCCCTCCTGGTCGCCCCAGGTGACGTGCATCACGCGCAGGAGCCGGTCGGCGTCCTCCAAGGTCGCGATCGGCCGAAGCGCCACGCCCGCCGCTCTCGCGGCCTGGTTCGCCCGCTCCCAGGCCTCCACGCGCGGAGTCTATCCCCGCGGCCGAGAACGCCGAGAGCCCGTGCTCCGCACGGGCTCTCGGCGTGGGACGGGTTCGCCGTCCGGCGGCTCAGCCGCCGGCCGGCGGGGGCAGCTCCTGCCACTCGACGTCGTCGAGATCCTGCCCGCGCCGCCGCTTGAGGATCGCGGCGACGCCCGCCACGATCGCCGCGATGAACGCGATCTTCATGAGCTTCCTGAAGAATCCGCCCTTCTTCTCGGCGGTCTCGGTCTCCTCAGCCATGGGGCCCTCCTTCCGCCTGTGGGCCTGGATGGACTTGAACCATCGACCTCTTCCTTATCAGGGAAGCGCTCTAACCGAGCTGAGCTACAGGCCCGAGTGCATCGTTGGGGCCCGCAACCGAACCCTCGAGCCAGCGTACGCACGGCCCGGAAAGCCTGTCAAACGTCGCGCCCGCGCAGGAAGCGTGCTCAGTGCTTCTCGGCGAGCGTGACGTCGACCCCGCCCACCAGGTCGCTGATCAGGTTGTACAGGAAGACCGCGAACACGTTCACGAGCGACCACACGATCACGTTCACGCACCCGCCGACGAACAGCCATAGGAAGACCTTGCCACCGTCGATCACGAGCGGCGCCTGGACGTTGCCGTCGCCGTTGCTGAACAGCAGCCCGAGGATCCGCTCGGTCTCGTCGATCGCCCCGACCGCGCCGAGCAGGGCGTAGATGATCGCGAGCGCGACGTAGAGGATCAGCATCACGCAGAAGTAGAAGATCAGCGAGAACTTCAGCACCGAGAGCGGCCCGATCTTGCGGATCACGACCCGCGTGCGCCGCGCGCCCGCCGGCCTGCGCGCGGGCGCCGGGGTCGGCGGAGGCGTCGGCGACTGCGGCGGGGGCGGGGGGTTCTCCACGGTCTGGGCCATCGGGTGGTTCCTAAGGGTACGCCGGGGGCGGGTCAAGCACCCGGAAGGGGCCGACCCTGCAGGCGATCACGTCCGCAACGGCCCGGCGCCGGCGAAGAGGACCCGGACGTGCAGCGGCAAGGCAACGGCCAGGATCAGCGGCGCAACGATCCACGACCACACGCCGACGTCGTGCTGCAGCGCCAGGCCGCCCAGCGCGACCGCGACGCCCACGAGCGCGAGCAGCGCGTCGCGGACGCCGATCCGACCCCTCATTCCTCGTCGTCCATCTGCAGGATCACCGGGGCGATCGCCGCGACGATCTCGCCCTCCTCGACGCGCATCGTGCGCACGCCTTGGCTCGCCCGACCCACGCGGCGGATGTCGCCGGCGGCGACCCGCTGGACCTTGCCCGACGACGAGATCGTCAGCAGATCCTGGTCCTTCGAGCCGATGAACGCGCCGGCCAGCAGGCCGGTCTTGTTCGTGAGCTGGTGACCGATCACGCCCTTGCCGCCGCGACCCTTGACCGGGTAGTCGTCGAGCTTGGAACGCTTGCCGTAACCCTGCTCCGTGACGCTGATCATCTCCTCGCCGTCGGAGGTGAGCCCAACCGCGAGCACGCGGTCGCCCTCGCCCAGGCGCATCCCGATCACGCCGCCGGTCGCGCGGCCCATCGGCCGGGCCAGGCCCTCCTTGAACCGGATCGCCTGGCCCTTGCGCGAGACCAGGAACACGTCGTCCTTGCCGTCGGTGAGCTTGACCTCGATCAGCTCGTCGCCCGGGCGCAGGTTGATCGCGATCAGGCCCGTCCGCGGCGAGTCGTACTCGGGCAGCGCGGTCTTCTTGACGATCCCGTTCTTCGTGGCGAACAGCAGGAACTCGCCCTCGGCGTACTCCCTCAGGTCGATCACGGCGCTGATGCGCTCGTCGCCGTCCAGGGCGACCCCGGGCAGGTTCGCGGCGTAGAGGCCGCGCGCCGTCCGCCCGGACTCGGGGATCTCGTGCGCCTTCACGCGGTACACGCGGCCCTTCGTGGTGAAGAACAGCATCCAGTGGTGGGTGGTCGTCGTGAAGACGTGCTTGACGACGTCCTCCTCCTTGAGGTTCTGGCCCCGGATCCCCTTGCCGCCGCGCCCCTGGACCTTGAACGCGTCCATCGGCAGCCGTTTGACGTAGCCGGCGCGGGAGACCGTGATGATCACATCCTCCTCGGCGATCAGGTCCTCGACGTCGAGGTCCCCGACGTCGGCGCGGACCTGCGTGCGACGGCCGTTCGCGTGCTTCTTCCGGATCTCGAGGAGCTCCTCCTTGATCACGCCGCGGAGCTTCTTCGGGTCCTTCAGCAACGAGTTGAGGTACTTGATGTCGGCGACGAGCTTCGCGTGCTCCTCGTCGAGCTCGGTCCTCGCGAGCTTCGTCAGGCGCCGCAGCGGCATGTCCAGGATGTGGTTCGCCTGGATCTCGGTCAGCTTGAACTTCGTCATGAGGCGCTTGCGAGCCGCCTCCGCGTCCGCGGCGGCCCGGATGATCCGGATCACCTCGTCCAGGTGGTCGAGCGCGATCAGCAGGCCCTGGACGATGTGGTCGCGCTCCTCGGCCCGGCGGAGCTGGTAGCGCGTGCGCCGCGTGACGACGTCGACCTGGTGGTCGACGTAGTAGCCGACCATCTCTGCCAGGTTCAGCGTGCGCGGCACGCCGTCGACGAGCGCGAGCATGATCACGCCGAAGGAGTCCTGCAGCTGCGTCTGCTTGTAGAGCTGGTTCAGCACGACCTGCGCGTTCGCGCCGCGCTTGCACACGATCACGAGCCGCATGCCCTCGCGGTTCGACTCGTCGCGGATGTCGGCGACGTCCTTCAGCTTGCCGGACTTGACGAGGTCGGCGATCTTCTCGGCCAGGCGCGCCTTGTTGACCTGGTACGGGAGCTCGGTCACCACGATCAGCGGCCGACCCTGCGAGCCCTCCTCGACGGTCGCGACGGCGCGGACCTTGATCGAGCCTCGGCCGGTCTCGTACGCGTCGCGGATCCCGGTCTTGCCCATGATCGTGGCGCCGGTCGGGAAGTCGGGGGCCTTGATGAACCTCATCAGGTCGGCGGGCGTCGACTCCGGGTGGTCGATGAAATGGACGACGCCGTCGATCACCTCGCCCAGGTTGTGCGGCGGGATGTTCGTCGCCATGCCGACCGCGATGCCACCGGCGCCGTTGACGAGCAGGTTCGGGAACCGCGCCGGCAGGACGGTCGGCTCCTGCTCGTGACCGTCGAAGTTCGGCCGGAAGTCGACCGTCTCGGCCTCGATGTCGCGCAGCATCTCCATCGCGAGCGGGGCGAGCCGGGACTCGGTGTAGCGGTAGGCGGCCGGCGGATCGCCGTCGACCGAGCCGAAGTTGCCGTGGCCGTCCACGAGCGGGGCGCGCAGCGACCAGTCCTGCGCCATCCGGACGAGGGCGTCGTAGACCGACTGGTCGCCGTGCGGGTGGTACTTCTTCAGCACGTCGCCGATCACGGCTGCGCACTTGCGATGCGGGCGATCCGGGCGGTAGCCGCCCTCGAGCATCGCCCACAGGATCCGCTGGTGGACGGGCTTCAGCCCGTCGCGCACGTCCGGCAACGCGCGTCCGACGATGACGGACATCGCGTAGTCCAGGTACGAGCGTTGGATCTCGTCCTCGAGCTCGACGTCCTCGATCCGACCGGCGAACAGGTTCTGCGACATGATCTTCCCCTACCCGACGAACCTCAGACGTCGAGGTTCACGACGTCCTTGGCGTTGGTCTCGATGAAGGCCTTGCGCGAGGGCACGTCCTCGCCCATCAGGATGCTGAACAGGCGGTCGGCGGTGACGGCGTCCTCGAGCGTGACCCGCAGCAGCGTCCGCCGCTCCGGGTTCATCGTGGTCTCCCACAGCTGGACCGCGTCCATCTCGCCGAGGCCCTTGAACCGCTGGGGTTCGAGCTTCTTGCTGCCGTTGCCGTTCCCCGTGCGGTACGTGTCCCACTCACGCTCGGTGTAGAAGTACCGGTCCTCCTTGCCCTCCTTGACCAGGTACAGGGGGGGCTGCGCCAGGTAGACGTACCCGGCGTCGATCAGCTCGGGCATGTTCCGGAAGAAGAAAGTGAGCAGCAGCGTGCGGATGTGGGCGCCGTCCACGTCGGCGTCGGCCATGATCACGATCCGGTGGTACCGGGCCTTCTCGAGGTCGAACTCGTCGCTGATCCCGGTGCCGATCGCGGTGATCAGCGCCTGGATCTCGGCGTTCTCGAGGATCTTGTGCAGCCGCGCCTTCTCGACGTTCAAGATCTTGCCGCGGATCGGCAGGATCGCCTGGGTCGCGCGATCGCGGGCGCTCTTGGCGGAGCCGCCGGCCGAGACGCCCTCGACGATGTACAGCTCGCAGACCTCGGGGTCCGTGAGCTGGCAGTCGGCCAGCTTGCCCGGCAGCGACCCGCCGTCCAGGAACGACTTCCGCCGGGTCAGGTCCCGCGCTTGGCGGGCGGCGATACGCGCCTTCGACGCCGCGCTCCCCTTCGTGACGATCCGCTTGGCGTCGCCGGGGTGCTCCTCGAGCCACGTGGCGAACTGCGCGTTCATCGTGGTCTCGACGAACGAGCGCATCGATGCGTTGCCGAGCTTCGTCTTGGTCTGCCCCTCGAACTGGGGGTCCATCAACTTCACCGAGCAGATCGCGATCAGGCCCTCGCGCACGTCCTCGCCGATCAGGTTGTCCTCCTTCTCCTTCAGGAGGCCCTTCGCGCGGGCGTAGCGGTTGATCACGTTCGTCAGGGCCTTCTTCAGCCCTTCCTCGTGCATGCCGCCCTCGTGCGTGTTGATCGTGTTCGCGAACGAGAAGAACGACTCGTTGTAGCCCGAGTTCCACTGCAGGGCGATCTCGACCTCGGCATCCTTCTGCTTCGCCTCGATCGCCATGACCTTGTTGACCGGCTCCTTGCCCGAGGCGAGGTACTTCACGAAGTCCACGAGGCCGCCGTTGGCCTTGAACGTCTCCTTGACGGCGGGCGACTCGCGCTCGTCGATCAGCTGGATCTCGGTCCCCTTGTTGAGGAACGCGAGCTCGCGCAGGCGCTCGGCGAGGATCTCGCGCTTGAACACCGTGGTCTCGGTGAAGATCTCGGGGTCGGGCCAGAACCTGATCGTCGTGCTGGTCTTCTGGCTGGCCTTGCCCTTGGACAGCTTCCCGGCGGCCTTGCCGCGCGCGTAGGACTGGGTCCAGGTGAAGCCGTCGCGCTGGACCTGTGCCGTCATCCGCTCGGAGAGGGCGTTCACGACCGAGACGCCGACCCCGTGCAGCCCTCCCGAGATCCGGTAGCCGCCGCCGCCGAACTTCCCGCCCGCGTTCAACGTGGTCAGCACGACCTCGACGGCCGGGCGGCGGTCCTTCGCCTTCGGGATCGGCTTCACGGGGATCCCGCGCCCGTTGTCGAAGACGCTCACCGAGCCATCGGCCTCGATCGTGACGACGATCCGGTCGCAGAACCCGGCCATCGCCTCGTCGATCGCGTTGTCGACCACCTCGAACACCAGGTGGTGCAGTCCGCGCGAGCTGGTCGTCCCGATGTACATCCCCGGACGCAACCG
>DATBLY010000129.1:0-4973 GCA_036555125.1 Actinomycetota bacterium | reverse complement strand
CGCCCGCCGGATGCCCGTGAACGTGTGCTCACCGTCGCGGACGGCGTCGAGGATCGCCATGCTGCGGTCGAGGACGCCGACCCCGCTGACAGGGGGGACGGGGTGTGTTACCTTCGGCATGTTCCGAAGGATGGTAATGAGTTCCATCTATCGGAACAACCTCGGAAGGGACGAACGCGTCCCCGGCGGACGACCAGCACGACGCCCGCGACGGACGCGAGGAGGGCTTCGGATGCCGCAGACGCTCGCCGAGAAGGTCTGGGAACGCCACGTCGTCCGTCGAGCCGACGGAGAGCCCGACCTGCTCTACGTCGACCTCCACCTCGTCCACGAGGTGACCAGCCCGCAGGCGTTCGACGGGCTCCGCCTCCACGGTCGCCCGGTCCGGCGGCCGGACCTCACGGTCGCCACGATGGATCACAACGTCCCCACCACCGCCGGCCCCGTGACCGACGAGGTTTCGGCGCGGCAGATGGAGGCCCTCCGCGCGAACGCGCGGGAGTTCGGCGTGACGCTGTACCCGATGGGTTCGCCCGGGCAGGGGATCGTCCACGTGATCGGGCCCGAGCAGGGGTACACGCAGCCGGGCCTCGTGATCGTGTGCGGCGACTCGCACACCTCCACGCACGGCGCGTTCGGGGCCCTCGCGTTCGGGATCGGGACGTCGGAGGTCGAGCACGTCCTGGCGACGCAGACCCTGCCGCAGAACCGGCCGGGCCAGATGGCGGTCTCGGTCGAGGGCGAGCTGCCCGACGGCTGCTCCGCGAAGGACGTGATCCTCGGGATCATCAACCGGATCGGCACCGGCGGCGGCGTGGGCCACGTGATCGAGTACCGCGGGTCGACGATCCGCGCGCTCTCGATGGAGGGCCGCATGACGATCTGCAACATGTCGATCGAGGCCGGCGCGCGCGCGGGGATGGTCGCCCCGGACGACACGACCTTCGCCTACGTCGAGGGGCGACCGCACGCGCCGCAGGGTGCGGAGTGGGAGCGTGCGCTGGAGGCCTGGCGGGAGCTCCCGACCGACGCGGGCGCGACGTTCGACCGTGAGGTCACGATCGACGCCGCGGAGCTCCGGCCCTTCGTGAGCTGGGGGACGAACCCCGCACAATCCGTCACGATCGACGAGGCCGTGCCCGACCCCGACGCGTTCGACGAGCCTGGGAAGCGAGAGGCCGCGCGCCGCGCGCTCGCCTACATGGATCTCGCGGCCGGGACCCCGATCCGGGACATCCGGCCGAACACGATCTTCATCGGGTCCTGCACGAACTCGCGCATGGAGGACCTGCGCGTCGCTGCCGACGTGGTCGCGGGACGCACGGTGGCGAGCGGCCTGCGCGCGCTCGTCGTCCCCGGGTCGTTCGCGGTGAAGCAGCAGGCCGAAGCGGAGGGCCTCGACCGGATCTTCGCCGACGCCGGGTTCGAGTGGCGCGGCGCCGGGTGCTCGATGTGCCTCGGGATGAACCCGGACATCCTGCGGCCGGGCGACCGCAGCGCCTCGACCTCGAACCGCAACTTCGAGGGACGCCAGGGCAGGGGGGGCCGCACGCACCTGGTCTCGCCGGCCGTCGCCGCCGCGACCGCGGTCCTCGGGCACTTCGGCACGCCCGACGATCTGGCCCCGAGGGGGGTCTGAGCGATGGAGCCGATCTCGGTGATCCGCGGCACCGCGCTGCCCCTCGACCGCAGCGACGTCGACACCGATCAGATCATCCCGGCCGAGTACCTGAAGCGCATCGAGCGCACCGGGTTCGGGCCGTTCCTGTTCGCCGAGTGGCGCAAGGATCCGGACTTCGTCCTGAACGACGCCCGCTACGCCGGCGCGTCGATCATGCTCACCGGTGCGAACTTCGGCTCCGGGTCGAGCCGCGAGCACGCCCCCTGGGCGATCGAGGACGCGGGGTTCCGCGCCGTGATCGCGCCGAGCTTCGCCGACATCTTCCGCAACAACTGCACGAAGATCGGGCTGCTGCCGGTGGAGCTCCGGGAGGAGTCGGTCCGCGCGCTGATGGACGCGGTGCTGGACGACCCCACCACCGTGATCGAGGTCGACCTGGAGCACCTGATCGTGCGCGCGCCGGGCCTCGACGAGGTGTTCGACATGGAGGACTTCACGCGCCGGCGGCTGCTCGAGGGGCTCGACGACATCGGCCTCAGCCTGCGCCACGCCGACGAGATCGCGGCGTACGAGGCGACACGCCCGTCCTGGCTCCCGACGGCCTGACCGAACGGCGCGCTCGCGGCTCGGGGCGTGGCTCGGGTCAGGCCTTGACGCCGGCCCGGCGGAGCGCGTCCTCGCGCGCGGTCGCGGTGAGCTCCACGAGCGCCGGCGAGTGATGGACCTCCACGCGCTCGGCGTGGCGCAGCCGACGGGCCTTCGTGGGGAGCGCGCCGAGGTCGGCCTCGAACCGGGCGCGCATCTGGTCGATCGGGGGCGGAGGCCCCAGCCGGCCGCCGCCTCGCATCACGGGCACGAGCAGCGGCTCGAACCCGTCCGCCGGAGCGTCCTCGTCGCGGAGCGCGAGGACGTCGTGCTCCGGTCCGCGCCAGACCTGCTTCCGACCGGGCGCCGTCTGCTTCTGCGAGGAGAGCTTGAGGACGGGAGCGCCGGCCGACTCCACGAGCTTGTACACGGAGTCGACGTACGGGGCGTCCGCCGAGACCCCGAGCTTCGTCCCCACCCCGAACGCGTCGACGGGCGCCCCCGAGCGCACCAGCTCGTCCACCTCGTGCTCGTCCAGGCCGCCGCTCGCGAAGATCCGCGCCTGCGGCAACCCGGCCTCGTCCAGCATCCGCCGGGCCTCGCGGGCGAGGTGATCGAGGTCGCCGCTGTCCAGCCGGACGCCGATGCGGCCCGAGAGCGAGGCCTCGCGGATCACCTCGATCGCGTTGCGGACCCCGTTGATCGTGTCGTACGTGTCCACGAGGAACGTGGTCCGCTCGGGGTGGTCCTCGGCGAAGGCCCGGAATGCCTCCACCTCGGAGGGGAACGCCTCGATGAAGGAATGGGCCATCGTGCCGGCGACCCGCAGGCCGAGGCGCCGGGCGGCCTCCACGTTCGAGGTCGAGACGAAGCCGACCAGCGCGCTGTCGCGGGCGACGGCGATGGCCGCCTCCCGTCCATGCGTCCGGCGGAACGCGAAGTCCACGAGATCGCGGTCGGGCGCGGCGATCCGGTAGCGGGCCGCCTTCGATGCGACCGTCGTGTGCAGCGTGATCTGGTTCAGCAGGATCGTCTCGACGAGCTGGGCGACCGGCAGCGGGGCCGTCACCTCCAGCAGCGGCTCGTCCGCGTGCACGATACGGCCCTCCGGGATCGCCCAGACGTCGCCGTCGAACGCGATCCCGCGGAAGTCGTCGATCGCACGCCGATCGAACCCGATCCCGCTCAGGTAGGTCAGCTCGTCCTCGTCGAAGGAGAACGTCTCGAGCGCGTCGAGGCAGGCCTCGAGGCCGGCAGCGACGAGGAAGCCGCGCTCTTTCGCGAGGGTGCGCACGTACAGGCTGAACGTCGCCGCGCCGGTCATCCCCCGGCGCAGGTAGCTCGCGGCCATGTTCAGCTCGTAGAGGTCGGTCAGGAGGCCGCCCGGCATGCGCGTAGGCTACGTGAGCACCGGCGGGGGCGCCGGACGGCCCGTCATGCATGTGCCGTTCGTCGTTGTGGGCGGTCGTGGGCGTCGAGGAGGCTGTCGTGGAGATGACCACACGCTCCCTGGATCGTGACGGGCTCGGGCGCCTGCTCGACCTCCTCGTCGAGCGGGGGTACGTGCTGATCGGCCCGACGGTGCGCGACGGCGCGATCGTCCTGGACCGGATCGACGGCGTCGACGACCTGCCCCGGGGGGTGCGAGAGGTCCAGGGTCCGGGCGCGTACCGCTTGGAGCGGACCGGGGACGACCGCCTCTTCGAGTGGGCGCATGGCCCCGACTCCGGCAAGCGGTACCTGTTCCCGCCGCGCGAGACGATCCAGACGGGCGCGAAGGATCCGGACGGCGGGATCCGGATCGCCCCGGCGCCGCTCCCCGAGGAACGCTACGCATTCGTGGGGCTCCGCGCGTGCGACCTGCACGCGATCGAGATCCAGGACCGGGTGTTCATGGTCGCCGACCCCGCGTACCGGGAGCGGCGGGAACGCTCGATCGCGATCGGCGTCAACTGCTCGACGCCCGGGGAGACGTGCTTCTGCGTCTCGATGGGGACCGGGCCACGATGCACCACCGGCTACGACGTGGCGCTCACCGAGCTCGACGACGGGTTCACGGCCGAGCCCGGGACGGACGCGGGCGCGGAGCTCCTGGCGACGCTCGCGCTGGGCGAAGCGGACGACGTTCAGGTGGCGGCATCGGCCGCCGTGACCGCGCGAGCGGTCGAGCGCATGGGACGGCGGCTCGAGACGGCCGACCTCCCGGGGCTCCTGTACCGCAACCGCGAGCACCCGCGCTGGGACGAGGTCGCGGAGCGCTGCCTCACGTGCACGAACTGCACGATGGTGTGCCCGACGTGCTTCTGCCACGACCTGACCGACGAGATCTCGCTCGACGGAACCGAGGCCACGCGACAGCGCGAGTGGGCGAGCTGCTTCAGCGAGGAGTTCTCCCACATGTCGTTCGGCGAGGTGCGCTCCTCGGCGCGCTCGCGCTACCGACAGTGGCTGACGCACAAGTTCGCCTCGTGGATCGACCAGTTCGGCACGAGCGGCTGCGTCGGCTGCGGCCGCTGCATCACGTGGTGCCCGGTGGGCATCGACGTGACCGAGGAGATCGCGGCGATCCGGCTGACCGACGGTGAGGTCCGCGTCGGCGGGGAGGTGCTCGCGTGAGCACGACGACGGTTCGTGCCGGCCAGGTGATCGCTGGCGTCCCGACCCTCACCGCGACGGTCCGACGTGTCGTCGTCGACGCGGCCGACACCTACACGTTCTGGTCCACCTTCGACGACCCCGACGCCCGGCGAGCGTTCTCGTTCCTGCC
>DATBLY010000098.1:0-7734 GCA_036555125.1 Actinomycetota bacterium | reverse complement strand
GAGGCCGCGCTGGAAGCAGAGGCGATCGCGGAGGCGACCGACGCCGAGGCCGATGCGATCCTCGAGGCCGGCGTGACGGAGGCGATGAGCTCCCTGGACGAGGGCGACGAGGCCGCGGCCGAGGAGGCGATCGTCGAGGCGATGGAGGAAGCGGAGGCGGTGGAGGAGTTCGGCGAGGCAGCCGCCGAAGAGGTGCTCGCGGAGGCCACGATCGAGGCCGCCGCGATGGAGGTCGCCGCCGACCAGATCGCCGACGAGCTGATGCAGGAGGCCGCCGTGCTCGAGGAGGCGGAGCTCACCGAGGAGGCGGAGCTCACCGAGGCGGCGGAGCTCACCGAGGCGGACGGATCCGAGGCGACCGCGGAGGCGCCCGTCGAGGCGCCCGTGGAGGCGCCCGCCTCGCAGAACGGGTCTGCGGCTCGCGCGGCCGACCCGGTCCCCGCGACGGAGCTGGGGCCGGCGCCCGAGGAGGAACCCGGTCCCTCGTCCGACGACCCCTTCCGGGGGCCGGGGGACTGGTACGTCGTCCACACGTACGCGGGGTACGAGAACAAGGTCAAGACGAACCTGGAATCACGCATCCACACGATGCAGATGGAGGGCAAGATCTTCGACGTCCATATCCCGATGGAGGACGTCATGGAGATCAAGAGCGGGAAGCGACAGGTCGTCCAGAAGAAGGTCTTCCCCGGGTACCTGCTCGTCAAGATGGTCTACGACAACGACTCCTGGTACGTCGTGCGCAACACGCCCGGCGTGACCGGGTTCGTGTCGGCGGGGACGGGATCGAAGCCGACGCCGCTGTCCCGCCGCGAGGTCGAGAAGATCCTCGCCGTCAAGAAGGAAGAGGTGAAGCCGCAGTTCCGGCTGGGCTTCGAGGAAGGCGACGTGGTCCAGATCACGTCCGGGCCTTTCGCCGACTTCAACGGCACGATCAGCGAGATCAACGTCGACCAGAGCAAGCTGAAGGTGCTCGTCAACATCTTCGACCGGGAAACCCCGGTCGAGCTGGGCTTCGACCAGGTGTCGAAGGTCTGAGGCTCCGGGAGGAGCCCGACTACCGAGGATGCGGGAGGCCGCCGATCGGCGGCCGCTCGGACCGCAGGAGGTGAAGCGAGATGGCGAAGAAGAAGGTGCTCGCCGTCGTCAAGCTCCAGATCAGGGCCGGCCAGGCGACGCCGGCGCCGCCCGTCGGCACGGCCCTGGGGCAGCACGGCGTCAACATCATGGACTTCTGCCGGCAGTACAACGACGCGACGCAGCAGCTCGCGGGCCAGGTGATCCCGGTCGAGCTGACGATCTACGAGGACCGTTCGTTCTCGTTCGTCACGAAGCAGCCACCGGCCGCCGAGCTGATCAAGCAGGCTGCGGGGATCGAGAAGGGCTCGGGGGTGCCCAACCGCGAGAAGGTGGCGAGGCTCTCCCAGGCGCAGGTCCGCACGATCGCGGAACAGAAGATGGCGGACCTCAACGCGAACGACGTCGAGGCCGCGATGGCGATCATCGCTGGCACCGCGCGCAGCATGGGCGTGGAGGTGGACGCATGAGCACGAAGCACGGCAAGCGCTATCGGGCGGCCGCGCAGCTCGTCGACGAGGAGCGCGAGTACCAGCCGGCCGAGGCGTTCACGATGCTCAAGGCCTTCCCGGACGCGCGGTTCGACGAGACCGTCGAGGTGGCGTTCCGGCTCGGCATCGACACGCGCAAGGCCGATCAGCTCGTGCGCGGCACCGTCTCGCTGCCGAACGGGACCGGTCGGACCGTCCGCGTCGGGGTGTTCGCCGTGGGCGAGAAGGCCAAGGAGGCGGAGGAGGCCGGGGCCGACGTGGTCGGGGGCGAGGAGCTCGTCGACGAGGTCATCAAGGGGAACATCGACTTCGACGCGGCGGTCGCCACCCCCGACCTGATGGCCGCCGTGGGCAAGGCCGGGCGGGTCCTCGGACCGCGCGGGCTGATGCCGAACCCGAAGACGGGCACCGTCACGAACGACATCGCGAAGGCGGTCGCGGACATCAAGGGCGGGAAGGTCGAGTACCGGGCCGACCGCACCGGCAACGTCCACTGCGTGATCGGCAAGAAGTCGTTCGATGAGCAGGCGCTGCGGGAGAACTACCTGACCGTGGTCGACGAGGTCCTGCGGGCCAAGCCGTCCGCGGCCAAGGGGCGGTACATCAAGAGCCTCGCGATCTCGACCACCATGGGGCCGAGCGTGCGGATCGATCCCGTGCATCCGAAGGGCATCGAGTCCGGCACGGTCGCCTAGCTCCACGCCGACGATGCGAGGGGCGCGAGCGAACCTCGCGCCCCTCGCGCTCGTCGCGATCGCGGTCGGCTTCGGTCTGTGGACCCTGCGGGCCGAGATCGTGGACGTCGCGTTCCCGAACGATGCGGCGATCCATGACTCGATGGTCCGGTGGGCGGCGGACCGGATCCGCGAGGGACATCTCCCGTTCGATGGCTGGTATCCGCCGCTGTCGCTGGGGGCGTCGCGCTTCCACCACTACCAGAGCCTGCCGCACATCCTGACCGGAGGGCTGACGGTGCTCTTCGGAGCCGGGACCTTCCGCTGGTCGCTCTACCTCCTGCTCGCCGCCTGGCCGATCGCCGTCTACCTCGGGGCACGCCTGTTCGGGATGGATCGCTGGTCGGCGGCCGTCGCGGCGGCCGTCGCGCCGCTCGTGTCGAGTGCGGCCGGGCTCGGGTTCGAGTGGGGCAGCTACGTCTGGCGAGGATCCGGCGTCTGGGCCCAGCTGTGGGGGATGTGGGCGCTGCCGTTCGCCTGGGCGCTCGGTTGGCGGGCGGTGACGCACCGCGGAGGCATGGCTCCCGCGGCGGTCGCGATCGGCCTGACGATCTGCTTCCACCTGCTGACGGGTTACCTCGCTCTGCTCTCCCTGGGGGTCTGGGTGCTGATCGTCCCGTCGGGGTTCGGGCGTCGGCTGCTGCGAGCCGCGCTGGTCGGGATCGGGAGCCTCGCCGTGGCCGCCTGGATGCTGATCCCCCTGGTGGCGGACGCGGGGTGGACGATCCACGACGAGGCCTCGACCGGGACCTTCTACTACGACTCGTTCGGCGCGGCGAAGATCCTCGCTTGGCTCGTCCGGGGACAGCTGTTCGACGCGCACCGCTACATCGGCACGATCAGCGTCCTCGCGTTGCTCGGGATCGTCGCGGCGATCGCGCGGTGGCGGCGGGACGAGACCGGGCGCGCCCTGGCCGGCGTCGCGACCCTCAGCCTGCTGCTGTTCTTCGGACGCCCGACGCTCGGATGGGCGATCGACCTGCTTCCGGGAGCGCAGGACCTGTTCCTGCGCCGCTACCTGGTCGGCGTCCACCTCGCGGGCATCCTGCTGGCCGGCCTCGGAGCCACCTGGGCCGCGCGCGCGATCCGGGACCGGCTCCACGATCGGCTCCCCGCGCTCCGACCCGGCGTCGTCGTGGCCGTGCTCGGGGTCGTGCTGGCGGTCGCGATCGCGCCGGCGGTCTTCGAGCGGGCGGGCTTCGAACGGACGGGCGCCCGCTGGATCGACGAACAGCGGGCGGCCGATGCGAGCGACGGCGCCTCGTTCGCGCGCTTGGTGGATCGCGCGACGGAGGCGGGACCGGGTCGCGTGTTCGCCGGGCTCCGTTCCCGGAGCGGGACGATCTTCCGGATCGGGCAGGTGCCGGCGTACCTGTGGCTGCTGCGGACGGAGGCCGACGGCCTGGGCTTCACGCGCCCCACCTGGTCGCTGATGTCGGGCGCCGAGGCGCGGTTCGATCCCGCCCGCGTCGGGCACCAGGCGCTGTTCGGCGTGCGCTACGTGATCGCTCCCAGCGATCGCGCGCCCGTCGTTCCGGCGACCCGGCTCGCCGCCGACGGACCGTTCGGCCTGTGGGAGGTCTCGGGCGTGAGCCCGCTCCGGGTCGTGGACACCGTCGCGCCGATCTCGGCCGACCGGGACGATCTGACGTCGGTGACCGGGGCCTTCCTGCGATCGGACCTGCCGGACCGCGGCCGATACCCGACCGTGGCGTTCGGAGGCCGGACGGCCGCCTCGCCGACGCTGGGCGAAGGCGAGGATCCGGCCGGTCCGGCGGGCGAGGTGCTCGGGACGGTGGAGCACCCGAGCGACGGCGTGTACGCCGGCAGGGTCCGGGCGGCCCGGCCCGCGGTGGTCGCGCTCTCCGCGTCCTTCGACCCCCGGTGGGCCGCGACGGTCGACGACCGGCCCGTGCCCGTCCAGATGCTGGCCCCGGCGCTCGTCGGCGTGCCGGTCCCGGCCGGCGACCACGAGGTGCGCTTCGTCTACCGGCCGATCTCGCCCTGGGCCTACGCCCTCTGGTTCGCGATCGCGGGGATCGCCGTGGGGCTGCTCGCCCTGCTCGATCGCCGGATGCGCGCGGAGCGGGCGCAGGAGCCGCCCGCGGACGCCGACCGGGATCTCGACCTCGGCTTGTCGGGGCGCGAGGCCGCCCGGTAACCTCGTCGGGCCGCAGACCGCAGGGGCGACACGCGTAATCCCCACGGGATGCACCACCATCCCACGGGGCACCTGCCGAGGCCAACCGAGGATCGCGCCGGAGCGCGTTCCCGCCGTCTGCGGGGACGCGTTCATTCGTGAGGAGGCGCGATGCCCAAGACGGAGAAGATCGAGCGGGTCAGCGAGCTGAAGGAGCGGATCGAGGGCTCCCAGGCGCTGCTGCTCACCGAGTACCGCGGCCTCACGGTCTCGGACATCACCGAGCTGCGACGTTCCCTGGCCGAGAACGGCGCCAGCTTCGCGGTGGTGAAGAACACCCTGATGCGTCGGGCGGTGACGGACGCCGGCGTCGGGGAGCTCGAGTCCTTCCTGCAGGGACCCTCGGCGGTCGCGTTCGTGGCCGGCGACCCGGTCGCCGCCGCGAAGAAGGTCGTGGACGCCGCCAAGCGGTACCCGGCCCTCGTCCTGAAGGGCGGCTACCTCGACGGGAAGGTGCTCTCGGCCGGCGAGGCGAAGGCGCTCGCGGAGCTCGAGTCGCGCGAGGTGATGCTCTCCAAGATCGCCGGCATGCTGAAGAGCGAGATGACCCGGGCCGCGGCGATGTTCGCAGCTGCGCCGGCGCGGTTCCTCTCGCTGCTCGAGGCCTACAAGGAGAAGCTCCCCGCGGGCCCTGAGGCCGAGGCCGACGCCGAGGCACCGCAAGCGTCCGGAGCCACGGCGGCGACCGACGGCACGACCGACGGAGCCGCGGATGAGGACACCGAGCCCGTCGCGGATGCGACGACGGCGGCGACCGACCCCACCACCGACGAGCCCGAGGCCACGGGCACCGACCACGACGACGAAGAAGGGAAGGGTTGACGATGGCGAAGCTCGGCACCGACGACCTGCTCGAGCAGTTCAAGGACATGACGCTGCTCGAGCTGTCGGAGTTCATCAAGGCGTTCGAGGAGGCCTTCGACGTCCAGGCCGCCGCGGCGGCTCCCGTCATGGTGGCCGCCGCGCCCGGCGCCGCCGGCGGCGGCGAGGCCGAGGAGGAGCAGACGGAGTTCGATGTCATCCTCTCGAGCGCGGGCGACAAGAAGATCCAGGTGATCAAGGAGGTTCGCGCGCTGACGAGCCTCGGGCTGAAGGAGGCCAAGGACCTGGTGGACGGCGCGCCCAAGCCCGTGTTGGAGCGCGTGAACAAGGAGGCCGCCGACAAGGCCAAGGAGGCCCTCGAGGCCGCCGGGGCTTCGGTCGAGGTCAAGTAGCAGAGCGACTGCGGCGCAAGCATCACCGGGGCGGGGCCGTCGGCCCCGCCCCGGTCGTTCCCCGGGTACCGGGTCCGTCGGGGCCGTGCTATCGTTCGCGGGTCCGTTCGCCGATCGAAAGACGGGGTCGCACGTGCGCGCTGACGACGGCAGCCATCTCGGCCAGCGTCTGCGTGCGGCGCGGGTCGGCGCCGGCCTCAGCCAATCCGAGCTGGAGGACCTCTCGGGCATCCCCAAGGCCCGCCTCTCCCGATACGAGAACGGTCACGTCGAGCCGTCGATCCAGACCCTCGCCAAGCTTGCCCAGGCACTGAACGTCTCGGAGGCATCGTTGCTCGGCGATCGGCGCGCCGTCCTGGACGAGTTCTTCGCCGTGCTCGATCAGCGTGGGGTGCGTGTCGCCTCGTCCGAGCAAGGGGTCCGGCTGGCCCACGCGGTCGCCGACATGGTCGAGGCCCTCGGGGGGATCGAATCGGTGGCCGGCCCGCCGGGCGAACCGTCGAGGGCCGGCGTCGAGCCGGTCGCGTGGGTCGGCGCCTCGTCCGGGGTCGACGCTCCCTGACCGAGCCGGTGGACCCGGTGGCGATCGCCGGGGTCACGTTCGCGCCCGTCGAGGTCCATGCGGATCGTCGGGGGTCGTTCGCCGAGCTCTACCGGCGGAGCCGGCTGGCCGGTGCCCCGTCGATGGTCCAGGCGAACCTGTCCAGGTCCGAGGCCGGGGTGCTCCGCGGGCTGCACTTCCATCGTCGACAGTCGGACCTGTGGGTGCCCGCGGCGGGATCGGCGATGGCCGCGCTGTTCGATCTGCGCGAGGGGTCCCCGACGCGTGGGCACGCCGCCACGTTCGAGCTCGACGCCGCCCGGCCCTCGGCCCTGTACATCCCGGCCGGCGTCGCCCACGGGTTCGCGGCCACGCGGCCCTTCTCCCTGCTCTACCTGGTCGATCGCGAGTACGCGGGCGACGACGAATGGGGCGTGGCCTGGGACGATCCGGACCTCGGGATCGACTGGCCGCTCGCCGATCCGGTGCTCTCGGAGCGCGATCGGACGAACCCGCCCCTTCGAGCGGTCCTGCGGGACCCGCCTCGATACGGCTGAACCCGCCCTGCGACCCGTCCCGATCCGGCCGGTCCTGGGTTGACCCCGGGCGGACGACGGCGTACCCTTCCGCCCTGCCCTGCCCGGGGCGACGGCAGGCACGGTTGACTGTGCCTGCATCCGTGCGTACACTGCTCGTTTGCCGTGCCGTTCGCCGCGCTTCGCTGTGCGCCCGCTCATCTCCCTGGGAGGGATCGTTCTTGCCTGAGCAGCTCGTCCCTGTCCGTGATCGTGTCAGTTTCTCCAAGCTCGACGAGGTGTTGGGACTTCCCGACCTCGTGGGCATCCAGCGCGAGTCCTTCGACTGGCTCCTGTCGGAAGGGCTGAAGGAGGTCCTCGAAGAGGTCTCGCCGATCGAGGACTTCACCGAGCAGTTCCAGCTCTACTTCGGCCGCCACCAGTTCAAGGAGGTCAAGGCGTCCGAGGAGGAGTGCCGCGACAAGGACATCACCTACAGCCAGCCGCTCTTCGTCGAGGCCACCTTCGTCAACAAGGTGACCGGCGAGATCAAGGAGCAGGAAGTCTTCATGGGGGACTTCCCGATTATGACCGAGCGGGGCACCTTCATCATCAACGGGACCGAGCGCGTCGTGGTGTCGCAGCTCGTCCGTTCGCCCGGCGTCTACTTCAGCAAGGAGCCGGACAAGACCTCCGACCGCGACGTCTACGTCGCGAAGATCATCCCGGGCCGCGGTGCGTGGCTCGAGTTCGACGTCGACAAGAAGGACACGGTCGGCGTGCGGATCGACCGCAAGCGTCGCCAGAGCGTCACCGTGCTGCTGAAGGCCCTGGGCTGGACCTCCGACGAGATCCTGGCCTTGTTCGATCACGCGCCCTCCGTCCAGCTCACGCTGGAGAAGGACCACGTCGAGACCCAGGAGGAGGCGCTCGAGGACATCTACCGCAAGCTGCGTCCCGGC
>DATBLY010000032.1:0-12329 GCA_036555125.1 Actinomycetota bacterium | reverse complement strand
GACCTCAAGCTCGAGGCGACCACGTTCGGCACCGAGGACGAGGCCGTGGCGAAGCTCCAGGACGGATTCAAGGCTGATGTCGTCTACGCGTGCCTAACCGACACCCAGCGGCTCGTGGACGGAGGCCTCGTTCAGCCGATCGACACGAGCCGGCTCGCCGCGTGGGACTCGCTGTTCCCGTACTTCAAGGACAGTGAGCAGATCCGGGTCGGGGACACGGTCTACATGGCCCCGGCGTTCGGCGGGACCACGGGCTTGATCTACAACCCGGACGAGGTCCCCGAAGGCGTCACCTCGTTCGCCCAACTCCTCGAGGACCCAGCGCTGGAGGGCAAGGTCGCGATCGAGGACAACCCCAAGTACGGGATCGCCATGGCGGCGCTGGCGCTCGGGTTCGAGGACCCGTACGACCTGACCGATGCGGACCTCGAGCAGGTGAAGCAGTGGTACTCGGAACGCAGGTCCCAGATCCGCGCGTTCTACTCGGACGAGTCGGACTTCTTCGATCTCTATCAGAGCGGCGACGTCGTCGCGGCGTTCGGCTACAAGGGATACGACGTGGGTCTCGCCAAACAAGGCGCCACGGTGACGTTCGTTCCGGCATCGGAGGGCGCCCTCACGTGGACCTGTGGGTATTCGCTCGGAGCGAACGCCCAGGATCGCGATGGAGCGTACTCGCTCCTCGATTGGCTCCTGACCCCCGAGGCGCAAGCGGTCTATGCGACGAAGTTGAACCAGATGGCCACGAACCAAGCCACGCTCGACTCGCTCCCGCAATCGGTGGTCGAGGAGATCGGACTCGCCGATCCGGCGCAACTCGATGCGTCGATCCCCACGGAGGTCCCCCCCAACTTCGATCGGTGGGAAGAGGTCTGGCAGCAGATCACGTCGGCCTAGTCGATCCTCATCCACCGCCGAGCTCGAAGAGGTACACGTCGACCTCGGTGAATCGGGCCAGGCCGACCAGCCGGCCCGCATCTCCCAGGGACGCGATCACCTCGTCGGTGCTCGGTTGGGGGTGGCCCGGACTCGCGATCAGCCAGATGCGACCGCGGGTCTTGGTCTCCTCGCGCGCGACGAACACGTCATCCGGGTCTCCCGTGAGCTCGACCTCCGGCACCGCGTAGGTAGCCGGCCTCGAGTAGTAGTGGTCGAAGGGGATGTGGAGGAAGCCCACGCTGAACAGGATCGCGTCGCCACGCTGCACCCGTCGTTCCACGTACGCCGCAACCTCGTCCCAGGCCTCCTTGTCGTGCAGGAAGTAGTAGCTCCTGAGGCCGAAGCCGGCGAACACGACGAGGACGACGAGCGCGGCGGCGAAGACCGCCGGTCGCAGGCTCAGGAGTCCCGCGGCCACGGCCAGGCAGAGGGGTACGGCCGCCCAGATGAGCGTCTGTGCCAGGAAGATCGGTCGCCAGACGCTGACGACCAACTCGCCCAACGGCGCCGCGAACGCGAAGGTGAGGACGAACGCGATCCACCGGCGGTCGTGCCTCCAGCTCCACAGGCCGAGGGCCGCGAGGGCGAGGACCACGGCAGCCTCGACCGGGTAGGGGGTCGCCCGGGTCACCCCGGCGTAGACGGCGTAGGCGCCGCTGAGCACGCTCCCGAAGGTCGGGCGAGGGATCCAGGAGTACGCCTCACCGTGAGCGACCTGCTGGAGGAGCGCCGGGAGCCAGCTGGCCCACAGGATCAGGATCGCGAGCTGGGCCAGCACCCAGTTCCGCAGGAACCCGCGAGGCGCGCGCCCATGCGTCCACCACCAGCTCACCATCAGGACGTTCGCGCCGATCGGCAGGAACACGGCGGTGTTGTGCGCGAGGACCGCGATCGTGGTTCCGAACACGTAGGCGAGCCAGGCCCATGCCGACTCGCGCACCTTCCCGGATCGTTCCGGGTCGCGAAGGAGGCGAGCGACCCCCAGCATCGCCAACGTCGCGCCGAAGGTGAGGAGGGCGTACGCTCGCGCCTCCTGCGAGTACCAGACCTGGAACGGGGAGATCGCGAACAACAGCGCTCCGACGATCCCGAGCCGACGGTCTCGGATCGACCGGCCGAGCGCGTAGACGAGGGGGATCGTGAGGACGCCGAACAACGCGGACAGCATCCGCAGGCTCGCCTCGCTCTCCCCGAGCCTCACCCAGCCGTGCAGCAGCGAGTAGTAGAGCGGGGGGTTCCCCGGATCGACGATCATGCTCCAGCTCCAGAGCTGGCCGAGCGACTGCCGCGCGAACCGAAGGCTGGTGGCCTCATCCACCCACAGCGGTTGCGCCCCGATCCTGAACAGTCGGAGGAACACCCCCACGGCCACCACCAGGAAGAGGGGGATCGCCGCGGCCGCCCCGAGGCTCTTGCCTCCTCGATCCGCCGGGTTCGCCGCCTCAGGCATCGGACTTCCTTATGTGTGACGGGGTACCGGAGTCAAGCTCGCCGTATCCGCCGTTCCGACGGGAGGTCACCTTGACGCTCCGAACACCCCGACCATAGGCTCGGAAGGCCGTGCCCCACGTTCCCAGCGCGTTCCGCGTGCGGGAGGAGTTGCTCAGACCTCGTGATCGTGCCCGAGACCGTCCCAGGGACCCCCGGATCGCCTGTCGGGTCGTTCGATGTGCTGATCGTGGGGGCCGGGGTCGTCGGCCACGCGGAGGGGACCGCGCTCCGGGAGCACGGCCACCGCGTCTCGTTCAGCGACGTCGACGAGGCGTTGCTCTCGGAGCGCCGGGCCGGGGGCCTTCACACCATGTCGATGAGCGGACTCGATCTCTCGGGTATCGACGTGGTGGTCGTCGCCGTATCCACACCGAACGCGGACGGAAGGATCGATCTCGCTCATCTCGAAGCAGCGGTGGCTACGATCGGCGGGGCGCTCGGGAGGGCATCCTCGTCGGGTTCCGGACGGTATCGAGTCGTCATCGTTCGGAGCACCGTCCCGCCGGGAACGACGCAGGACGTCGTCATCCCGACCTTGGAGGCGACCGCCGGGCTTCAGGCAGGGCGGGACTTCGGCGTCTGCGTGAGCCCCGAGTACCTTCGCCAGCGGACGGCGGTGAGCGACTCGGTGACCCCTCGACTCGTGGTCATCGGACAGCTCGACGAGCGCTCGGGCGATGTCGCTGAACGGCTGAACGCCGGGTTCGCTTGTCCCGTATCTCGGCTTCCCATCAGAGACGCCGAGTTCCACAAGTACGCGCACAACCTCAGCAATGCGTCCAAGATCGCCTTCTTCAACGAGCTGCGACGGGTCGCGCTTGCCGTCGGGGTCGACGCGGAGCGTGTGTTCGCGCTCGTTGCCCAGAGCTCGGAGGCCGCCTGGAACGCGGAGTACGGAACGCTGGACCTGGGTCCCTTCGGAGGAGCGTGTCTGCCGAAGGACCTCGATGCGTTCCTGAGCTGGGCGGAACAACAGGACCTGGACCTCCCGATCGTGTCGGCCGTCAGGCAGAGCAACCGAGCCGCGCGGGCTCGGTGATCCCGTGTCCACGCTGATCCTCATCGCCTGGCTCATCCCCATCCTGTGTGTCGCGATGATCCTCGTCGGAGCCCTGCGCGCTCGCCGTACGCGCAGGCGAGCGCTCCTCCCGTTCCCGACGCTCTTGATCATCCAGATCACCACCGTGGGGAACGAGCGAACCGTGAACGAGATCATCCGCAGGATCCGTGGCTATCAGCTCGACCTCCCGTACGAGATCTGGGTCGCGACCGAGCCGTGGGCCTCGGCCGACTACCAGGGGGCCGATGAGCTCATCATCGTCCCCGAGGACTTCCGATGCAGGGCGTCCTACAAGGCACGGGCGCTCGAGTACACGCGACGGCTGAGGGTCGAGCGACGGCTGAACAACTTCTTCGTCAAGGTGCTGTTCCTGGATGACGACTGTGTACCGACCCGGAGCTACGTCGAGGCGGCCTTCCGGGCGGACTACGACGTGTGTGAGGGGATCCCTACTCCCCGCACCGGGTACGGGCGCTTCCTCTCGCACATGGATGACCTTCGGACGATCAACTGCCTCTACATGTGCTCGGTCTTCCAGGGGTTCGGTCATCCCGTCCACGTCCACGGCGAGGGGCTCTGTGTGAGAGCGACGGCCGAAGCGTTCGTGACGTGGGACTACGAGATGTTCGCCTCAGAGGACCTGGTCTTCGGTCATATGGCCGCATTCAGCGGACTGACCTGGGGGTTCGTCTGGGAGTACGTGGAGATCACATCCCCGTTCACGTGGAAGGACTTCCTGAAGCAACGACGACGGTGGCTCTGGGGGAACATCCATGCGATCAGGCACGTGCTGCCGCCGACCTCCTGCATCCTGCTGATCGCCCTGTACGTCTTCGGGTTCTTCACGTTCATCGCTTCCACGATCGGGATCGTCCTCGCGATCACCGGCGCGCTCCACTTCCGACCCGGCGTCATGCCGTGGTTGGTCGTATCGATGGGGCTCTGGTTCTCGATGTTCGCGGTCAGCGGGGCGATCAACTCGGGAGGCGGCGCGTCGAGAGGCATCCGTCGTGTGAGGGATGTGATCGTTGCTGTCCTCCTCGCATTCGTGACTTCAGCCGTCGCGATCGGTGTCCAGATCGTCGCGCTCTTCGAGGGGAACCCTCACCGGTTCGAGGTCATCAACAAGACGGACCCGAAGGCGAAGAAGACGAGCCTCGTGACCATCCCGGATCTCGGCCCGTCGACCGGCCCGGAGCCCGTGATCCGCCTACCGGAGCCGGCAGCATCGCAACCGGTCGATCCGGCCCCCGATCTGTCACGGAACGTGGCGGACGGGAGATAGTCGCGGTTCCAGATCCGCTGAGACGCCGGCCCCGCCAGGGCCGCGACCGGATGAGCCTGCAGCCCTGGCGGTGCCGTTCGAGGGTCGGCTACCCGCCGGCGTCTCGGCGACCCTATCGCTGACCTGTGACAGGGCACGCACCGACCGGCACTCCGAGCGCCACCGAACCCTGGTCACAGGTCCTTCCCTGCACGGGTCCGATGGCTGGGGTCGGGCGGCTACCGGCTCGCTAGCGTGGGAGCCGTCAAGGCCAGGGGGCCGGGGAGGGACGGTCGTTGTGGACCGGGTGACCGGCGGCGCGGTGCTCGCGCGGCGATCTGCGCGGGACGACCCCGTGACGCGCAGCGTGAAGGCCGACCTATCGCCCCGTCAGCGCGAGATCGTCGAGTGCGTATCTCGCGGGATGTCGAACTCCGAGATCGCCGAGGAGATGGGTATCGCCCCGAGCACGGTGAAGTCACACCTCGCGTCCGTGTACACCAAGATGGGCGTCTCGAATCGGACGCAAGCAGCGGTGGCGTACTCGCTCGAACGAACGAGCTGACCCGAGGGCGCCTGGGATCACTTCATCCGCATGAGGATGACGACCGCTACGACGGCGAAGACGATCCCGATCGCGAGGTACCAAACCATCGAGGGACCCTACCCCACGATGCCCGGCAGAGGCGAACCCGCTCGATCGTGTCAGAGCCAGATCAGCGCGACCGATGCCACGAGGAGGACCGCCAGCACGATACCGACGACACGTCTCGACCGGTCGTCGTCGACGATCCGGCCGAGCGCCGCGCCGCCGATCGCCCAGATCGACGACGAGGCCACGACCACGGCCATCACGACGCCAGTGAGCGCCCCGATGGCGACCATCGCGGGGAGACCGTGTGGGAGGAACGTGCTCACCGCCGCCACGGCGAAGACCCAGGCCTTCGGGTTCACGCACTGGAAGCCGATCGCCTGCCGTAGGGTGAACGGACGCGAGACCTCGGTCGGGCCGATCCCGGTGCTGCCGAGGACGCGGTAGGCCACGAACAACAGGTACGCCGAGCCAGCCAGCTTGAGGGCGAGCTCGGCCGACGGGACGGCCTCGAAGAGGGCCCCGATGCCCGCCGCGACGCCGATCGCCAACGCCCCGATCCCGATGGCGGTCCCGAGGAGGTGGGGGAGCGAGCGCCGGAACCCGAACGCGAGCCCGGACGCCCACAGGATCGCGTTGTTCGGGCCGGGCGAGACCGAGCCCGCGAACGCGAAGGCCACCAGCCCAGCGAGCTCGTTCATGGTGACCTCAGGATCGCCATCGAGACCATCCAAGGCCACCGGATCCGAGGGGTCTTGTACGATCGTGACCTCGTGGGCGGTCCGGTGGAGTGGGTCCGCGCGTGGAGGCCGGCCGTCGACGGCATCCACGAGGTGTTCCACGCTCGGTTCGTCGAGCACGTCTACCCGCGACACACGCACGACGCCTGGACCGTCTTCGTCGTCGACCAGGGCGCCATCCGCTACGACCTCGAGCACCGGCATCGCGGTGTGGCCGGCGCCCGCGTGACGATCCTGCCCCCGCACGTCGTGCACGACGGCCGGCCCGCGACCGGCGCCGGCTTCCGCAAGCGGGTCCTGTACCTCGGGGACGAGCTCTTGCCCGCGGCGCTGATCGGGCACGCGGTGGATCGGCCGGACGTCGTGGACCCGCGGCTCGTGCGCGCGATCGACCGCCTCCACTCCGTGCTCCGCGATCCCGGCGACGCGTTCGAGGCGGAGGCGCGGACGGCGCTGGTCGTCGACCGGCTGCGGGCCCACCTCGGAGATCGCGCCGGCGCGCCGGCCGAGGCGACCGACCGAACGCTGGCCGCCGATCTCCGCGACCTGCTGGATGCGCATCGGGACGAGCCGTTCACGCTGCGCGAGGCCTCACGCATCCTGCACGCGTCCCCGGGCCATCTCGTGCGGTCCTTCACGCGCGCGTTCGGGATCGCGCCGCACCGCTACGTGGTGGGGAGGCGGATCGACCTCGCCCGGAGCCGGCTGCTCGACGGAGAGCCGGCCTCGCGGGTGGCCATGGACGTCGGGTTCCACGACCAGGCGCACCTGACGCGCCACTTCAGGCGTCACGTCGGGACCACGCCCGCGCGGTTCGCGTCCTCACACAGGGCTTGAGCCCGAGACGCAGATCCGGGCGGTTCGATCCGCCCCGGCGTCAGACGACCCGGCGGTCCTCGGCGTAGGACGCGGCGATGATCGCCTCCGCCTGATCGGCGTCGTAGAGGGGACAGGCGCGACATCGGTCGGGCACCGAGAACGAGAACGGGAAGTCGCAGCGACCCACGCTCACCGCGAACGGCCGGGCGCACTCGGCCATCTCACGAACGATCGCGGCCGCTTCGGGCTCCCCGTCGACGCGGACCGACGTCGTCCGCTTCTCGCCGACCTGATCGAGCAGCGACGCGAGCGTCCCGAACCCCCGCGCGTTCGGCTCCAGGAAGAAGGTGGCCAGCCAGCGGCCGGCCGGCAGCTCGTCGAGCGTGGCCACCCGGCCGACGCGATCCAGGAGCTCGGTCGTTCGTCGACCCCGGCGCGGTCTGAACTCGACCGCGATCTCGACGGCGCCCCTCACGGGCCCTCCTCACGGCGCCGGGACGCGGGTCTTCGGACGAAGACGCGGGCAACCGAGCCCCGACGCTGAACCCGAGTCTTCCGAACGGCTTGCAGCGCTGTCCATAGGGCGAAGGGCTTAGAAGCCGTACGGCCTTCAGGACGAGATCTCGAACCCCTCGTAGCGCGGCGACGCGGACCGTCCCCACGCGTGACAGGTCAGCTGTCGGGGCTCGGACCGCGAGCGGTGGAGGCTGACCGTCACGGCTCCGTCCGGCGTATCGAACGTCGCCTGCGTGAGCCGCGCATCGCGTTCCACGGCCGCGAGGACCACGTCGGCGATCCCGTCCCAGCCACGGTCGACGCGCAGGAGCTGCTCGGCGGCCTGCACGTCCATGGGGTAGCACGCTCGACCGCGGAACCGCGTCAGATCGATACGTCGGTCGAGGTACGCGGATGCGACGAGACCCACGTCGTCCGACGCCACGCGTCCGAAGTACAGGCCCTCCGGGAAGACCACCAGGTTCCCGGCGAACCGGTCGCCACCGACGTGCGTCGACTCCCACGTCTCGTCGGGGTACCGGCGCGCGAGGGCCGCGACGAGGGGGCGGCCGCGCTCGGCGCAGCACGGATCGCGGCGACCCTGCGTGCACACGACGAACGCCGGCCGGTCGTCTCGGTCCCAGCCGAGGCTGGCCCCGGAGGCCAATGGCTCGAGGTCGAGGCCGGGCACCGCCGAGGGGTCCGCGAGGTCGATCCGCTCGATCCAGGGGTCGGCCGGCCCGGTGCTCACGGCCGCGACCGTGGTCGTCCGGCGCTCGTTCGAGCGGTCGGGGCGCCGGACCAGCAGCACGCGGATCCCGAGCTCGCGCTCCGCGCGACGCAGGTACGCACGGACCGTGGCCGGCAGCCGGGCGTCGCGGAGCGCGTCGGCGCCCCAGGGCCCGCCGTGCTCGAGGAGGAGCCACCGGTCGATCGTCGATGCCGTCCCGAGCATCGGCTCGCCGGCCGCCTCGCTCGCGAGCGAGCAGCGGAAGAGAGCGGGCGGCCGCGTCCCGGCCGGATCGGCGGGCGGCGCCGAGCTCAACCCGCGTCGTCCGGGACGAGGAGGCCCTCGCGCAGCAGGCGACGCGCCAGGACGAGACGGCTCTCGGCGTCGCTCACGAAGGGAGATAGCTCGGCCGGCGAGAGCCGCTCACGGTCGCGCACGAACGTCAGCGCCGACTCCAACCACGCCGGCATCTCGAGCCGCCGATCCCCCAGCAGCACCGTGAGCCGGTCGCCGCCGACGCGGAGCTCGCAGACCGAGCCCGGCCGGCGCCGGAGGACCGTCCGCTCGTCGATCTGCCCGACGAACGGCTGCGCGGCCACGATCCCGCTCAGCGCCGGCGCGCGGGTCGTCAGGAACCGGCGGATCTCGCGGTCCACCTCGTCGCCCGCGCTCCGCTGCGCCAGCGCCTCGCCGAGCGCCCGCAGGCGCTCGGCGAGGGCGGCGGCCGTGCCGTCCGGATCGAGGTGCCAGCCGGCGGGGACGGGCTCGGCCAGCCCGGGGTCGTCCGCGACCCGCTTCCAGGCCCGCTCGAGCACGTCACGCCACGCCATCACGTGGATGCCGATCGTGAGATGTCCCGAGACCTCGTCCTGCGTCGACGCCGCGTGAGGCGTCCCGGTGGGGAGGTACAGGCAGTCGCCCGATCCCACCGTGACGTCCATCGGCTCCCGGTCCGCCTCGCCCGGCGCGGCGTGGATCTCCCACCGCTTGCGTCCGAAGGCCTGCAGGACGAAGACGTCGTGCGGGTCCTCGTGCAACGTGAGCCCTTGGGCCCCGGGGGGCGTGATGTACGCGTTCGCTTGACAGGGGTGGCCGAGCCGGAGCTCGAGGTCGCGGCAGAACCGCGCGACGGGCTCGAGGTACCGGTGGAGCCCCTGCAGCACGATCGTGGCCCCGTCGCGGAACCGCTCGGCGACGCGGGCCGGATCGACCATCCCCGAGACCGGCCGCGATCCCGTCGTCCCCGACCGCGTGTAGGCGGATTCGGGGATCGGCTCGCCGGCCTTGACCAGTCGGAACGACGGCGTCCGCAGCGCGGTCGTCGTCAGGAGGCGGTCGACCTCGTCGAGCGTCAGCAGGTCCGCGAAGCCGGCCGGGTCGGCGCTGCGGTGCAGCTCCGCCCGGACGCCCCACGTGTTGCGGAGGAACGCGTCCGCGTCACCGGTGCACCGATCGAGCGGCTCCGCCGCTCGATCGGGGTCCGCGCGCTCGTCCGGGACCGCGCGCAGGCTCACGCCGTGTCGGTCGCGTCCGTCCCGTCCGCGTCGCGGCCGTCCGTCGCGTCGGTGCCGTCGGCGTCTGAGGAGTCCGTGTCGTCACCGTCGGTGCCGTCGGCGTCTGAGGAGTCCGTGTCGTCACCGTCCGTCTCGTCGGTCGTGTCGCCGTCCGTCCCGTCCGCGTCCTGGGTGTCGGTCCCGTCGGCATCCTGGATCGATCCTCGCACGGGGGTCTCGCCCGGGCCGATCGTTCGGATGTCTTCATCGGACAGCGTCGCGCCGGTCGTCGTGTCGTCGGTCATCGCGATCCCTCCTCTTGGGCCGAGGGTCTCGACTCTACCCCTTCGACGTCGGATCGATGCCCCCGACTACACTCCGCGCCAGATGCGGATCCTCGTGGTGGGGGCGGGCGGCGTGGGTTCGGCGTTCGCGCCGATCGCCGCGCGGCGCGACTTCTTCGAGCACATCGTGTTCGCCGACCTCGCCGAGGCGAAAGCACAGGCGGTGGTGGATCGGTACGACCGCGGCGGCCGATACTCGTCGGCCAAGGTGGACGCCACCGACGCGACCCAGATCGCCGACCTCGCCAGGACGCACGCGTGCGACTGGATCCTGAACGCGGCCGACCCGCGGTTCGTGATGCCGATCTTCACGGGCGCGCTGGAGGCGAACGCGAACTACATGGACATGGCGATGTCGCTCTCCGAGCCGCATCCGGAGCGCCCGTACGAGGAGACCGGCAAGAGGCTCGGCGACGACCAGTTCGCCCTGGCCGACCTGTGGGAGGAGCGCGGGAAGCTCGCCCTCGTCGGCGTCGGGATCGAGCCGGGAGCGGCGGACGTCTTCGCGCGGTACGCGGCCGATCACCTCTTCACCGGCGTCGACGAGATCGGGGTCCGCGACGGCGCGAACCTCGTGATCGATGGCTACGACTTCGCGCCCACGTTCTCGATCTGGACCACGATCGAGGAGTGCCTGAACCCGCCCGTGATCTGGGAGAAGGAGCGCGGCTGGTTCACCACCGCACCGTTCTCCGAGCCGGAGACGTTCGAGTTCCCCGAGGGGATCGGGCCCGTCGAGTGCGTCAACGTCGAGCACGAGGAGGTCCTGCTGGTCCCGCGCTGGGTCGATTGCCGCCGGGTGACCTTCAAGTACGGCCTCGGCGACGAGTTCATCGAGGTGCTGCGGACGCTCCACAAGCTCGGGCTCGACCGCACGGACCCGGTGCGGGTCCGCGGTGGCGAGGTCTCCCCGCGCGATGTCGTGGCGGCGTGCCTGCCCGACCCCGCCTCGCTCGCCGACCGCATGACCGGGAAGACCTGCGCCGGGACCTGGGTCACGGGCAGCGGCCCCGACGGCGAGGCGCGGGCGGTCTACCTGTACCACGTGGTCGACACCGAGCAGACCTGGGCCGACGACGGGGTGCAGGCGGTCGTCTGGCAGACCGCGATCAACCCGGTGATCGCGCTCGAGCTCGTCGCGAACGGGACGTGGTCCGATGTGGGCGTGCTGGGTCCTGAGGCCTTCGATCCCGTCCCGTTCATGGATCTGATGGTCGAGCACGGGTCGCCCTGGGGGATGCAGGAGCTGGCACCGCCTCCCTAGACCCGGCTCAGGTGGACCGGCCCGGCCTCCGATGCCTCATGCGAGCCTTCCGATCGAAGGGCATGCATGGCATCCGACATCGTGGGGATCGGTGAGCACGCCGAGGCTGACCTCGCGCGCCTGGCGCGCCTGATCGAGCCAGGTTCGCTCCTGGAGGCGACGCCGGAGTGCCTCGTCGTGGCCCAGGCCGACGGCCGGATCGTGTTCGCGAACCACCACGTCGAGCGGCTGACGGCGTTCGCCCCGCGCGAGCTGGTCGGTCAGCCGGTGGACCTGCTGATCGGCACGGACCTGCTGGCGATCGCCTCCGGCACGAGGGTCGAGACGACGTGCCGCCGCCGGGACGGCAGCCTGTTCCCGGTGGAAGCGCACGTCGGCTCGATCGATGGATCGGAGCGCCTCCTGGTGGTCACGCTCCGCGACGTCACCGAGCTCCAGGAGGGCCGCGAGGCTCGGTTCGAGGCCGAGGCGAAGTACCGGGCCCTGGTCGAGCAGATCCCTGCGGTCGTGTACCTCGACCCGATCGACGAGAACCAGGACAGCATCTACGTGAGCCCGCAGGTGACCGACCTGCTTGGCATCGACCCGGACGAGTGGCTCACCGACCCGTACTGCTGGCGGAACCACGTCCACCCCGACGACATCGATCAGGCCTGGGCGGAGTACGAGGAGGCCTACAGCGGCCACCAGCCGCTGAACCACGAGTACCGCATGGTCCACGCGGACGGCTCCGTGCGGTGGGTCCTCGAGCAGGCGTACCCGATCCGCGACGAGGACGGGAAGCCCTGGCTGATCCAGGGCGTGATCTTCGACATCACGGCGCGCAAGACGGCCGAGCAGCAGATCGCGTTCCTGGCCTACCACGACAAGCTCACCGAGCTGCCGAACCGCGCGCTGTTCGAGGAGATGCTCGACAACGCCCTCGCGCGCGCCCGCCGGCACGACCTGGCGGTCGGCGTGCTCTTCATGGACCTGGACAACTTCAAGCTCGTGAACGACTCGCTCGGCCACCAGGTGGGCGACGAGCTCCTGCGTCAGCTCGCCGCCCGCCTGCGGCACTGCACGCGCGAGACCGACCTGGTCGGTCGGCTGGGCGGC
>DATBLY010000031.1:0-6954 GCA_036555125.1 Actinomycetota bacterium | reverse complement strand
TCGATCGCGTTCAGGAACGCGGCCCGCACCCCCGCCTCCTCGAGGTGGCGGATCGCCTCGATCGTCGTGCCGCCGGGCGACGTCACCATCTCCCGCAGCTCGACCGGGTGCCGGCCGGTGTCGCGCAGCATCTTCGCCGAGCCGAGCATCGTCTGGATGATCAGCTCGGTCGCGACGTCGCGCGAGAGCCCCAGGAGGATACAGGCCTCGATCATGGCCTCGGCCAGCAGGAAGAAGTAGGCGGGGCCGGATCCGCTGGTCGCCGTGACCGCGTCGAGGTGCGTCTCCTTCAGGCGCAGGACCTTGCCCACGTACCCGAGGAGCTCTTCCGCGGTCGCCAGGTGCGCATCGGTCGCGTGGGAGCCCGCGGAGATGACCGACATCGCCTCGTCCACCATGACGGGCACGTTCGACATCACGCGGACGACAGGGACGTCGTCGGGCAGGTGCTTCTCGACGAAGGACGTCCGGATCCCGGCGGCGAACGTGATCACCAGGTCCTCGGGGCCGACGTGGGCTCGAGCTTGGTCGATCAGGACCTCCATGTCCTGCGGCTTGGCCATCAGGACGATCACGTCGGACCCCCGGACGGCCTCGGCGTTGTCCAGCGTCGCCTCGATCCCGTACTTGCCGGCCAGCTCGCGGGCGCGCTCCTCCCGGCGACAGGTGACGGTGATCTCGTCGGCGGTGCGCCCACCCGAGCGGATCAGACCCGAGATCAGCGCCTCGGCCATCCGGCCGCCGCCCAGGAACGCCACGTGTCGATCGCTCATCGGTCCGACACGGTAGCGCACGACCCGGGCGGACGGCCCTGCTAGGGCCGCGCGGCGATGCCGTCGCGCAGGACCTCCACGAACTCGCGGATCCGGATCGAGCGGCGCTCGGGCCGCCGGTGGATCAGGCCCGGGTCCAGCTCCTCCGAGACCAGGGCGTCCTGGAAGCGCTCGGCGAGCCAGTCGAGGGCGGCCGCCATCATCTCCGGGTCGACGTCGTCGCGGAGCTCTTCGCGCCCCACGCCGAACTCCACGAACTCGAGGGTCCCGTAGGGATCCTCGCTCCGCATGAACCGGTCGATCGGACGACGGAGCTCCAGGCCGGCGTCGTGCCGGCCGATCATCGCCATCCGGTTCGGGACCCAGTCCTCCTGCACCGACTCCTCGGTGCGCTCGAGCCACCAGTCGAGCGTCGTCCAGAACCCCTGCGTCACGACCTCGGGAGGAGCGTCGAGCCACGCAGGCAGCATCGAGACCGCGCGGCGGTAGGCGGCGAAGAACAGGCCCTCCTTGGTCTGGAAGTCGAGGAAGACGGTTCCCTTCGCGACGCCGACCTCGGCGGCGATGTCCTCGACCCGGCCGGCGCGGTACCCCCGCTCCGCGAAGTGCCGCATCGCGACCTCGATCGTCCGCTCGCGGCGGGCCTCGATCGCGGGCGCGCGGCGCGAGCCGGTCGAGGGCAGCGAGACGGGTTCGGGCGCCGGGTCCGAGGCCGGGTCGGTCATCGGCGCTCAGGATAGGCCCGGAACGACAGAACCCGAGGGACCTCCGGCTCGCCGGGAACCGAAGCTCCCAGCCACCGTCAGCCCCTCGGGCTCTGTTGCTCCAAGCAACCTCCGCGCGCGTCGCGCGGTCCCGGACCCGCGGCGGGCTCGCCTTGCGGCGCTCCCGCGCGGCGGTCGCGGCCTTGGCCTCGCGGCCCCGCCTGCGACCCCGTTCGGACCTTGCATCCCTTGCGGGTCACCCGATCCGCCCGTGCCGTTCCGGTCTTGCGACCGTCCCGGCGTCCCCTTCCGGCCTCGCGGCCCTCCGGGGCATGAGGCCCGGTTCCGCCTTGCGGCTTCCCCGGATCTCGTCCGGTCCCCTCGCGTCGGTTGCTTCGACTGCTTGGAGCGAAGCGGAATCTACCGGCGGTCCCCGAGCGTGGTCAACTCGGCGTTCTCGCAGGTCAGGGCATATATCTGCAGGTCACGGGCTCGGCAGAAAGAGTGACAATTCGACGGACATCGCGCCCCCGGCGCCGCCCGTATGCATCCGCGCAGGTCAGCGCGCGTTCGCGCGGGGTTCGCCGGCGGTTCGTCGACCGTTCGCCATCCCGCGTGCCGCGCCGAGGAGCTCCGCGTAGACGGCGGCGAGCTCCGTCGCCGTCGCGTCCCAGGTGAACCGGAGCGCCTGGCGGGTCGCGCGCGCGCCCAGCCGGTCGGCGAGCCCCGGGTCGCGCAGGACCTGCAGGAGTCGGCCCGCGTGGTCGGCCGGGTCGTGTCCCTCGACCAGGAACCCGGTCGCGCCGTCCTCGATCACGTAGCGGAGCCCCCCCACGGCCGCGGCGACCACGGGGGTCCCGACCGCCTGCGCCTCGAGCGCGACCAGCCCGAACGACTCCGAGCGCGACGGCACGAGGACCACGTCCGCCGCCGCGTAGAAGTCCGCCAGCAGGGCCTGGGGCTGGGGCGGGAAGAGCATCACGCGCTCGCTGACGCCGAGGGCGCCGGCCAGCTCCAGCAGCCGGGCGACCTCGGCCCCGTGCGTGGATCCGCTCGGCCCGCCGACGATCGCGAGGACCAGGTCGCCGGCGGCGTCCGGGTCCCGGGCCACGGCCTCGGCGAGGGTCCGCACGGCGACGTCCGGCCCCTTGTGCGGCTGCAGGCGCCCGACGTACAGGGCGAGGCGGAGCCCGGCGAGGTGGAGGCGCTCGCGGGCCTCGGCCCGCGAGCGCGGGGCGAAGATCGAGTGGTCGACCCCCGGAGGGACGATCCGGACCTGGTCCGGATCGGCCCGGTAGAGCCCCACCAGCTGGGACGCCTCCACGGGGGTCACCGCGAGGACGCGGTCGGCCTCCGCGATCACGCCCTCCTCGCCCGCGAGCCGGGCGGCCGACTCCGCCGTCTCGCCCCGGGCGAGCGAGTAGTTCTTGACCTTGCCCAGGGTGTGGAACGACGCGACCAACGGGACGCCGAGGGACCGCTTCGCGGAGCGACCGACCCACCCCGACAGCCAGTAGTGGCTGTGGACGATGTCGTAGCCGCCGTCCGTCCGGGCGTGTCGCACCACCCCACCGAAGAACTCCGGCAGGTACCGGACGAGCTCCGCCTTCGGGACCGGCGCGTGCGGCCCGGCCGGGACGTTTACCACGCGGACCCCCTCGGACAGGGGGACGACGTCGGGCACGTCCCGTGCCCGACGTCGGGTCAGCACGTCCACGGCCAGGCCGCGCGCCGCGAGGCGCGCGGCCACCTCCCGGATGTAGACGTTCATGCCGCCGGAATCGCCCGTGCCGGGCTGATCGAGCGGCGACGTGTGGACCGACAGGACGGCCACGCGCGGATCGGCTGCCACGGCTCCTCCGGGTCTCGGGGACGAGATGGACCTCTTCGGATGGTACGAGCGAGCACGCGTTCCGATGTTCGGGAACCTGCGCACGGTTGCGACCCGTCAGCGCGCTCGGTCGAGGCGCAGGACGGGCTCGAGGTGCCCGACGGTCCGGTCGCCGCCGGTGAGGGGCGGCCGGGCGTGGCGACCGAGGGCCTTGAGGTGGGCCGCGGTCAGCCCGTCCACCGCGGCCAGGGCGGCGATCAGCGCCGGCGGCACGGCCCGGTATCCGCCGTCGGCGACCTTGACGGCCACGCCGAGGCCCGACGGCAGCACCGTCGCGCAGCCGAGGCCCTCCGCGCCGGCCTTCGCCACGACGTCGCCCGTCGCCTGCATGATGTCGGTGTCGTCGCGCCGGCGGCCGCCGACCAGGTACGGCTCGGCGAGCATCGCCTCGACGCAGCGCTCCGCGGTCGGGGCGAGCGGCCCCAGCCGCTCCGGCTCCGCGAGTCGCGCGTACAGCGTCGCCATGGCTCGCAACGGCATGCCGTGGACCGGGACGCCGCAGCCGTCGACGCCCATCGCGACCCGCTCGACGCCGGCGGCGGCGACGACGGCGCGCTGGATCCGGCGCTGGAGCGGATGGCTCGCCCGCGGGTAGGTCTGCGGATCCCAGCCGTTGCGCACGCAGGCGAGGAGCATCGCGGCGTGCTTCCCCGAACAGTTGTGCAGGAGCTTGTGCTTGTGCTGCGCACGGGCCATCGCCTGCGCGTCGAGCGGCCAGCCGGGTGGGTTCCGCAGGGCGTCGGCCTCGAGGCCGGCGCGCCGGAGCACCGCCCGTACCGCCCCCACGTGGACCGGCTCGCCGTTGTGCGACGCGCACGCGATCGCGACCTCGCGGTCGGGCAGCGCCTCGCCGATCGCGCCCAGCGAGACCGACGCCTGCAACGGCTTCGTGCAGCTCCGCGCGAACACGACGTGCTCGGGATCACCCGCCGACGCGAGGAGCCGTCCGTCGGCGTCGCAGACGGCCACGTGCCCCAGGTGGACGGATTCCTCGACCCCGGACCGGACGACGCGCACGAGCGGGACGGCCGACGCCATCGCGTGCTCAGCGCAGGGCGAGCGAGGGATCGTCCTTGTAGCGGCGCTTCAGCTCGTCCTGGACGATGTCCAGCACCCGGATCACGTCGCTCCGCGCCGCGGAGACCTCGCGCTCCTCGCCCTCGAGCACCTGGACCGCGTCGGCGAGCCGGACGTCGTCCAGGGCCGACGGGTCGGAGATGCCGGCGTCGGCGACCAGGCGCTCGACGCGGCGACGGGCCATCGTGAGCTCCTCCTCCGGGATGCTCACGCGCACCGCCTCGCCGCGCGAGCCGCCCGAGGACTCGTCCCCCGCCAGGATCGTCGAGAGCCGCTCGATCAGCGGGGCGTGCTCGCTGTCCGAGGACCGCGCGTCGAGCTCGGCCTTCAGGATCTCGGCCCGCCCCTGCACCAGGCGGCGCAGCAGCGAGAGGTACTCGCGCTCGGCCAGGCACTCGTCGCGCTTGGCCCGCAGGGCCTCCAGGTCGAGGGCGTCGAGGTCGTCCGTGTAGGAGGTCGACCGGATCCGATCGATCCGTCGGTTGCCGCCGGGCTGGTCGCTCACGGGGCGTATCCTACGGCGCCTCGCGGACGCGGACGCGATGTCGGCTCGGGCGGGACCGGCGGATCAGCAGACCGCCAGCAGCATCCCGTACGGGTCGATCGCGGCGCCACCGCCGGGGTGGTACTCGAAGTGCAGGTGGTTAACGTTCGTGTCGCCGGTCGAGCCCACGTAGCCGATCACCGTGCCGGCGCCCACCTGACCCGTCGCGCCGTACGAGCTGAAGTGCGCGTAGTAGGTCCAGTCCGAACTCCCCGCGTGGTAGAGGATCACCGCGTTCCCGCCGAGGGAGTTGGGCGCCTGGACCGCGTTGCCGTCGTGCGTGGCCACCACCGGCGTCCCGTAGGGCGCGATCATGTCGATCCCCTGGTGCGTGCGCCCGCCGGGCCGGGGCCAGCCGAAGGAGTCCACGAACGACACGGGCCCCTGCACGGGACAGATCGAGACCGCGCCCGACCCGCCGACCGGGTAGGACCCGCCGCCGCCGCTCGGGGCCGGGAGCCCGATCTGCTGCAGCCGCGCCTGCTCGTCCTTGTACTTCGCGTACAGCTCGTCGTAGAGGTCCTGCGCCTCCTGCAGCAGCGAGCCGATCGAAGCCTTCTGGCCCTCGAGGGCCGCGGCGGCCTTGGCTTGCTCCTCGGCCTGCTTCGCGTACCGCGCCCGCTCCCGGGTGAGCTGCTCGCTCTGCACGGCCACCTCGGTCGCCAGGTCCTCGTCCCCCTGCGCGATGTTCGTCGCGAACTGCAGCCGGTCCGCGAAGTCCGTGAACGAGGCGGAGCCCAGGAGCGCGCCGATGGTCTCGGTGCCGCCGCCGATGTAGATCGCGCGGACCCGGCGATCGAGCCGGACCTTGATGTGGTGCAGCCGCGCCTCGAGCTCGGCGATCCGCTCCCGCGCCTGCGCGACGGCGGCCTGCGTCTCCGCGAGCTGCGTCTCGGTCTCCTGCCACTGCTGGGTCACCGACGCGAGCCGCGCGCGGACGTCGGCGACGCGCTCCTTCGCCGCGTTCATCTCGCTCTCGGTGTCGGCGCGCGCGGGGACGGCCAGGGCGAGCGCCGCCAGCAGCGCGATGAACAGCGCCGCACGGCGCGACGGATGGGAAGGGGCGTCGTTCAGGTCTGCCTCATCGTTCGGAGGTCCGAACGCCTTCGGACGTTCCGGGGAGGCTACCAGCGGCCTCGGAGGGCGCTCAACCGGCGAACGGCTCGGTTCCGGCTAGCCCCGCATCGCGGCGATCAGGATGTCGGCGACCTCCGGCCGGCTGAACTCCTGCGGCGGACGCTCGCCCGTGCGGAGCATCTCGCGGACCTTCGTGCCGGAGAGCGAGACCCGGTCTTCCTCGCCGTGGGGGCACGTCTTGGGCGACGCCATGCCCTCGCAGCGGTTGCACCAGAACGAATGCTCGAAGTTGAGGGTCTGGATCCCGAGCTCGCCCGGCCCGAACTCCTCGAAGATCTGCTGCGCGTCGTAGGTGCCGTAGTAGGTCCCGACGCCGGCGTGGTCGCGCCCGACGATGAAGTGCGTGCAGCCGTAGTTCTTGCGGCAGATCGCGTGCCAGATCGCCTCGCGGGGCCCCGCGTACCGCATCGCGGCGGGGAAGACGCTGACCATCGCCCGGTCCTTCGGGTAGTAGCCCTCGAACAACGCCTCGTAGCAGCGCATCCGGACGTCGGCCGGGACGTCGTCGCCCTTCGTCGCGCCCACCAGCGGGTGGACCAGCAAGCCGTCGACGATCTCGAGCGCGCACTTCTGGATGTACTCGTGGGCGCGGTGGATCGGGTTGCGGGTCTGGAAGCCGACGATCGTCCTCCAGCCTCGCTCGGCGAACGCGGCACGGGTCTGCGCGGGCGTCAGCCGATACTCCACGAAGTCGTCGTGCGCCGGCAGCTGCAGGACCTGCAGCTCGCCCGCCACGCAGAGCTCCCCGGCGGCGTGCAGCGCGCTCACGCCCGGGTGCTCGACGTCCTCGGTCCGGTAGACGGCGAGCGCCTCCTTCGGCTTGTCCCG
>DATBLY010000024.1:0-18553 GCA_036555125.1 Actinomycetota bacterium | reverse complement strand
GCCGGGCCGCGCGACCGGATGCTCACCGGCGACGCGGTGAACACGGCGGCGCGCCTGGAGGCCGCCGCCGATCCGAACCACGTGGTCGTCGGACCGGGCGTCTACGCCTCGACGAAGGACGTGATCGACTACCTGGAGCTCGCGCCGCTCTCGTTGAAGGGGAAGGCCGAACCCGTCCCGGCGTGGCAGGCACAGCGGGTCAAGGCGAAGCGGCGGGGCGAGCGGCCGTCCCTCGGCCTCGAGGCCCGGCTGATCGGGCGCGAGGAGGAGATGACGGTCCTCAAGCAGACGCTCCAGCGCGTGGAGACCGAAGGACGGCCGGCGCTGGTGACGATCGTCGGCCCGGCGGGCGTGGGCAAGTCCCGGGTCACGTCCGAGCTGCTGCGCTACGTCGAGGGGCTGCCGCAGTTCATCTACTGGCGGAGCGGGCGCTGCCTGGCGTACGGCAACACGCCGTACTCCGCGATGGCCGATGCGATCAAGGCGGAGTGCGAGGTGCTCGAGGACGATCCCTCGGACATGGTCGCGTCCAAGGTCGACGCCTCCGTCGAGGAGCTGTTCGGCGACACGACGGTCGCGCCGGAGATCCGGGCGCTCGTGGGCGCGGGCGAGGTGACCGGGTTCAGCCGCGAGGAACTGTTCGAGGCCTGGCGGCGGTACCTGGAGCGCATGGCGGCGAGGTACCCGCTCGTGCTGGCGCTCGACGACCTGCATTGGGCCGACGACGGCTTGCTCGACCTGGTGGAGCACGTCGCCGACTGGGCGCAGGGTCCCATCCTGCTGCTGGTGCAGGCGCGCCCCGAGCTGTTCGACGTCCGGCCGGCGTGGGGCGGGGGCAAGCGCAACGCGGCGTCGATCTACCTCGATCCCCTCACCCCGGACGAGGACGCCGCGATGATCGACGACCTGCTGCCCGGCGAGATCACCGACGAGCTGAAGAAGCTGATCGTGGAGCGGAGCGAAGGCAACCCGCTCTACACCGAGGAGATCGTCCGGATGCTGATCGACCGCGGCGTGCTCCGCGCGACGCAGGCATCGCGGTGGGAGGTGGCGTCGTCGGTCGACGACGTCGAGGTCCCGCGATCGATCCAGGGGCTGATCGCCGCCCGCCTCGACGGCCTGCCCGAGGAGGAGAAGTCCATCCTTCAGGACGCGGCGGTGGTCGGCCGGGAGTTCTGGCTCGGGGCGGTCGTCCGCCTGTCCGGTCAACCGCCGGGGGTGGTTCGCGAGGCGCTCGGCCGGCTTCGGATCAAGGAGCTGATCGTCCCGCACGAGCCGTCGAGCTTCTCGGACGAACCCGAGTTCTCGTTCCGGCACCTGCTGATCCGCGACGGCGCCTACGACTCGCTGCCGAAGGCGCTGCGCGCGACGAAGCACACGAAGGTCGCGGAGTGGGCCGCCGAACGAGCGGGCGACCGCGCGGACGAGATGGCGACGCTGGTCGCCTCGCACCACCGGGAGGCGCTGCGGTACCTGGAAGAGCTCGGGGACGCGGGCCAGGCGCGGCGAGAGGCGGAGCAGGCCGCGTACCGGTGGGCGCGGATCGCCGGCGACCGGGCGACCGCGCTCTGGCTCCAGGCGGACGCGATCGACTGGTACGAGGAGGCGCTGCGGCTGGCCGACGTCGTCGGCGCCCCGATCGCCGAACGGCTGCCGCTGGCTCGGGCTCATACCGAGGCGAGCTTCGCGTCCGCATCGACGAGCCAGACCGAGGCTTCGTGCCGGCGCTACCTCGCCCTGGCCGAGGAGGCGGGCGACGAGCTGGGGGCCGGGTGGGCGCAGGCGGAGCTCGCCCGCATCGTGTTCCACGAGGGTCGGGAACGGGAGCTCGAGGAGCTCTCCGAGGCGGCGGTCGTCCGGCTCGAGCCTCTCGGCGACAGCCGGGAGCTCGCGTACGCCCTGGGCATCGCGGGTTGGTACCGGTGGCGCCGGGGTCGGTACGCGGAGGCGGAGCCGGTGCTCCGGCGGGCGATCGAGATCGCGACGCGGATCGACGCGCCGCGCGAACGGGCCGAGGCGACGATGGACCTGGCCGTCACGCTCACCTACATGGGCCGCGCCGAGGAGTCGGTGGCGACGATGGAGGAGGCGTACGAGCTCGCGATGCAGGTCGGCTCGTTGGCCAGCCTGGGGCGGATCTACAACAACTACGGGGCGATCGTCGGCAGCGCCGACCCACGGCGCGCCGTCGCGGTGCTGCGGCAGGGGTTGGAGGCGACCCGCAGGGCCGGCGCGACGCAGTTCGTGGCCTGGATCTCCGGGAGCCTCGGGGACTACGAGGTGCAGCTCGGGAACCTGGAGGAGGGCGAGGCGCTCACCCGCAGGTCGATCGAGCTCGCCCGCGCGATCGGCGACGCTCCGCTCCTCGGCATGCGCCTGTCGGCGCTCGGCTCGATCCTCGCGGCCCGGGCTCACCTCGACGAGGCGGCCGAGGCATACGAGGCCTCCGCCCGGATCCTCGCGGACAACCCGGAGCCGCAGGCGGAGGCCGTCCACCTCGCGCTCGGCGCGGAGATCGCGCACGGGCGCGGCGATCGGGCGGGCGAGCTGGCGACGATCCGGGCCTTGGTCGAGCTCGGCGTCGGCACCGCCGACTACTTCGACTTCGCGCCCGAGCTCTTCCCCGAGGCGGCCCGTCGAGCCGTCGACGCCGACGACCAAGCGCTGATGCGGCAGCTCCGCGAGGGGGCGGCGAAGGCCGTCCTCCCGCCCGCCCGCGCGTTCGCGGCGAACATCGCGGGGCTGCTCGCCACCGAGCCGCAGGAGCAGCGGCGCCTGCTGACCGACGCGGTCGATCGCCTCGAGGAGCTCGGGATGCGGATCCACCTCGCCCGGGCCCTCATCGACCTGGGCCGGGTGGAGGCGCGGCTCGGCCTCGACGCCCGTCCCGGCCTCGAGCGTGCTCGGGAACTCCTGCTCGCGTGCGGCGCACGCCTCTACCTCCGGGACGTCGACGCGGCGCTCGCCGAGCGCGACGACCCGACCGCCTGACCGCCTCAAGCGGGCGTTTCGGCCCGTCGAAACCCTAGGGGTGAGCCTTCCCGAGCCCGCCGTGGGCGAGACGACCGCGGCGTTCCGACGCGTGGTCGAGAACGTCGAGCGGGTGATCGCCGGGAACGACGAGGCGGTGGAGGCCGCGGCGATCTGCCTGTTCGCCGACGGCAACCTGCTGCTGGAGGGCGTCCCCGGCGTCGGCAAGACGATGCTCGCGCGCGCCCTGGCGCGCTCGATCGGCGGGGAGTTCTCCCGGGTGCAGGCCACGCCGGACCTGTTGCCCTCGGACGTGACCGGCATCAGCGTCTACGACCAGGGTCAGCACGCGTTCCGGTTCCAGCCCGGCCCGGTCTTCGCGAACGTCGTCCTGGTCGACGAGATCAACCGCACGACCCCGCGCACCCAGGCCGCGCTGCTGGAGCCGATGGAGGAGCGGCAGGTCACGGTCGAGGGCGTGACGCACGCGCTGCCGCGGCCGTTCCTCGTGATCGCCACCGAGAACCCGATCGAGCAGCACGGGACCTACCCGCTGCCGGAGGGGCAGCTCGACCGCTTCACCCTGACGGTGCCGGTCGGCTACCCGGATCACCGGCACGCCGCCGACGTCGTGCACCGCCAGCTCACCCGGCATCCGATCGAGGACCTGGACGCGGTGCTCACGACCGACGAGGTCCTGGCCTGTCAGCGCGCGGTGCGGGAGGTCCACGTCGACCGGACCGTGGTGGACTACGCGGTCGCGCTCGTCCAGGCGACGCGCGCGGCCCAGGAGGTCGCGCTCGGGGCCTCGCCCCGCGCGAGCGTCGCGCTCGTGCGCAGCGCGCAGGCGCGCGCGACCGCGCTCGGTCGCGACTTCGTCCTGCCGGACGACGTCAAGGCGATGGCGCCGGCGGTGCTCGCGCACCGGCTGATCCCCCGGCAGGGCCGGGGGAGCGGCGTCGGTCGCGACGTCGTGCGCCGGGTGCTCGACGAGGTCCCCGTCCCGCTCGGCGTCGTCGGGAGGGCCTGAGCCGTGCCGCGACGGCGGCGGGCGTTCCGGCTCCGCAAGCGGGCCGCGGCGCTCATGGGGGGAGCGGTCGTCCTCTTCCTCCTGGGTACGAACGTCCAGGCCGGTTGGCTCTTCGTCCTGTCGGCCCTGCTGCTCGGGACCGTGATCGCCGGGGCGATGCTGCCGGGCCGGATGCTCCGCGGGATCCGGATCGAGCGGCGCGCTCCGGCCGAGGTGCACCAGGGCGACGAGGCGTACGTCGAGCTGGTCGTGTCGAACCCGACGCGTAGGCTCCGGGCCGGCATCGTCGCGGACGACCCGATGTTCTCGCCGGCCTCCTTCGAGGTCGGCACGCTCCGCCCGGGGGAACGGGTCGAGCTGGGGGCGGTCCGCGTCGCGGAGCGACGCGGACCGCAGGAGGGCGGGACCGTCACGCTCCGGTCCGCGGCGCCGTTCGGCGTCGCCGAACGGCGCCGCTCCGCCCCCGCCCCCGCCCCCTGCCTCGTCCTGCCCAAGGTCTGGCCGCTCGGCGCGCTCGCGTTCGTCGACGCCGCCGCGACCACGGAGCGCGCGCTCCACAGCGCGCCGCGGCGCGGGGGCGGGCCCGAGTTCCTGGGGGTGCGCGAGTACCGGTCCGGCGACAGCATGCGCCACGTCCACTGGCCCTCCACCGCCCGGACGGGCACCGTGATGGTCCGCGAGTTCGAGGAGGAGCGCACCCGGCGGATCGCGATCGTCGTGGACACCGTGGCCGACGCCGGCGACGCGTGGACGCCGCTCGACGCGTGCTGCGCCGCCGCCGCGTCGATCGCGCTCGCCGCGGCCGCCGACGGCCAGGGCGCGCGGCTGCTGGTCCCCGGCGAGCACGAGGTCGAGGTGGCGGCGCACGAGGACGGACGGGCGCTCCTGCGGCGGCTGGGCCGGCTCGCCCCGTCCGGACGGTCGCTCGCCGACGCGGCGCCGGAGCTGGCGGACGCGCTGCGGGGCGCGGAGACGGTCGTCGCGATCGCGCCGACCTGGCGCGCGAACGCGGGCCCCACCCTCGTCCCCGCGCTCGTCACGCTCGCCGCCTCCGGGGCGCGCGTGGTCGTGATCCCCGTCGTGCTTGATCCCGAGGCCGCCGGTCGCTTCGCGCTGCCGCCGGCCGAGGCCGACGCGCTCGTCGCGGACCTGCGACGCACCGGGTTCGCGACGTATCCGTGGCGGCCGGGGGAGGAGCTGGCCGACGCCCTGGCCGGGCGCGCCGCCGCGGCCCTCGATCCCGCGGGGGTCGCGCCGTGAACCTGCGGGCGTTCCGCCGCGGCAAGGTGCCGCCGGAGGACTCGGTGCCGATGCGGGTCGTCGTCGCCCTGGCGGTCGAGGTCTCGATCCTCGCCGTGATCGCCCAGGGGGCGGTGGACGCGACCACGGCGGTGGCCGCGCTGGTGCTCGCGCCGGTCGGCTACGTCTTCTCCTACCGGATGCGCGCTCGGTCGAACGTGACGACGAAGGTCCTGCTCGCGATCGGGATGATGGCGGCGTTCGCGCAGTTCCTGCAGACGGTGCAGTACGCGGCGAACGTCGACCAGGCGCGCGTCCCGCTCGGATCGCTCTTCCTCTGGGTGCAGGTGCTGCACGCGTTCGACGTCCCGCGCCGCCGCGACCTGGGCTTCTCGATGGCGTCGAGCCTGATCCTGATGGCCGAGGCCGGCGCGATCTCGCTGTCCACGTCCTACCTGCTCTTCCTGCTCCCGTGGTCCGTGCTCGCGGGGCTCTGGCTCGCCCTGTCGAGCCGCCCGAAGGCCGGCGCCGTGTCCGAGCCCGTCGCGACGCGACGGGTCCGCACCGGGACCGCGCCGCTCGCCGCCGTCCGCACGTTCGCGTTCACGGGCGCGGCCGTCCTGTGCGCGACCGCGGTGGCGTTCCTGTCGATGCCGCGGGTGCCGGGCACGCCGATCCACGCGCCGCCGTTCGCGCTCGGTCGGGCGCGGCCCGTCGAGGGGTTCGACGGCGGCGTCGAGAACCCCGGCCTGCCCGCGGCGGCGCCCGACGGCGTCGTCGACTTCGCGCCGGACGCCTACCCGGGGTTCGGCGACGTCGTGGACCTGCGGGCCCGCGGCCGCCTCTCCGACGCGATCGCCTTCCGGGTCCGCGCGACGCAGGCGACGCTGTGGCGGGCGCAGGCGTTCGACACGTACGACGGCGTGACCTGGACGATGGACGACGACCGGACGCGGCCGATGCAGCCGCAGGACGAGACCGGCTCGTCCGTGATGCCGCCGGAGCTGTTCCGCCGGAACTTCGGCTTCACCGCGCCGTCGGTCGCGCTCACCCAGACGTTCTACGTGGACACCCCGCAGCCGAACGTCCTGTTCGCGGCCGCCGTCCCGGCCCAGGTGTACTTCCCGGCGAGCACCCTCGCCGTGGATCGCTACGGCTCGATCCGTGCGCCGTTCCTGCTGGACGAGGGGCTCGTGTACTCCGTGGTCTCCCAGGTCCCCGTCACGACGCCGGAGCTCCTGCGGGCGGTGTCGTCGGGGGCGTACCCCTCGGCCCCGGGGGCGCAGCCGCGCGTCTCGGAGCGGTACCTGCAGCTCCCGGCCGCGCTGCCGTCGCGGGTCGGCGACCTGGCCCGCCGGATCACCGCCGGAGCGACGTCGGAGTACGACCGCGTGATCGCGATCCAGTCGTGGCTGCGCGCGAACACCGCGTACGACCTCGACGTGCCGCGGGACCCCGCCGGCGTGGACGCCGTCGACCACTTCCTGTTCGAGACGAGGCGCGGGTTCTGCGAGCAGATCGCGAGCTCGATGGCCGTGCTGCTGCGGACGCTGGGGATCCCCACGCGCCTGGTCACCGGCTACGGTCCGGGCGCGCGCAACCCGCTCACCGGCTACGTCGAGGTGCGCCAGTCCGACGCGCACGCCTGGGTCGAGGTCTTCTACCCGCTCGTCGGGTGGGTGCCGTACGACCCGACGTTCGGGGTCCCGAGCGTCGCCGACGGCCAGGGCCCGCGGTTCATCACCGGGGAGGCGCTGGCGGCGTTCGGCCGGCTCGTCGCCTCGATCACGCCCGCGCCCGTGAAGCGGGCGGTGACCGCGATCGCCGGGCTCGTGCGCGACGCCGGGACCGCGCTCGTGGATGGGTGGCCGCTGACGGTCGGCGTCCTCGCGGCGGGCGGGCTCGCCGCGCTCGCCGTCCGGCGACGGCGCCGACGGCGCGCCCGGGGGCCGCGCCCGACCGGCGCGGCCGCCGCCTTCGCGTCCGTCGTGACGGCGCTGGGTCCCGCGGGGCATCGCCGGGACGAGACCGAGACCCCGAGCGAGTTCCTGCGCGCGCTCTCGTCGGATCCGGGCCTGGGCGACGAGGTCGTCCGCGCGGCCGAGCTCGTGGTCCGGACCTTCGAGCGCGAGCGGTTCTCGGGCCACGCCCCGACGACGGAGGAGCTGGCCGAGGCGGACGCGGCCGCCGGCCGCGTCCGGGAGCTGGTGCGCCGGTAACATCCACGGCATGTGCCGATCGATCAAGACGCTCCGCGTGCGCGACGAGGTCGCGACCGACGAGGAGATCCGCGCCGCCGCCCTGCAGTTCGTGCGCAAGGTGAGCGGGTACCGCGAGCCGTCGAGGCGGAACGCCGAGGCCTTCGGCGCGGCGGTCGACGAGGTGGCCGAGGCGTCGCGCAGGCTGCTGGACGCCGTCACGGCGCCGCGGGCCTGATCGCGATGCTGCCCCTCGACCCCAAGCCCGAGGACATGCGGGCGATGGGCGAGGCGGTCGTGGACTACCTCGTGGACTTCATCGGGGGGCTCGACGACGCGCCCGCCTCGAACACCGAGGGCGCGCTGGAGCTCGCCCGGGCGCTCCGCGGGACGCCGCCCGAGGCCGGCGGGGACTTCGACGACGTGTTCGAGGGGATGCGCGACGCGATCGCCCGGACGTACGAGTTCGCCGGCCCCGGGTACCTGGCGTACATCCCCGGCGGCGGGCTCTACACGGCCGCGCTCGGCGAGTTCCTGGCGCAGGGCGTGAACCGGTACGCGAACCTGTGGGCGCCGAGCCCGGCGGTCGTGCAGCTCGAGCAGAACTGCGTGCGGTGGATCTGCGACCTCTTCGACTACCCGCAGGAGGCGCGGGGGCTGCTGACGAGCGGCGGCTCGATGGCGAACCTCTCGGCGATCGTGACCGCGCGGCACGCGCGTCTGGGGAAGGACTTCCTCGACGGGACGTACTACGTGAGCGAGCAGGTCCACGCGAGCATCTCGAAGGCCGCGAACCTCGCCGGCTTCTCGCGCCGCAACCTCCGCCTCGTGCCGACCGACGCCGAGCTCCGGATGGATCCCGAGGCGCTCGCCGGGATGGTCCGCGAGGACCGCGCGGCCGGGCTGCGCCCCTTCCTGGTGGTGCCCTCCGCGGGGACCACGAACACCGGCGCGATCGACCCGCTCGACGCGGTCGCCGACGTCGCCGCGGGGGAGGGCCTGTGGATGCACGTGGACGCGGCCTACGGCGGGTTCTTCCAGCTGACCGAGCGGGGACGCGACCGGTTCCGCGGGATCGCGCGGGCCGACTCGATCACGCTGGACCCGCACAAGGGGCTGTTCCTGCCGTACGGGATCGGCTCGCTCGTGGTGCGCGACGGCGCGGCCCTGCGCGACGCCCACTTCGAGGGCGCCGCGTACCTGCAGGACCTCGCCCCCGAGGAGGAGCTGCCGAACTTCACCGAGTACTCGCCCGAGCTCTCGCGCGCGAACCGCGGGTTCCGGCTGTGGCTGCCGCTCGCCGTCCACGGCGTGGCCGCGTTCCGCGAGGCGCTGGACGAGAAGCTCGACCTGACGGACGTGCTGTTCCGCGGCCTGTCGGCGATCCCCGGCGTGGAGATCCCGTGGGCCCCGCAGCTCACCGTCGTGGCGTTCCGCCTGCGCGGCGCCGACGAGGCGACGAACCGCCGGTTCCTCGAGGCGATCAACGCGTCGAAGCGGGTGTTCCTGTCGAGCACGCTCGTGCACGGGGAGCACGTGCTCCGCGCCTGCATCGTGAGCCACCGCACGCACCGCGACCGGATCGAGGAGTGCATCGCGATCGTGGGCGAGGCCGCCGGGCGGCTCGCCGGCTGACCGACGGGGGCCGCCGATGCCCGAGATGCCCGAGGTCCAGGCGCTCGCCGAGCGGCTCGACGAGGTCCTCGCCGGCGCGAGCCTCCGGGCGCTCGACAACCTGTCGTTCTCGTCGCTGAAGACGTTCGCGCCGCGGCCCGACGAGCTGCTCGGGCGGACGATCGGGGACGTCGGGCGGCGGGGCAAGTTCGTCGTGATCGATCTCGGCGACGGGTACCGCCTCCTCTTCCACCTCTCCCAGGGCGGGCGCGTCGACGTGGAGTCGCCCCCCAAGCGCACGAAGCCGCGCGGGTCGGTGCTGCGGATCCGTGCCGCGGACCGCCCGAGCGTGCTGGTCAAGGAGTTCGGGCACGAGCGCAAGGCCGGCTGGTGGGTGCTCGCGCCCGGCGACGACGGGCCGCTCGCGAAGCTCGGGCCCGAGGCGCTGTCGGAGGACTTCGCCGCCTTCGTGCGCGCGGGGATGGACACCCGCCGGATCCACACGATCCTGCGCGACCAGCGCACGGTCGCGGGGGTGGGGCGCGGGTACGCGGACGACGTCCTGCACCGGGCGAAGCTCTCGCCGTACGCGTCCCTCGCGAAGCTGACCGGCGACGAGCGGGAGCGGCTCCTGGACGCGCTGGGCGCGATCCTCGACGACGCGCTCGCGGCCGAGCGCCGGCGCACCGGCGGGCTGCCGACGAAGATCGGCGACCACTTCACGGTCCACGGGAGGTACGGGGAGCCGTGCCCGGTCTGCGGGGACGACCTGCGGCGCGTCTCGTACGAGTCGCACGAGGTGACGTACTGCCCCACGTGCCAGAACGGCGGGAAGATCCTCGCCGACCGGCGGCTCTCGCGCCTGATCCGGTAGCGCCAGGCGCGACCGACGTCCGGGAGGGCCGGTGCGCGCCTTCCCGAAGATGGCCCGATGGGCGTAGGGTCGGGGTACCGACGGATGAGGGGGGAGACATGGCACGGTTCGTCAGCTTGCTGAACTGGACCGACCAGGGGGCCAAGACGGCCGCCGACACGGTCGGCCGCGCGGAGGCGGCGCAGAAGGCCGCGGCGGAGATGGGCGGCTCGATGGAGATCTACTGGACGATGGGCCAGTACGACATGATCGCGATCTCGGAGTTCCCCGACGACGAGACCGCGGTAGCGTTCCTCGCGAAGGTCTCCTCGCTCGGGAACGTGCGGTCGCAGACGATGCGCGCGTTCGACGCCGACGCCGTCAGCAGCATCATGGGGAAGATGTAGCGGAGGCGGGCCCGTCGACGAGACGGGCCTAGACCCACCGTCCCAGGCATCCACGCGCGCTCCCGCACGTCCGCTAGCGTTCTCGGCCGTGTCCGAGCGCTTCCATCCCGACGGGGACCGGATCCCCGAGCCCGAGGAGCCCGCGTCGCCGGGACTGCTCGCGCGTGCGCGCGGGCACCTCATGGACGTCACGCCGCTGCGGATCTCGCGCGACTTCCGCTCGCTGTTCGTCGGCCGATCGATCTCGGACTTCGGCGACGGCATCGTCGAGGTGGTCGTGCCGTTCCAGATCTACGACCTCACCCGCTCGACGCTCGCGGTCGGGTTGCTCGGGCTCTGCACCCTGATCCCGGTCCTCGTGTTCCCGATCGTCGGGGGCGCGGTCGCCGACGCGGTCGAGCGTCGTCGGCTGGTGATCGTCACGCACACGTTCCTCGCGCTGCTCTCGCTGTTGCTGGCGGTCAACGCGCTGCTCCCGGAGCCGATGCTCTGGCCCCTGTACGTGTTCGCGACGCTCTCGGCCGGGGTCGGGACCTTCAACCGCCCGGCGCTCTCGACCTGGCCGGCCCGGCTACTGGACCCGGGCCTGCTGCCGTCGGCGAACGCCCTCGAGTCGGGGATCGGGAGCCTCGACTACATGGTGGCCCCGGTCGTCGCCGGCGTGCTGATCGCCGTCATCGAGCCGGCCGGCGCGTTCCTGTTCGACGCCGCGACCTTCCTGGTCGTGATCGCGATGGTCCTGCGGATGCGCCCGTCGCCGCCGGCCGAGGACGCCGAGCGGTTCGGGTGGGCCTCGATCAAGGAGGGGTTCCGGTTCCTGAAGGGCAAGCGGACGATCCAGTCCGTGTTCCTGGCGGACCTGAACGCGATGGTGTTCGCGTTCCCGCTCGCGCTCTTCCCGGCGGTCGCCGCCGACCGGCTGGACGGCGGGCCGGTGCTGCTGGGGCTGCTGTACGGGGCGATCGCGGCCGGCTCGCTCCTGGCGAGCGTCTTCTCGGGGCAGGCGAAGCACGTCCGCCGGCAGGGGCGCGCGATCATGGTCGCGATCGTCGTGTGGGCCGCGGCGATCGTCGTGTTCGGGTTCTCCACGACGGCGTGGCTCTCGATCGCGATGCTCACGATCGCCGGCGCGGGCGACATGGTGAGCGGCATCTTCCGGACGACGATCCTGCAGGCCGCGGTGCAGGACCGGTTCCGGGGCCGCTTGGACGGGATCGGGATGGCGGTGTGGGCGACGGGCCCGTCGCTCGGCGACCTGGAGTCCGGCGTCGTCGCGAGCGTGTGGAGCGTCCCGGGGTCGATCGTGTCGGGCGGGGTCCTCACGATCGTCGGGATCGGCGTCCTGCGGTGGTTCGCGCCGGGGTTCTGGCACTACGATGCGCGGCACCCGACGCCGTAGAGGAGACGCATGCTCGCGTTCAGCTCCGACATCTACGACACCCTGAAGCTGATCCACATCCTGGCCGCCGTCGTCTGGGTGGGGGCCGGGCTCTACTTCCAGTACGCCGGCACCCGGTTGCGGCGGGCCGGCGAGCCGGAGGCGCTCGCGGGCTTCGCGGCGCAGGTGGCGGCGGCGACCCCCCTGATGATCGGCTCGTCGATCACGGTGCTCCTGGCGGGCCTCGCGCTCGTCCTGTACGCGCCCGGGCTCGACTTCTCCGACACGTGGATCTGGCTCGGGCTGATCGGCTACGCGGCCACGTTCGTCACGGGCAACTGGTTCATCCGCCCGCGCGCGGAGCGGCTGGCGCGGCTGATCCCGGCCGAGGGACCGACGTCGCCGGCGGCGCAGGCCGCGATCGCGCAGATCTTCACGATCAGCCGGGTCGACCAGGTCGTGCTGGTGGCCGTGATCGCCGTGATGGTCTTCAAGCCGGGCATCTGACCGCGTGGCGTCGCGAGCGGCGCGGCGGATCGCGCTCGTCGACCGCGCGCTGTGGGTCGGGGCCTGCGTCGTCGCCGGGGCCACGCTCGTGTGGACGCTCGGGCCGGCGCCGCCGGACGCCGGGTCGATCCCGTCCATCGACAAGCTCTTCCACGCCACGGCGTACGGCCTGACGGTGTTCCTGCTCCTGCTGGCCGCGGACTGGCGGCCCGGACGTGGGCCGGGCCGCTACCCGGGCACGGCGGTGTGGATCGGCGTCGCGGCGATCGCGGCCGGGGGAGCCCTGGAGCTCGTCCAGCACCTGACCGGTCGCGACACCGAGCTCCTGGACTGGGTCGCCGACGCCGTGGGCGTGGCGGTGGCGCTCGGGGTCTGGGCCGCGATCAGACGCCGGACGGATCCGGCACGTCGGCCGGCGTGACGTCGACGTCGGTCAGGGTGACGTCGGCGTCGGTCAGCAGGATCACCCGTCCCCGCTCGAGGACCTCGACGATCTCGGCCAGCAGCCGGTCCGGCGCCAGCCCGTAGAACGCGCAGAGCGCGCAGAACCGCTCGAGCGAGATGCTCCGCTCCGCCCGCTCGTACCCGGCGACCGCGGTCGGCTTGAACTCGCCGCCGGATCGCTCGCCGACCTCACGCAGGGTGAGCCCGTTCGCGAGCCGGGCCTCTCGCAGGGCCCTCCCCGTCTCCACCTCGATCGGCTTCCTCACGCACGAGCTCCACGGACCGGGGGAGGGTGGTCGTCGCGAGCCCCTCACGGTAGCTCCGCTCCGCACGCACCGCACCCATCGTTCACCGTATGTTCGGTACGCGGACCCCCATCTCTGTAGGGCCTCTGGTCGATGCTTGAAGGCGTCGTCGAGCGGGTACGGCCGGTTTGACAAGAACACGCTCCGCGTCCGAGACTCGGGGTGCTCGCAGGGGAGGACCAGGTTTGGAACACGTCGGGACGCCCGTCCGCGACCCCATCGAGCGCTGGACGCGCCGGACCCGCGAGCGTCCGGGCGATCCGCGGACCATCCGCGAGATGGCGGCGATGCTGGAGCTGTCGGCCGCCCTGCTGCGCGCCGAGACCGCCGCCTCCGCCGTCCGCAGCGTGGTCCAGCTGTCGTTCGAGCGCCTCCGCGTGCCGATCGTCGGCCTGCTGCCGCAGCGGTCCGGCAACGGCTGGTTCGTGGCGGCGGCCCGGGGGATGGGCCCGCGCCGGAGCGAGATCGGCCGCGCGGTCGAGGGCGTGAGCGCGCTGCGGCCCAGCCGGTCCACGCGGACCCGGCTCGCGGCCCGCGTGGGTCAGCTGGCCGGACGCGATCGCGTCGAGGCGATCCCCGCGGGCGACGCCGTGCTGATCGCGGCGGACCTCCACCCCGACCTGCGCGCGTTCGTGCGGACCGCCGCGGCGCTGCTGGACGAGACGCTCGCCCATCTCGGCGCCGTGGACTGGGCGCGGATCCGCAACGACAACCTGGACCTGGCCCTCGCGTGGACGGCGCACGAGCTCCGTGGGCCGTTGGTGGATGCCCGGACGGCCCTCGGGCACGTGCAGGTGGATGAACACGAGCCGAGGAGCCGGGAGCTGCTGCAGCGCAGCCGGGACGAGCTGGACCAGCTCGCCGAGCTGGTGGATCCGCTGCTCGAGTGGTCCACGGGGTCGGGTCCGCTGCGCAAGCGGCCGGTCGACCTGTTCGGGGTCGTGGACGAGGCGCTGACGTCGTGCCGGCGGGAGGATCCGCGCGGCGACGTGGTCCTGCTCGGAGAGGCCGGCGTGTCGGTGAGCGCCGATCCCCAGCAGCTCCGGGTGGCGCTGTCGAACGTGATCCGCAACGCGATCGCCTACTCGCCGGCCGGCTCGGTCGTGACCGTCGCCGTGCGCTCCGGCGACGGCTACGGGCGCGTCGTGGTGCGGGACCGGGGCCCCGGGGTCCCGGCCGCGGAGCGGCACCTGCTCTTCGACCCCTTCGCCCGCGGGACGATCGGCAAGCAGACCCGCAGCGGCACCGGCCTCGGCCTGTTCATCGCGCGACGGATCGTGGAGGCGCACGGCGGCTCGATCGGCGCACGCGTCGTCCGCCCGGGCATGGAGTTCCGGATCGACCTGCCGCTCCCGGTCCACCGGAGGCTCCCATCCGCGTCCTGATCGTCGACGACCATCGCCTGTTCGCCGAGGCGATCCAGGTGACGCTGGCCGAGATGGACATGACCGTCGTCGCGATCGCGCCGAACGCGGACGAAGGGCTCGCCGCCGCCCGCCGGCTCCGGCCCGACGTGGTGCTGGTGGACCTCGGGTTGCCGGACCGCAGCGGCCTGGTGCTCGGGATCGACCTCCTGGAGGCGCTGCCCGACGCCAAGATCGTGGCGCTCACCGGCCTCTCGGACGAGCGCGCCGTGCGCGAGGCGCTCCGGATCGGCTTCCACGGCTACCTGACGAAGCAGATCGAGGCCGACGCGTTCCGGCGGGCGCTGACCGGCATCATCGGCGGTCAGTCGGTGTTCCCGCAGCGGTTCGGGCGCCGATCCGCGGTGAACGGCTCGGCCCAGGCGGCGCTCCTGGCCCGCCAGCTCACCCCCCGCGAGATCGAGGTGCTGCAGCTCCTGGCCGAGGGCCGGACCGGCGGACAGATCGCCGCGCGGCTCCACGTGTCGCCGAACACCGTCCGCACCCACGTGCAGGGGATCCTGTCCAAGCTCCAGGTGCACTCGCGCCTGGAGGCGGCGGCCTTCGCGGTGCGACACGACCTCGTGAAGGTCCGGACCTGACGCGTCTCATCCGTCCGACGTAGCGCGCCTACGTCGGACGGCCCGTGTCCGGCGTTCCCTTGGCCCATACGGTCAACCGACCTACAGGACCGGAAGGACACGGGTGGCCGAAGGGGAAGGCGTCATCCGCGTGCTGCTCGCCGACGAGCAGTCGCTGTTCCGCAACGCCGTGCGCGTCGTGCTCTCGGCGCAGGACGACATCGCCGTCGTGGCGGAGGCCGCGGACGGCACGGGCGCGCTCTGGGAGGCGGAGCGCGCGCTTCCCGACGTGGCCGTGGTCGACGCCGACCTGCCGAACCCCGACGGGATCCGCACCACGCGGGAGCTCTGCGAGCGGCTGCCGGGCTGCCGCGTGATCGTCACGAGCGCGCAGGAGGACGAGCGGATCCTGATGGACGCCCTGGAGGCGGGGGCGCGCGGGTACCTGTCCAAGGCGTCGCCGATGGCCGACCTGATCGAGACCGCGCGCGCCGTCCACCGCGGCGACACGCGGGTCCCGTCCCGGATGCTCGACGCGCTGCTCCAGCGGCTGATCAGCCGGCGTCGGGAGCGCGACGACGCCCTGCTGCGCATGGCCTCGCTCACGCGCCGCGAGCGCGAGGTGCTGTCGCTCCTGGCGACCGGTTCGGACAACGACGGCATCGCGCAGCACCTGGTGATCAGCCCGGACACCGCGCGCACCCACATCCAGAACGTGATGGGCAAGCTCCGCGTGCACTCGCGCCTCGAGGCCGTGGCGTTCGTGACGCAGAACGGGCTGCTGGACGACCTGGTCGGGGCCGCAGGATGAACCCCGAGGCGCATCCCTCCGTGCACGACGACGGCCTGCCCGCCCGGATCGTCTCCCGGATCCGGCGGGACGTGCCGCTCGCGACGCTCGACGCCGTGCTCGTCGTCCCCGCGTACCTGATCCCCCTCGCGCTCCGGTTCCGCGGGACGATCCCCGCGGAGAACTGGGACCGGTTCTGGCTGCTGATCCCGCTCGTGATCGCGGTCCACCTCGCCTGCAACTACGCCTTCGGGCTCTACGGGCAGATGTGGCGGTACGCGAGCGTGCAGGAGGCCCGCCGGATCGTCGCGTCGAGCCTCGTCGCCTTCGGGGTCCTGTGCGTCGCGATGATCGCGATGGACATGCGTCAGCGCCCGATCCCCCTGTCGGTGATCGCGTTCGGCAGCCTGACGGCGCTCATGGCGTTCGGCGCCGTCCGGTTCCAGAGCCGGCTCTTCGGGCTGCGGCGGCGCCTCCCCGAGGCGAACCGGACCCGGGTGCTGCTGATGGGCGTCGGCGACGCCGGCGCGCAGGTCCTGAACGACGTGGCGCGCGATCCGCAGTCAGGTCTCCAGGTCGTGGGCCTGCTCGACGACGACCCGCGCCTGCAGGGACGCTCGATCCACGGGGTCAAGGTCATCGGCACGCGCGAGGCGATCCCGCGCGCCGTGCGCGACCTGGACGCCGACCAGGTCCTGCTGGCGATCCCCACGGCCACGAGCGAGGTGATCCGGGAGGTCGCGACCCTCTGCGAGGAGGCCGGGGTCTCCCTCCGCGTCCTGCCCTCGGTGCGCGAGATCGTCGGCGGCCGCGTGACGGCGCGCGACCTCCGCGACCTGAGGATCGAGGACCTGCTCGGGCGCCAGCAGGTCCAGACCGACCTGGGGGCGGTGCGGAGCCTGATCCGCGGCAAGCGCGTGCTGATCACCGGCGCCGGCGGCTCGATCGGCTCCGAGATCGCGCGCCAGGTGTCGCGCTTCGAGCCGGCCCACCTCGCGCTGCTGGACAACGACGAGACCCACCTGCACGAGCTGCTGCTGACGATGGACGGCTCGCGGGCGACGGCCGTGCTGGCGGACATCCGCGACCGCGGACGGATCGTCGACGTGTTCGTGGAGCAGCAGCCGCAGCTGGTGTTCCACGCGGCCGCGCACAAGCACGTGCCGATCCTGGAGGAGCACCCGCAGGAAGCGCTGATGACGAACGTGCTCGGCACCGCGAACGTGGTCGAGGCGGCGGCGGTGATCGGCGTCGAGCGCTTCGTGATGATCTCGACGGACAAGGCCGTGCGACCGACGAGCGTGATGGGCGGGTCCAAGCGCCTGGCCGAGGAGATCGTGCGCGGGCTCGCGGGACGCGACACGGTCTACTGCGCCGTCCGGTTCGGCAACGTGCTCGGCAGCCGCGGGTCCGTCGTGCCGACGTTCCTGCGGCAGATCGCGGCGGGCGGCCCGGTGACCGTGACCGACCCGGCCATGACGCGGTACTTCATGAGCGTCGAGGAGGCGGTGCAGCTGGTGCTGCAGGCCGCCACGCTGGCGTCGGGCGGCGAGGTCTTCACGCTCGAGATGGGCGAGCCCGTGAACATCCTGGAGCTGGCGCGGAACCTGATCCGGCTCTCGGGGCGGGTGCCGGGGCGCGACGTCGCGGTGCAGGTCGTGGGCGCCCGGCCGGGGGAGAAGCGGCACGAGGAGCTCGTCGACGACGACGAGGCGCCCGTCCCCACCGGGTACCCGGGGATCGTGGTCGCGACGCCCCCGCCGCCGGATCCGGCCGCCCTGCGCCGCCGCCTGCGCGAGATGGAGGCCTGCGCGCGCGACGGCCGGCAGGCCGAGCTCGCCGCGTGCATCCGTCACGCCTCGGAGCGGGTCCCCGAGCCCGTGGGGGGAGCGTCGTGAGCGTCCGGTCCGTCGTCGTGGCGCATCGCGAGGCCCTGGCCGCCGAGGGGATCGCCGCCGCGCTCGCGCGCTTCCCGGCGCTCGTGCCGGTCGGCGTGGCGACGAGCGCGCGCGAGGCCGAGGCGCTCGCCGGCCGGGCCGACGCCGTCGCGATCGACGCGCGGCTCCCGGGCGCCGCCGCGACGGCCGCGCGGCTGCACCGGCGCGGCCTGCGCGTGGTGGTGATCGGCGGCGCGCCGCCGGCGGGGGACGACGACGAGGGCGGCGTCGTGGTCGCCGTCGACGCGCCCGTCGCCCGGCTGGCGTGGGCGCTCGCGCCCGGCATCGGGCCGGCCGCCGCGCGCCCGTCGCCGCTCAGCCGGCGCGAGGAGCAGGTGCTGCGCCTCGCGTCGAAGGGCCTGGCGGGCAAGCAGATCGCCCGCGCCCTGGGCATCAGCCCGAAGACGGTCGAGCAGCACAAGACGCGGGCGTACCGGCGCCTGGGGGTCCCGAACCAGGCGGCCGCCGTCGCCGTGCTGATCGGGGGCGGCGCCTGATGGACCAGCAGGTGCGCTACCTGAACGCGCTCCGCCGCCGCTGGTGGGTCATCGTGCTCGCCGTCGCGGTCGCCGTCGCCACGGCCTGGTTCACGACGACGACCGACCGCGACGCCCCGGTGACCAGCTCGAGCGCCAGCTTCCAGGCGACCACGGTCCTGTGGGACCCGGAGACCCCCGCGCAGGGGACCGCGACCGACGCCTCCGGCTCGATCACCGGGATGGACGCCCTGGCCCAGGTCGTGACGCTGCCGGACGTGGTCGCCCTCGCGTCGCGGTTGACGGATCCGCCGATCGATGCGCCGACCCTGCGGAACCAGGTCGAGGCGGCCGCGGACCCGACCAGCGGGTTCCTGGACATCACCGGCTTCGGCGATTCCACGGAGGGGGCCGAGCAGGT
>DATBLY010000022.1:0-7382 GCA_036555125.1 Actinomycetota bacterium | reverse complement strand
GCGTCCCGCAGAGCTCCGACGCCTCGAGGGCCGACCGTTCCGCGAGCGTCATCAGCTCCTCGTCGGCCAGGCGCACCCCCAGTCCGGACGACTCGGCCGCCAGGCGCGCGAGCGCCTCGCAGCGCGCGGCGGGCAGGCCCGAGTCCGCCGCCTGCTGCACGGCGCGCTCCAGGTGCGCTCGCATCCCCGCGGCGTCGCCCGCCGCCGCGGCCCCGATCCCCCGCCAGGTCTCGAGCCGGCGCGCCCGGAGCGGGCTCGGATGCTCGGTGGCGACCGACGCGGCGCGGTCGATCCACCGCTCCGCGTCCTCCAGATCGCCGAGGTCGAGGAGGGTCATCGCGGTCCCGCCGGCCGCCAGGAACTCCAGGTTGGGATCGCCGATCTCCTTCGCGAAGCGGTGAGCCTCGCGGCCCTTCGCGAGCGCCAGGTCGGGGATCACCTTCGCGCGCCCGAACACGTGCGAGCCGTAGAGCATCTGCGCCTCGAACGCGGCCCGCTCGCTCTCGTTCGTGAACGCCTTGGCCCTGGAGGTGAGCCGACGGATCTCCTCGATGTGCGTGGCCGCGTGCGCGCCGAAGTGGATGTCGGCACCCCAGTTCAGGTAGGCGAGCGAGATGATCGTGGACATCGCGCCGCGCCGGTCCCCGAGCTGCTCGAAGAGATCGAGCGCGCGGTGCAGGAGCCCGAACGTCTCCATGAACGCCGGCGCGATCTCGAGCTCCGGCATGATGTCCTCCAGGACCTCGCCCGCGGCCACGCGCTGCGCGATCGGCAGATGCTGGCCCAGCTCGACCTGTTCGATGAACCACGCGCGGATCCGGCCGAGGTGCACGACGCCGACCTCGCGGGTGGCGGCCGCCTCCGCGGCGACGTCGCCGAGCTCCCGCGCCAGCTCCATCGCCCGGCCGTACGCCTCGCCGGCGCCGTCCAGGTCGACCTCCTTCGCCGCCGGCGTGAAGGACTCGCCCGCCGTGGCGCGCAGGAGGTCCTGGCCGAGCTCCATGCACGCGGCGAGCTCCCCCTCACGATCGCCGCGCTCCACGGCCAGGTCGCGCACCTCGCGCGCGAGCTCCGCCGCGCGATCGTGCTCCTCGGCGGTCCGCAGCGCGGCCGCCCGGCGCAGCCGAACGTCGATCCCCAGGCGTGCGTCGCCGAGCGCCTCGGCCAGCGCGGCGAGCTCGGCGAGCCCCTGCATCCGGTCCGTGGAACGCCGCAGCATGTCGAGCGCCCGGTCGCGTGCGTCCAGGAGCCCGACGCGCTGCTCGGGGGTCGAGGCCGACGGGAGCGCGAGCTCGACGACGCGCAGGACCTCTTCGGGCGCGTTCGCGGCGAGCGCGTTGCGGCTGGCCTCCACCGAGAACCGGACGCAGACCTCGGCATCCCCCGCCGCCTTCGCGTGCAGCGCGATGAGCGGCAGGCTCGCGGCCGAGGGCTCGCCGGAGAGCAGCAGCCGCACGATCGCCGCATGGATCGCTCGCCGCCCGGCCGACGTGAGCGTCGCGGCCGCGAACTCGCGCACCTGCTCGTGCTGGAAGCTGTAGTCGGCGGCCGAGCCCTCCTCGTGCTCGACGAGCAGGCCCGCCGCGACGGCCGGCGCCAGGGTCTCGGCGAGCGTCTCGGGGTCCGGCGCCGCCCCGTCCACGCCGAGCCGGACCTCGCGCAGGTCCCGCAGGCTGAACCGCCGGCCGAGGATCGCCGCGACGGCCAGGAGCGCCTTCGTGTCGTCCGGGAGCTTCGTCGCGCGCCGCGAGATCAGCGTCTTGACCGCCGACGGCACCAGCCGCTCGGCGTTGTCCGCCAGGGTCCAGACGCCGTCGATCTCCTGGACCATCCCGCCCTCGCGGTAGGCGAACGCCATCTCCTCCACGATGAACGGGACGCCCTCGGCCTGCGCGTGCATCACCGCCGCGCCCGACGCGTCGACCGGACCGCCGAGCACCTGGGCCAGGAACGCGCGCGTCTCCGACGGCGAGAACCGCTCGAGCCTGAGCCGCCGCACGACGCCCATCCGGCCCATGTCCGCGACCAGGTTCACGGCCTCGGTCACGGTCGCGAACTCCTCGGGCCGGATCGCGAACATCAGGAGGATCGGGCTCGCGCCGTCCGTGCGGATCACGTAGCGCAGCAGCCGCAGGCTGTCCTCGTCGGACCACTGGAGGTCGTCGATCAGGACGGCGAGGGGCCGTTCGGCGGTCAGGGCCCGGAACGCGACGGCGCCCAGGTCGAACGTGCGGAGCAGCCGGCTGTCGGGCGTGAGCGTGGCGAGCCCCGGGTCGTCCTGCCCCGACATCGCGTCGAGGCATCGCGCGAGCGCGTCGGCGGCCCGCGCATCCCCCGCCGCGCGGAGCGCCTCGGCCGACCCGAGGATCGAGCGGGCGACCAGGAACGGGCCGCGGAGCTCCTCGTCGGCGGTGACGGCGATCGCGGTGAAGCCCTCGGCCGAGGCCCGCTCGGCGGCCGCGAGCAGCAGCCGCGTCTTGCCGATCCCCGGCTCCCCCTCGACGGTGAGGCCGACGAGCCGCCCGGTGCGGGCCGTGGCCAACTCCTGCCCGATCGCCTGGAGCTCCGCCGGCCGCCCGACGACGTCGCCGGTCGCCCGGTAGACGTCGAGGGCCATCGGCGCGAAGGGCAGCGGTCCGTGCTCGTCCGTGGTCACAGCGCCTCCGAGGGTAGCCGCGTTCGGTCGAGGCGCCCGTCAGAGGCGGTGCCGGAGCGGCGCCGGCAGGTCCGAGATCTCGTAGACCCCGACGGGCTGGCGGAACCCCTCCAGGCCGATCGCCTCCAGCGAGATCGCGTGCACGCGCTCGCGCACCCCGGGCACCCCGAGCGTCGGGTCCGAGATCAGGATCTGGTCGGGACCCGCGATCTGCGCCAGGTGCGACGCCAGCCGGACGTGGTTGCCGATCACCGTGTACTCGGTGCGGGTGGCCGACCCGATGTTGCCGACGGTGACGTAGCCCGTGCTGATCCCGATCCCGACGTTCAGCTCCTCGTCGCGCTGCAGCGTCCATCGGGTCCGCAGGCTCCGCAGGCGCTGGCGCATCTCGAGGGCGCAGGCGACCGCGCGCTCGGCGTGGTCCTCGAACGGGATCGGGTCGCCGAAGAACGCCAGGATCCCGTCGCCGATGTACTTGTCGAGCGTGCCGTCGTGGCGGAAGACCACGTCGGTCATCACGGCGAAGTGCTCGTTCAGCCCGTCGATCAGCTCCTCGGGCTCCAACCGCTCGGACAGCGACGTGAACCCGCGCACGTTCGCGAACAGGATCGTCAGGTTGCGGCGGTTCGACGTCATGCTCACCGCGGCGCCGCCCGCGAGCAGCGCGTCGGCCACCTGGGGCGCCACGTAGCGCCGCAGCTGCTCGGCCCGGTGGAGCTGGTCGATCTGGTCCTCCACCTTCTGCTCGAGCCCCGCGTTCAGGCGCGAGAGGTCCGCGTAGAGCTCCGCGAGCTGGTCGCTCGTGCGGTTCAGGTTCACGGTCAGGCGGCCGAACTCGTCGCGGTTCGGCACCTCGACGTGCTCGCCGAAGTCCCCGCCGGCGATCCGCGCGAGCGCCAGATCGACCGCGCGCACCGGCCGGATGATCGACCACGACAGCGCCGCCCCCAGCCCGAGCGCGATCAGCAGGCTGAGCCCCGCGAACAGCACCACGGCCCACAGCAGGAACCGATGCAGCGACGCCAGGCTCGCGGCGCTCGCGTCCACGCGCACCTCGATCACGCCGATCAGGCGGTTCAGCTCGTCCTCGATCTCGTGCGAGATCGCGTGCTCGGCCGATACGTGCAGGTCCAGCGCGCCGTCGAAGTCCCCCGCGTCGAAGAGCGCGAGCACCTGATCGCCCGCGGCGGCGTAGCGCTCGTCGACCGAGCGCATCAGCGCGACGCTCTCGGGCACGCCCGGCCCGCCGATCGCCTCGATGCCGTCCAGGTCGTCGCGGAAGTCCTGCTTCGCGACGACGATCTTGTCGTTGTACGACCCGTCGTGGAGGATCAGCGCCATCGCCCGGTAGTGGCTCTGCGCCGTGACGGCGTAGATCGCCTGCCGTGCCAGGTCGCTCTGGTTCCGGAGCTCGATCTGCTCGTGCGCGCGCGCGTTCATCTGCCGGATCACGACGATGCTCGTGACGCCCATCGCCAGCAGGAGCGCCGCGATGATCAGGAAGCCGACCAGCAGCTTCGTGTGGATCGTGGCGCGCACCCGGGCGACCCGTTCGGCGAAGGGCCGGACCAGCCGCGGGAGCCGATCCGGGTGGCGCTCGGGTGGCCCGAGGTCGTCGATCGCGCGGTCGGCGGACGGCTCGTCCGTCACGTCGATCCCTCCTCACGCCACGCGACCACGGCCACCTCGACGGGCCCGGCGATCCCCTTCAGCTCCGCGGTCCGGATCTCGGTGGGACGCACCCCGGGGACGTCCTCGAGCGTCGCGGCGCTGGCGACGATCTCGCCCGGCCCCGCCAGGGCGCTGATCCGCGCGGCCGTGTGGACGCCGATGCCCGTGTAGTCCGCCCCGTCGTGGGTCGCGTCGGTCGCGTGCACCCCGATCCGCACCTGCGGCGCGAACCCGTGCGCCCGCCGGTGCTCGAGGAGCCCCCGCTGGATCTCGATCGCCGACCCGAGCGCGGATGCCGTGTCGGGGAAAGCGACGAAGAACCCGTCGCCGGCATGGTCGATCTCCTCCCCCCCGTACGTGGCGAACGCGGCCCGCAGGGTCTCGTCGTGCCAGCGGCGCAGGTCGTCCCACGCCTCGTCGCCGATCACGCTGAGCAGCGACGTCGAGTCGACGATGTCCGTGAAGACGAACGTCCGGACGATCCGCGACGTCGAGCCCTCACCGGGCAACCGGCCGATCCGGTCCGCCGCCCGCTCGGCCTCGAGCGCCGCCCCGATCCGCTCGAACGTGTCGCGCGCCGTCCGCAGGTGCGTCTCGGCGCCGTCGCGATCGCCGCGCAGCAGCGACGCCTCGGCGAGCGCGACCTCGACCTTCGCGGTCTCGTACGGCGCCGACGCGGCGATCCAGCCGTCGCGGGCCTCCCGCAGCCGGGCCGAGGCCGCATCGGCGTCGTCCCGCAGCAGCGCGGCCACGCCGCCGGCCCAGGCGGCGGCCGCGCGCACGCCCGCCGACGGGATCCGCTCGCCCAGCTCGCCGAGCCGGTCCCGGGCCTCCGTCGCCTGCTCCGCGTCGCTCGCCGCGCCGGCGATCTCGGCCCGGGCGGCCAGGAGCCGAGCGCACGCGAACGGATCGAACGCCGCGCCCTCCAGGCCCCGGCCGATCGCGACGAGCGCGCCGGCGCCGTCCCCGCGGGCGAGCCGCAGGAGCGCGAGCCCGGGGTTCGGGTCCTCGCCCAGCTCCTGCGCGCGGGCGAAGGCCGTCTCGGCCCCGTCCAGGTCCCCCAGCCGCAGGCGGATCTCCCCCAGCTCGTGCCGCGCCAGGCCCGCGTGCACGACGCTGAAGCCGTCGAGCTCCTCGCACGCCTGCACCGCCTCGCGCTCGGCCGCCTCGAGGTCGCCGAGCATCCGCAGCAGCTCGGCGCGGTTGATCCGCAGGATCCCGGGGAAGCCCCGGATCCGCTGCCGCTCGAGCCACCGGTTCGCGGTGTCCGACCACTCGATCCCTCGACGGACGTCCGCGAGGTCGCGGCACAGGCCCATCGCGTTCGCGAAGACCGCCCCGGTCGTGTAGCCGCCCAGCTCGCCGGCGGCGGCGGCGGCCGCCACCTGCTCCATCAGGCGGGTGCCCTCGGTCAGCCGGCCCTCGTCCGCCATGAACTGCCCCCGACGCATCGTGGCCCAGGCGCGGAGGTCCCGGTCGCCCGAGCCGTCGGCGATCCCGAGCGCGCGGTCGACCATCGCCAGCGCCCGGGCGAAGTCGCCGCGCGCCCGCGCCGCGTCCGCGTGCGCGATCGCCAGGTAGCCGTCGGCCGCCGACGTGTCGGTGAACGACTCGGGCCGGCCCTCCAGGAGCTGCTCGGCGCGCTGGAGCCATCCGGCGGCGACGGCGTCCTGCAGGTTCGCCAGGTGCTCCCGGCGCAGGGTCAGGGCGCAGAGCGCCGCGCGCGTCGGGTCGTCCCCGTCCAAGGAGCGGGCGTAGGCGGCCTCGCGCAACGCGATCGACCGGTCGGAGCGCCCGGTCCAGAAGGCGGCCTTCGCGAAGCGGTCCAGGTCGTCGGCGTCCAGGGCGCCCAGGTCGATCGCGGCGAAGGTCTCGTAGGCGCGATCCCAGGCACGTTCGGAGACGCCGGCGCGCGCCTGATCGAGCTGAGCCTCCGCGGTCCCTCGGGCCTCCACCCGGGGATGGTGTCACTTCGCGCCGGTGGGAGGAAGGGGGCACCGACGGCCTTGACTGTGACGATGGTCACAGGGGTTTCGGCACCGAGCCGTGACTACGCGCGGTTCGCGGAGCTCGGCGACGACGATCGAACCTCTTCGGAGGCTTGAGGACCGCTGACCCTCACGAGCCGAGGTCGGCAGGCCGTGGCGCCATGCTCTGACACCTCCGGGTTACGTCAGCTCGCAGCCGACGCCGTCGTGGTTGCCGTCGAACCCGTGCGGGTCGGGCGGCTTCACCACGAAGGAGCGGAACACGACGTCGGCGCAGTCCAGGTCGGGCGGTGGCGGCGGGATGCAGACGTCCGGGTACGACGGATCGCACGTCTGCCCCACGACGGGCAGCGGCGCGTCCTGGGGGCACGCGCCCCACAACCCGCGCCCGGCGTCGCGCGCCCGCGCCTGCGAGGCTGTGAACCGCTCGACGTACTTCACGTTCGGCGGGAACGTCGTGACGACCGCGTAGCCCTCGTCGATCAGCCGCTCGTTGAAGAGCTCGCCGTCGAGCCAGACGTACGCGAGCACGCGCCCGTAGCGGTCGTGCCGCTCGACGTCGAACTCGAGGTTGACCTCGCGGCCGTCCAGCTCACGCTCGGTGAACGAGGACGCCTCGTCGCCGTAGCACTCGACGCCGATCGAGGGGTCGACCTCGGGCGTGTCGATCCCGATCAGCCGTACGTCCAACTCGCGGCCGCGCAAGCGGACGTAGACGGTGTCGCCGTCGACGACGCGCGTGACGGTCCCGGGCTCGCCAGGTGGGTCCGCGCCGGTTTCGCCCGTCGGATGGAACGCGCCGGTGCCGGCGGGCACGGTCCCCATCGGGCCGGTGTCGCCCGGGCCACCCGAGCCGGCCGACGTGCAGGCCGCGGCGGCCAGCGTGAGCAGCGCCGCCGCGGCGAAGCGCGCGAGGCGCCTCACCCGGCCGGCACCTCGGCCGGCTCGCGCGCCGGGACCGGCGCCGGGACCGGCGCCGGTACCGGCTCGGTCGCCGGCTCCTCGACGGGGACCGGGATCGTCGACGGGACCGGCTCGTCGACCGGCTCGATCTCGCGCACGTGCCT
>DATBLY010000004.1:0-10324 GCA_036555125.1 Actinomycetota bacterium | reverse complement strand
GGGACGTTCACCGGGCGGACCGATGAAGTCCGGGTTCGTCGCCGGGTAGAACCAGGCGTGCGCCTGCCCACCGTCGCGGGTGGGGAAGTCGATGGCTTCGGGCACCGAGAGGTATGAGGGGTCGATGCCCGCGTCGTCGCTCTCGCGCAGGACCTCCACCGATCGGGCCGTGAAGTCCAGCATCACGACCTGCGGGGCGATCGTCGGGCCGCCACCGACGTACGCGATCCGATCGCCCTCGGCCACGACGCCGTCGATCACGACGTGCGGCACGTCGAGGTCGAGCAGCTCGCTCGGCTCCGGATCGAGGATCCCGAGGTGCATCAGGCCGCCCTCACCACGCGCGCACACGATCCTGCCGTCGGCGAGGAACGCGTAGCGCGACAGCCCGAACACCCACTGGGGCTCGCCGAACTCCGCCTCGCGCGGCCAGAGCCCCTCGACGATCCCGTCCCGGAGCCGGTACAGGTTCCACCATCCCGTCCGATCCGAGACGAAGTGCAGGTCGCCCGCGGGGCTCCACGAGGGCTGGAAGATCGATTCGACCGCGAGCTCGCCCGCCACACGATGCGCACCGGAGACCGACCCGTCGGGGCCGAGGTCGCCCACCCAGAGCTCGCTCCCGTCCCACGGCATCCAGGGGAGGTCCCACGTGCTCCACGCGAGCCGCGTGCCGTCGGGGGCGATGCGGGGCGTCGCGTAGAAGTCGCGGCCGCCCACGATGATGCGGGGCTCGGCGGAGCCGTCGGTCGCCAGCACGACCAGCTCGTTCACGACCTCGCCGACCTCGTGACGCTCGCGGACACCGATCCACCGCCGCCCGTCGGCCGTGATCCGCCCGTCCGCGTACCGATGCCGGCCCTCGGTCTCCGGCGTGATCGGCACCGGCATCGAGCCGGGATCCTGCCGGTAGAGGCGCTGATCGTCGAAGTGGCTGAAGAATGCCGAGCCCCGGTGGATCGCGTAGGCCCCGCCTCCGTACTCGTGGACCCGGGTCCGGACGTTGAAGCCCTCCGGGGTCACGTCCGTCGGGGCCGTGTACGCGTCGGCTGCCATCAGGACCGAGCGGCCGCCCTCGGTCGGGCGCATCTCCGACCATCGGAGCAGACCGTCCTCGAGCCAGAGCTGACCGAACCGGATGCCCGACCGGGCGAGCAGCGACGCGGAGATCGGCGACGACCAGCTCCCGTACGACCGCACCGATGGCTCGGGGCTCACGGGTTCTTCCCCACGATCACCCGGGTCACGCGGAGCGGCCCGCCCTTCGTGCTCTTCACCTCACGGAAGCCACCGCGCCGGTACACCGGCATCACCTCACGCGCACGATCCGGATCGACCTCCATCAGCAGCCATCCACCGGATCGGAGCCAGATGGGTGCCTCGCGGACCGTGCGGCGGATCAGACCCAGCCCGTCGGCGCTCCGGTCGGTCAGCGTATGGACCGGCTCCCACGACCGGATCTCGTCGGGGAGCGTGTCGATCTCGTCGCGCGCGACGTACGGCGGGTGCAGGGTGATCACGTCGACCCGTCCGCGGAGCTTCCTCGGCAGGGCGTCGAAGAGATCGCCCACGAGGAACCGCGCGGGGAGTTCCAGGTCCTTCGCGTTCCTGCGCGCGAGCTTGATCGCGTCCTTCGACACGTCCGCCCCGAAGACCGAGGCGCCCGGCACCTCGTCGGCCACGGCGAGCGCGATCGTCCCTCCCCCCGTCGCCAGATCGACGAGCACCGGCTTCTTCCGTCGTCGCAGACGACGGATCGCTTGCTCCGCCAGGAACTCCGAGGAGTCGCGAGGGACGAAGACCCCCGGAACCACGGTCAGCTCGATCCCGCGGAACTCGGTGAACCCCTTGATGTAGGGGATCGGCTCGCCGTCCGCGCGGCGCGCGACCAGCCGCTCGAACGTCCGGCGGTCGCGATCGGAGATCGGGTCCGCCGGATCCGGCTCATCCCCGATCACGAAGCCGAGCAGATCTTCGGCTTCGATCCGCTCCCGCCCCTTCTGCCAATGGTCGATCGAAGGGGACGCCTTGAGGGTCGCGACCGCCTCGTCCAGGACCTTGCGTGCCTTCACGGGAGCGCATCGTACCGGGTGCCGCTCGCTACACTCGGCGACATGCCAGGAACCACCTCGGGCAAGGACTCGCCGGCGAAACCGAAGCGCGCACGCAGCCGCAAGCCGGTCTCCCTGCCGTCGGACATCCGGCTCACGGGCGATCGATTGGTGGTGCGCATCCCCGGCAACGGCGAACGCCGGTCGGCATCCGGGTTGTTGATCCCCGCGACGGCGGCGCCGGCGCCGCGGCGGCTCGTGTGGGCCGACGTCGAGTTGATCGGACCCGACGTCCGCGTCGCCGGGCGCGGCGATCGGGTGCTGTTCCTGCCCTCGTCGGGCCTCGAGGTCGAGCTCGAGGGAGAAGAGCTCGTCCTGCTCCGCGAGCGAGACGTCCAGGCGGTCACCCCCAGCCCCGAGGCGAGGTCGGCCGAACGCCAGCCCGGTCAGTACCTCTAGCGGCCCCCCGCCCGCCTCAGCCCGGAACGAAGCTCAGCCGGACCGTCCGGACGTCGTTCTCGCGGTTCGGATCCACGATCACGACGCGCTGCCACGTGCCGAGCGCCAGCCGGCCGTCCACGACCGGGATGGTGAGCGACGGGCTCACCAGCACGGGGAGCAGATGATCGCCGCCGTGACCGGTCGAGCCGTGCCGGTGCCGGTACCGATCGTCACGCGGCAGCAGGACCTCGAGGAGATCGGCGAGGTCTCCCTCCGACCCCGACCCCGTCTCCATCAACGCCACGCCGGCGGTGGCATGCGGCACGAACACGTTGATCAACCCGTCGCCGTCGAGCCCGCCGACCCAGCCCTCGACGGCATCGGTGAGGTCGACGACCCGCTCGTTCGAGGTATCCAGGCGGATCGTCGTGGTGATCATGGGTCTGGATCGCGCTCCCACCCTTGGGCAGCGGGATCGGTCGGCGACGGATCGGTCGCGGGAGGATCGGTCGCGGGAGGATCGGTCGCGGGAGGAACCGTCGAGGGCATGTCCGCTCCGGGGGACGCGGCCGGGTCGGTCGGCGGTGGAGGCGGAGGCGACGGAACGACCGTCGCGGGAGCGGGAGCCGGCGACTCGGTGGGGACGGGGGGCGTCCCCGCGCCGAACCCCATGTCGTCCGCCCCGCCGGATCCCCCGGACGTCGCCGGGACACCCGCCACGGATGCGCCGACCGCCGACCGAGCGCTCATCGACACCATCACGCCGACGATCAGGGCGACGACACCGCCCACGAGCGCCACCCACAGGCCGATCCCGGCCGAGACGTCGATGAGCCCTTCCCCGCCGGCCACGTCGACGCCGGCACCCTGCAGCGCGGCGGCGAACGTCCCGAGGGCCTCGTCACGCACGTCGTTGATCTGCGTGAAGTCGTAGACGGTCCATCCCACCCCCACCACGCCGGCCACGGCCATCGCCACGCCGGCCGGTAGCCTCAGCTCCGCGCGCATCACGACGACGATGGCCGCCGCGAGGACCACCAGGCCGGCGACGAGGGTCCAGACCCCGTCCGCCGGGCTGGTCATGCCGGAGAGGGTCCGCGAGGTCTCGCCCGGGATCGCTCCCTGCAGGACGGCTTCGTCAACCCCCAGCAGTGCTGCGAGCGCCCCCACGTTCACCGACATGCTCGCCCACGTCAGGAACGAGCCGATCACGAGCAGAGCGCCGCCGATCAGCCCGACGATGACGGGCGTGGACGGTCGCGCGGTGCGAGCCCCCATGCATCCTCCCCTGCCGTGTTCCCCGCGACGCAGTGTCCCATCGCCGGGTGAACGGAGGGAAGCACCCGGGCGGGCGGATCGCGACGCGTCAGGCGACCTCGCCTTCGGCCAGCACCTCGGTGTGTTCGGCGTCCTCGAACGCATCGAACCCGAGGCGCCAGGACGAGGTGGGCCATCGATAGTCGACGACGCCCTCGGTCGCCCGGTACGCGGCCGTGTAGAGCGTGCCGAACCCGTGCGCGTACGCCGTGCTGAACAGCGGCGATCGCAAGAACGCCTCCTCGAACGACTCCGCCGACGTCTCCTCGTCCTGCAAGAGCTCGACGATGCACCGTTCGCGCTCGACCGTCCTCGTCGCCCGCGCCTGCTCCGGCCACTCGACGATCCCCTGATGGTTGGTCGCCGCGGGGAACGCTCGGAAGATCGGCTCGCGGTCCGGCGAGAGGTACGCCGTGAGCACCTCACCCTCGGCGTCGACGAGCGTGAGGTTGTGGGCCAGGCTGTAGGGGAGCCTCGCGAGCGCCGCGCGCGCCCTGGTGACGTCGTCGCAGGTCTCCAACAGGTAGCGGACGACCAGCGGGATCCCGAAACCGTCGCCGGTGACCCGCCGGCCTCCGAACGTCAACGAGACCGACAACCCGGCGTCGTTCATGCCGTCGAGCAGCCCCCAGAGGCAGTCGCTCGTCCCGATCACGCGACGTTCGCCCAGACGCGTCGACCACACGATGCCCTCGAACCTGGAGGGGGCGTAGTCGTAGTTCCGGACGAGCCTGGGGGCACCGCGCGTCCATACCCCTTGGGAGCATGCCGCGAGGTAGGGCGGCGGGCGATACAGGGACAGCATCCGCGCGGCGAGGTCACCCCCGCCGGCCAGCTCGACCACACGTTCGTACGCGGGCATCAGCTCCGGCATGTGCGCCTGCAGCATCCGCACCGAGGTCACGTAGCTGGGCCGCGCCTCCTCGCCCTCACGGAGGAACCAGGCGCGGTAATGGGGCCATCGTTCGTCGAAGACCGCCTGCCACTTCGGGCCGAGCTCGAGCTCCTCGAGCGAGCGGAAGGTGAACGGGATCATCCGCATGGTGGCACCCATCTTGAACGGCGTCGGCCGCGGCTCAAAGGACCTTGAAGCCGAAGGGTTCGGGACGGACCGGCGCGAGCTCCTGGACGATCGGCTCGCTCACGAACCGGGCGCTCACGCCCTCGATCCATCGCCTCGCGCGATCGGTGAGCTCGTGGCGGTCGTCCAGGAACCGCCCGCGGGTGACGAGGATGCCGAGGTCGGCGCCCGGGTATCGGTACTGGCCCACGCCGGCGATCCGCAGGTAGAACGCCTCCTGTTCGTCCGCGACGGTATGCCAGTCGGTGTCGCGCCGCGCGAACGCGATCGAGTGGTCCGAGGCCATCCGCCACACGCCGGATGTGGGGGCGGCGACGATCCGCTCGACCCGCTCATCGGTCTGCTTCATGATGAACTGCGTCCAGTCGTCGATGTTCCCCGGCTCCGCCCACCGCGCGTTCAGCTCGTCGACGTCGATCTCGAAGTCGACGTCCATGAACTCGAGCAGATGGAACAGGAACAGCGGCATGTCGCCGTACGCGACGGCGGTCACGTTCGTGATCGAGCTCGCGCCCGTGACGCGGGGGTTCAGCTCCCCCAGGTAGATCTCCTCCGAGTCCTCGTCCGCCAGGAAGTCCAGCTCGAAGTAGCCGCGGTAGCCCTCACGTCGCAACCGCTCTCCCATCGCGAACGTCCGGGAGCGCGCCAGCACACGCTGGCGCTCGGTGAGGACGCCGGGGAACACGTCGTTGCCGCACCACCCGCCGTGGTACGGCGTGAGCTCGGGGAAGCCGGTCAGCTCCGCCATCAGCGGACCCACCAACGTGCCGTGACGCGTGATCACGCCCTCGATCGCACACTCGATCGGGTGGATGCGCTTCATCACCTTGATCTGCTGGCCGACGATCTTCCGCTCGTGCTCCTTCCAGTCACCCTCGTCGGCGATGAAGAACGTCGTCTGCCCCGAGTCGCCGTACGGCATCTGCACGACCAGGTCACGCCCGAGCCCCGCCCGCGCGGCGAGGCTCATCAGCTCATCGAACGAATCCGCCTCGCCCATCGTGTTCGGGACGCTCGGCACGCCGGCCTCGTCACCGAGCTGGGTCGTGACGATCTTCGAGTCGAGCCGATGACGGAGGGCGGCGGAGGGGAAGGCCACGTCGAGACCCAGGTGCTGGGCGATCGCCTCGGTCTCCTCGTCGAACATCAGGAACGTGACCTTGCCGCCCGGTCCCCGGCGCTGGATGAGATCGACGACCTCCTTGTGCGACAGCAGGTAGTTGCAGATCTCCTCGATCGATCCGAAGGCGCGGTGTGCGCGCTCGCGCGGGACGAACACGTTCGGATGGAACCCATCGAACGAGTCGTAGTAGTTGATGAACTTGAAGTTGCGGACCCAGCGGTCGATGCCGAGCAGGTTGAACGCCGTCGCCGAGACGAAGTAGATGGGCGTCTGGTTCGTGCGGAAGAAGTGGCGGATCGCGGGCATCCCGCGAAGCGGCTCGCTCTTCGTGAGGACCATGCTCCCTCCCCGCGACCGGACGCCCCACGCGTCGGACGCCGAGCTTCGCACGGAGGATCGTCACGGGGCAACGGCACCGCGGGCAGCACGATCCCATCCGGACGGCGAGGGATCGCTCTGCACCTGGACGCGGTCGGTGTAATGATGTAATCTCGCTTGCATGAGCGGACGACGAGGGGCGACGACGACGGACGAGCAGATCGCGGGATGGTTCGCGGGGCGGATCCCCGACGGCTGGTTCGTCGCGGCGCCCGAGGTCGAGCTCGACCGCGACGAGATCCTGGTGATCGGTGAGGTCGCGGCCCCCCAGCTGCCCGCGGACGCGTCCGACGAGGCCAATGCCTCGGCGCTCGGGGCCCGGATCGCCGGGTTCCGCGAAGACACGCGGGCCGCCCGCATGCGGATCGCGGACGAAGCGCAGCATCGGTTCGGACGCAAGGTATCCTGGGGGGCCCGGTGCGGCGACGTCGACGCGAGGTTCACGACCCTCTCGGTCCCTGCGATGACCCGGCTCCGGATGTCGGAGCGGCGCGTGCTGGACACCCTCGTCGAGGCCGGGGTCGCCCGCAGCCGCAGTCACGCCCTCGCATGGTGCGTCCGGCTCGTCGCCGAACGCCAGGAGGATTGGCTGTCGGACCTGCGGTCCGCCCTCGAACGGGTCGGCGAGGTGCGGGCCGAGGGCCCGCGCGACTGACGTCGCGCGACCGCCGCTCGAACCGGGACGCTCCGCCGCCCGGCTGACCGACCCCCGGGGGGCCGACTCAAGGACCCGGAGGCCCGGGCCGAGGCCCCAGGTATGGCCCCAAGCCCCACCCTGATCCGTCGTCGCCTGGCGGCGTTCGCCCTCCTCGCCGCGATCGCGATCACCGCGATCCCACAGGTCGACGCGGGCGCGGCGGCCCCGCGACACCGCGCGCCGACGTGGGCCCGGACCGGCGACCGCGGCCTCTCATCGCCCGCGATCCCCATCGCCCGAGCCCGCACGGCGGAACGCGCGATCGTCTGGTCCGACCTGGACACCGACGATCGCTGGGCGCGCGACGCGATCGATCACGTCGGCGCCACGAACGATTGGATGCGGGACTTCGCGCCGGACCCGGATGGGCGCTTCCCGTTCCAGCCGGAGACGATCGAGACGCGCAAGTACTTCGCGCGAGCCGTGGTTCGGGCGTTCGCACCCGCGGACGAGGTGGACCCGACGATCACGTTCGCCGACCTCGACCCGAGCGATCCGCTCTACCCGTACGCGAACATCGCCGTCCAGCGCCGCTGGATGCGCCGGACCGCGGCCGGCGGCTTCGCGCCGGACGTCCCGGTCACCACGACGATGGTCCACCGCGTCCTGACGCTCGCGCTGGGCATGGGACCCGCGATCAAGGCGCTGAACCACCTGCACACCGAGGACGGCGCGACCTTCGAGCTGCCGGCGAACTTCGGGTCGCTCCTGCTCGGGATGCGCCTCGGGCTCCGCTACAACAACCGATCGGACGAGTCGCAGGACGTCGGACCCAGGACGCCGCTCTCGAGGGCGCAGGTCGCCTACTCCCTGTACCGGGCGACGACCCAGCCGTCGTGGAGCGTCCCCGCGCTCCTGGACGAGTACGAGGGGATCGTCCTCCCGAGCCTCTCCGAGTCGGCGCGCGCGATCGTCCAATGGGGGGTCCGCTACGTCGGCTACCCGTACGTCTACGCCGGTGAATGGGGGATGCCGACGTCCGCCCAGCCGGTCCCCGGCTTCGACTGCTCAGGCCTGACCTGGTGGCTGATGCGGGCGAACGACGGCGGCGCGTGGGCGGTCGCCCCGCCTCGACCGTACGCCGGATGGACCCTCGCGGAACGATCGAGCGCGGACATGGCCGCGACCGGGAAGCGGCTCACGTTCGAACAGCTCCTGCCCGGCGACCTGATGTTCTACGACGGCGACGGCGACGGCCGCGTCGATCATGTCGACACGTTCATCGGGGCCGGATGGGCGCTCGATTCGTCGAGCACCCCCGGCGGCGTCACGATCATGTGGGTCGGGGACGGCTGGTATCGGGACCACTTCGTCCACGGTCGCCGGATCCTCCGGGGCGTCTAGCTCGACGTCCCCGTGGCGCGCGCGAGCGCGGCGCGCTCCTCGTCGGTGAGCGTCCGCGAGCCGGAGCCGTCCGGAGCCCGCGGCACGACCACGGACGCCGCCTCGGCGGCGAGCGAGCCGTCGAGCTTGCGGATCTCCTCCCGGGTCCGGACGCTGGAGCGGCCGAACGACTCGATCCGACACCGCACGACGACGGCCCCGTCTTCCAGGCGGAGCTCGCTCCGGTAGTCGATGCTCACGTGCGCGAGCACGAAGTCCCACGTGTCCGCGATCGGTCCGAGGGCGGCCGCCACGCACCCATCGCGGCACTCCTCGAGGTAGGTCAGGTAGACGGCGTTGTTGACGTGGCCGTAGGCATCCAGATCCCGCCAGCGGATCGGCAGCCGGACCTCGTTCACGGTGGAGCCGGGTTCGGCGCGCGTGTCCATCGAGGCGCATCCTTTCACGCGTCGGACCGCCCCGACGCCCCGAGATGCGGAACGGCCCGGATGGGGATCCGGGCCGTTCCAGCGGAGAGAGGGGCTCCACCCGGTCGTTCGCCGCACCGGGCGTCGGGGTTCATCGGACGGGGCCGACAGATGTGGCGATCCCGTGACGGACGTCGTCCGCGGTGCTCAGGCGCCTCCCGCGTGCAGGCGTCGGTCGGCCACCGCGTGGGCTCGAGCCAGGGCGCGGCGGGAACCGGTGACGGCCGCCAGGAACTCGTCGCGCTCCAGTGCCAGCAGCCGGAGCGGGGACCCGGCGCGGACGGTCGCCGTCCTCGGCACGTTCCTCAGCAGGGCGATCTCGCCGAAGTGGTCGCCCGGCCCGAGCGAGCGCACGGGGGCTCCGGCGATCGAGACGTCCGCGGTGCCGTCCACGATCACGTAGAAGCGGTCACCGGCGTCGCCCTCGCGGATCACGACCGCCCCCCGCGGCACGTCCGAGGGGATCAGGTGCCACGAGAGCTCCTCGGCCACGTGCTCGGGCAGGGGCGCGAAGATGGGGATCCGCCGCAACAGGGTGAGCTCGGGCCCGGGGACGACCGCCCGCGCGTCGATCCGCCGGAGCCAGGGCCAGCATCCGAACGCCACGACGATCAGCAGCAGACCCGCGAACAGGATCGCGCCCGTGTCGCCGAACGCCTCCGTGAGGATCGGGGCGGCCGCGGACCCGGCGGCGAGCCCCAGCATCAACAGGGCCTCCTGGAGACCGAACACCCGTGCCAGCACGTCGTCGGGGATCGCTCGTTGCAGGAGCGTCCGCGCGGCCACGTCGAAGACGCTCCGCGCGGCACCGCAGACGAAGATCAGGGCGAGGACCGGCCCCAGCCGGCCCGCCGCCCCGGTCAGCGCGAGCGTCAGGCCGCAGGCCGCCAGCCCGAGGCTCATCGCGGCCGACAACCGGCCGCGCCCCGCGAGGGCGACCGCGCCAGCCGCCCCGGCCAGGCATCCCACCCCGAACGTCGAGCTGAGGAGGCCGACGCCCGAGCCCCCGACCGCCAGCAGCTCGATCGCGAGGACCGCGTAGAGCACGTCCAGCAGCCCGATCAGGAAGTACTGCGATCCGCCGACGATCAGCAGCAGGGTGGCCCCCGGCTCCCGTCGCAGCTCCCGGATCCCGTGCATCGCGTCGCGCATCACGGAGATCGGAGGCGGCTCCTCGTCGGCGGATACGGGGTCCTCCAGCACCCGCAGGCGCGTCGCGCAGACCACCGCGCCCAACATCGAAGCCGCCATCACCAGCAGGACGCCCGACAGCCCGAGGACACCGAGGGTCAGCGCCACGAACCCGGGGCCGACGAGCACGCCGAGCCCCTCGACCATCGACGATGAGGCGTTCGCGGCCGTGAGCTGCTCGGGCGTCTCGGCGAGCTGCGGGAGGATCGCGTTGTGCACGGGCCGGGTGAGCGT
>DATBLY010000169.1:0-5241 GCA_036555125.1 Actinomycetota bacterium | reverse complement strand
CGCGAGCGCTCGGCTCGCGGCGGAGAGGGCGTCGAGGCGCCGGCGGGTATCCTCCTCCGCCCGGCGAGCCGCCGCCGCCTCTCGGCGGGCGAGCTCGGCCGCCTCGTAGGCGGCGCGGGTGCGTGAGATCAGCGCGGCGGTGATCAGCGCGATGACGAGGAAGGCCACGAGCCCTTCGATCGCGGGCCAGCGATCCGGCCACAGCTGGCCACCCGGCTCGGCGTAGTAGTAGGAGAGGAGCGCGCCCGCGACGAGGGATGCCACGATGCCGGCCGCCATCCGGCCGACGACCGTGGCGACCACCACGCTCAGGACCGTGATCGAACCCGGGAACGGCAGGTCGAGACCGCGGCCGATCGCGACGGCGGCGACCGGGAGGGTCAGGGCCAGGACGATCCCCACCGCGGTGCGGAGGCCCGTCCGGGGGAAGAAGAACTCGCTGATCGTGTCCTCCGTGATCGGTCCGTTGGATGCCCGTCCAGCGTGGCGGAGCCCCGCAGGAGCGTCAAACGGTCGAACGACCGACGCCGTTCGAAGCGTCGGGATCGTGCGAGCGAGAGCACGTCCTCCGTCGTCCCGTTCCGGGCCGCGAGGAGCGATGACGGAGGCGGGGCGCGGCCGGGCACGGGCACCCCGGTCGCGCCCCGCCTCGTGTCATCTGAAGATGCTGACCCCGCCGGGGCCGATCAACAGCCCGACGATGATCAGGACCACGCCGGCGAGGACGCCGCCGCGCACCAGCGCGACGATCCCCGCGATCACCAGGACGACTGCCAGGATCCACAACAGGGTGGCGGCGCCGCCCGACAGTGCGAGCACGGTCGTGAGCATGTCTCCCCTCCTCTCTATCCGAGACGGGGGAGGACGTACCAGGCGAGGAACGCCAGGATCGCCAGGACGATGACCACGATCGCCGCGTACTTGATCGCGGCGTAGCCCACGAGCCCGTTCGACCCCTCGGGTTCGCGCACCGGCTCGTGGACGTGACTCTCTTCGAGGTGATGCGTCATGTCATCTCCCCTCATCCAGGACCGACGGGCTCGCCGGTCCCTGTTCACGTACCCGTTCCGTGGCAACGCCAAACGGCAACGTCGAACGGAGGTCTAGAGCAACGGCTTCGCGGGGGCGCGTGCGATCGGGATGCGCTCGTGATCGTCGGGCAGCCAGGTCACGACGCAGGGTCCACGCAGGACCAGATCGCCGGACTCGATCGACACCCGCGAACGCCCGCACCAGCAGACGACCTCGGAGCCTTCGATCGGATCGATCCAGAGTGCCCCGTCGCACGCCACGCAGCTGACGAGCGGCATCATCGGTCCGATCGCACGCGCTCCGGCGTGCCGCGGTCCGGCCCCGCGTTCAACTCCGTGGTGCTGTCCGAGACGGATACCTCTTCGAGGGTGTCGCCGACGGCGCGGTTCGATGCGTCCGCGAGGGCGACGTCGCCCAACGAAAGCACGCCCACCAGCGCGTCCCCCTTCATCACGGGGAGCCTCCGGATCCGGTGCTCGGCCATCAGGTCCCGTGCTTCCGCGATCCCCATGTCGGGCGTGGCCGTGACCGGGGACCCGGTGAGGATGTCGCCCAACGTGATCTCGGCGGGATCCTTGCGACCGGCCAGGACCCGGACCACCAGGTCGCGGTCCGTCACCAGGCCCAGGAGCCGACCCTCGTCCATCACGGGGATGACCCCGACGTCGAACTGCGCCATCATGCCCGCTGCGTCCTCGGCGTTCATCGTGGGTCCGAGGGTCTTGGGGGACTCCGTCATCGCGTGTCGCACCAGCATCGCCATCTGCTAACCACCTCCACCGGACCTGATGCCCAGACCCGGTGGGCAGCAAACCCGTCTCGCTCAGGCCGACGGTCGGGGTTCCGAGGTCTCGGACGACGTGCGGCGCTCCACGTCCAGACGGTTCCCATCGGCCGTGGCGACGGACGAGCCTGGGACCTCGTGCCCACAGGAGTAGGTGATGAGCTCGCGACTCTCCGCCGTCTGCCGGAGGTCCGGTTCCGAGCGAGGGGCCGCATCGAACGCGATGTCCGTCAGGATCCCCTGGCCGCAGATCGGGCAACGATCGGCCTCCGTACCCTCGCCGTCCCCCGACCGTTCGAGCCGATCGGTCATGCTTCCTCGGCCTCCGGTGCGTTCCCGGGTTGCGCATGCGTGAGCTGATCGCGCAGGTTGCGCATCTGCTGCTCGTCGAGGTCCTCGACGCTCATGAACGCGTCCCGAGCCTCGTTCGTGACCCGGATCAGTTCGTCCAGCTTGAGGTGGAGCGCCACGGAGTCGCGGTTCAGCGCACTCTGGATCAGGAACACCATCAAGAAGGTCAGGACCGTGGTCCCGGTGTTGATCACCAGCTGCCACGTGTCGCTGAACCCGAAGAGCGGACCCGAGATCGCCCACGCGACGACCACGGCGACCGCGAGGACGAAGGCTACGGAATGTCCCGCGATCCTGGACGCGGCCGAGGCGAACCGCTCGAACGCACGCTCCAGCGATCCCGAAGACGCATGGTTCCGATCCTCGGTTCCTCCATCCGGGCGCGTCGCCCGCACGTCGGCACGTTCGGCAGATACGTCCACGGTCGGCTGGTTCCCTCCGAGCCCGCCGACAAACCCTGTGCGTCGGGGCTTCAGGCCCCCTCGATGCCTCCGGAGCCGGCCGTCCGGTCGGCGGCCCCGATCGGGCTGGTCTCGACCGACCCCCAACGCTCGGACGCGTCGCCGTCCGATCGGTCGCGGAGTCCCTCTCGGATCGATCGCATCCGCGCGACGATCTGGTCGTACCGCTCTCGACCGGCCCGCGTCCCGAGCACGTAGGCGCCCGCTGCGATCACGACGGCGCGGACGACCCGGGGCCTGCGCGAACGCCTCGGCGGCGCCTGCCGCTCGTCGCCCAGGGAGCGCAGCGCATCCTTGAGGGTCCCGCGCTCCTGCTCGAGGTCGTCGCGGAGCGCAGCGAGCTCGCCGCGCAGACGCTCGTTGTCGCGATCGAGCTTCTCCATCCGGGCGTGCGTCATCCGCTCCTTCGCACGGTCGCCCAGGTCGTTCATCCGATCGGTGATCCCACGCTTGTTCATCGTGTGTCTCCCTTGCTCTTCCGGTTCGCCGAGCCGACGAACCCCCTTCGGCCACAGGCTCTGGCGTTCCGCTGCGGCTAGACGCGTTCCTCGCGGACCTCTACGGCGTCCACGTCATCCTCGGCCATCATCCGCCGAGGCCCCGAGGTCATCACCGGCATCGCGTTCCGGTCTCGGACGGTGATCCCGCCGAGCAATCCCCCGATCGCGGCGGCGAGCAGGGCTCCCAAAATGACCAGGAACGTCGTCCACAGGCTGCTGTCCACGCCTTGCGCGATCAGCCCCTGGTTGGCATCGAGCTGCGTGGCGATCCGGCCCAGGTTCAGCACGTTGATCACGGACGGGATCCCGACGGCGAGGACGATCAACAGGGTCACGGCCCAGAGCGTGAGCCCATGGGCCAGCCCGGGCCCCGCACCCGGGACGCCGGAGAGGCGACCCGCCGCGAAGCCGCCGATCAACACGCACACGACCGCGCTTCCACCGATGAACCATTCGAGGTTGCGGCCGATGAGCTCCTCGTCCGAGCCGAACGCGAGCGCGAACCAGAGCGACGACGCGAGGACCAGCAGGGCCACGGCGAGCACCATCCCGGCGAGGACCGCGCCCCATCGGATCCTGGGGCGGGTCGTCGGGTCGGCATCCGCGACCACCGTCACGTCGCTCGGTCGGGTGCTGATGGTGCGCTGCATCATCGTCGACACCTCCTTCATGCCGGGCACGTCCCGGTCGCGGATGGATGGTTCCCACCGACGCGGGAGCTCACACCTTCGCCGCCGAGGCCGCGGAGCCGATCGCGGGCAACACCGTGCGTTTGCCACGCGGCGGCGCGGGTACCGATCGCCCGTCGCCCGCGGATGGCGCCGGAGTATCGGAGGGGAGGGGAACGGGTGTCGGACGGGGTCATCATCTCGATCACGGCCCTCGTCCTGGTGGGCGTGTCCGGCTACCTGGTCTGGGCGATGGTCGACGCGATCCGGAGGGAGCGGCGGCGGAGCGGGATCCGCAGGCTCTGGAGCAACTTCGGGCTCAGCATCGCGTTCTGCGTGCTCTTCCTCGTGAGCTGGGCCGCGCAGGGCTTCGCGGAATGGGGGACGTACCGGAGCGAGCAGGTGCTGCACGGAGCGTCCCCGACGATCGGCGGCTTCCTGGTGGCGTTCGGGCAGTCGACGCTCGAGAACTGGCAATCGGAGTTCCTCCAGCTGTTCTCGTTCGTCGTGCTCTCCGCCGTCCTGATCCATCGCGGGAGCGCCGAGTCGAAGGACAGCGATGAGCGGATGGAGCGGACCCTGCAGGAGATCAAGGAGCGGCTCGACGCCCTGACGGAAGAGCAGGCGCGATCGAGGCGATGAGGAAGGAGGCGCAGATGGATGCGATCACGCTGCTGAAGGACGACCACGACACGGTGAAGGGCATCCTCGAGAAGCTCGACGCCACGACGGAGCGTGGGGTCAAGACCCGTGAGGAGCTCTTCACGCGGATCAAGCGAGAGCTGGAGGTGCACGAGGCGATCGAGGAGGAGGTCTTCTACCCCGCGCTCAAGGAGCACCCGAAGGCGAAGGAGCTGGTCCTGGAGGCCTACGAGGAACACAACGTCGTCGACATGGTGATGGCCGAGATCGAGACCGTTCCCTTCGAGGACGAGACGTGGGGCGCCAAGTTCACCGTGATGAAGGAGAACCTGGAGCACCACATCGAGGAAGAGGAGGGCGAGATGTTCCCCCAGGCTCGCCAGGTCTTCGAGCGGCAGGAGCTGGTCGAGCTCGGCGAGCGCATGCGAGCCCGCAAGCAGGAGCTGATGGGAGCCACGTCACCGGCATGACTCAGCGGCCGCCCTCGTGGCGAGCCGCCGGCGCAGCCGCTCCGGTGCGTTCACCTTCACGACGATCCTCGTCTCGAGATCGCGGCCCGCCGTCCCTGGAGGTTCGCGCCCTGGGCCGCCCGAGAGGGCAACATCACGACAGGTTCGGGCAAGAGGTCGGAAGGCCTGGGCAGGAAGCCGGAACAGGGGCGGCCATCCCTCGCCGTAGCCATCGGTAGGGCACCGCGAACGTCGCGCGCCCGAAGGAGGGACCGATGGCGAGGACGAGGTTGTTCCTCACCGCGGCCGTGACCGCGATCGCGATCGTGGCGGCGGCCTGCGGCGGTGACGGAG
>DATBLY010000150.1:0-15268 GCA_036555125.1 Actinomycetota bacterium | reverse complement strand
CTCGACCCACCACGTCTGCTCGGGATCGTGCTTGAACCTTCGTTCAATCATCGGGCGTCGGCCAGCTCCCGTAGGCTCATGGGCTGGAGTGGAGGCGAGCGTAGTGTCTGAATCTTCGTTCAGTCAAGGGGCCGGAAGGCTGGTCGTTGCCCACCGCGGCGACTCGTCGCGGCAGGCCGAGAACACGCTCGAGGCCTTCGACGCGGCGGTCGCGGCGGGGGCGGACGCGGTCGAGTTCGATGTCCGGATCGCGGCCGACGGCACGGGCGTCGTGATGCACGATCCGGGCGTGGAGCGGACGACGGACGGGACCGGCCTGATCCGCGACCTCACCCTCGGCGAGATCAAGCGCCTGTCGATCCGCACGGCGGACGGCGGGACGACGGAGGTTCCGACGCTCGAGGAGACGCTCGCGTGGCTCTCCGGCCGCGTCGCGGTGGACGTGGAGATCAAGAACATCCCCGGCGAGCCCGGGTTCGACGCAGAGCGCGAGATCGCGGTCGAGGCGACGCTGCGGGCGCTCGACCGGACGGCGTTCGTCGGTCCGGTCCTGCTCTCGAGCTTCAACCCGCTCTCGCTCGCGCGTTCGCGCGTCCTTGCGCCCGCGGTCCCCACCGGCTTGCTCACCACCGGCGCCGTCGACGCGCGGGCGGCCCTGGCCTACGCGGCGTCGGAGGGACATCCGTGGATCCTGCCGTTCGCGCCGACGGTGCTCGCCGCCGGCGATGGGTTCGCCGACGAGGCCCGGGCGGCCGGCGTCACGGTGGGGGTGTGGATCGTCGACGATCCGGCGACGGCCGTCGGCCTGTGGCGCGCCGGCGTGACCGCCGTCGCGACGAACGATCCCGCCGCGCTCGTGGCGGCGAGGCGCGAGGGGGTGCCCTGATCCTCCGGCGTCGCCGGCTCCCGGCCGATCTCGAGGCCCCGTACGCGGCGTTCGGCGCCGTGCTCGAGGAGGTCGAGCCGGCGAAGGAGGCCCTGACCGAGGTGATGCCGACGACGCGGCTCCCGGGACGATCGCTGCCGGACGCGCTCGCGGCGTTCGAGGAGCACCTGAGGCGGGCCGCCGAGGCGATGCCGGCGTGGCGTCGCCCCGAGCTCGACGAGGTGTGGGACGCCTGCGATCGCGGCGTCGCGGAGGCCCGGGCCCGCGCGGAGCGGCTGCGCCGGGAGGCGCCGGACCTGGGTGGGTTCGAGGGGCTGATCTGGGCGGTGGGTGAGCTGATGGCGCCGCTCGAGGCCTTCGAGGCGGCGGAGCGGCGGTTCCGAGACCTGCGCGTGTAGCCTCTGGCCCCGGCGTGCCGGACCGCGGCGCGCCCTCGGACCCAGGACGGGAGGATGCGCGCACGTGTCGACGATCCGGATGCAGACCGAGCTGCCGGGGCCCCGGTCCCGCGCGATCATCGAGCGCAAGGAGCGCGTCGTCGCCGACCCGCTCGACCTGCACGTCGATGCCGTGATCGATCGTGGCGACGGCGCGACGGTGACCGACGTCGACGGCAACGTGTTCCTCGACCTCTCGAGCGGCCTCGGGTGCGCGCTGGTCGGCCACTCGCATCCGAAGGTCGTCGAGGCCGTCCGGCAGCAGGCGGCACGGTTCTCCCACACGGACTTCTCCGTCGTCCCATACGAGGTCTACGTCGAGCTCGCCGAGCGGCTGGTCGCGCGGGTCGGCGGCGATCGGAAGGTCGCCCTGTTCAACTCCGGGGCCGAGGCGGTCGAGAACGCCGTGAAGTTCGCGAAGGCGGCGACGGGTCGCCACGGCGTCCTGTGCTTCGAGGGCGCCTTCCATGGGCGGACGCTGCTCGCGATGACCCTCACGAGCCGGAGCCGTCCGTACAAGTGGGGCTTCGGGCCGTTCGCGCCGGAGGTGTATCGGGTCCCGTTCTCCTACCCGTACCGGAGCTCGAACCCGGAGCGCTCGGGTCGCCTCGCGCTCGACGTGCTGAAGCGCGCGTTCACCACGGTCGTCGACCCGGCCACGCTCGCCGCGGTGATCTTCGAGCCGGTTCAGGGGGAGGGCGGCTACGTCGTGCCGGCCCCGGAGTTCCTGCCGGGCGTCCAGGAGCTCTGCCGTGAGCAGGGGATCCTCACGATCGCCGACGAGATCCAATCTGGGTACGGGCGGACGGGCCGCTTCCTCGCCTCGGAGCACTTCGGCCTGGACCCCGACCTCGTGATCCTCGCGAAGGCGATGGCCTCGGGCTACCCGCTCTCGGCGGTCGTCGGGCGGACCGAGGTCATGGACGCGCCGGGCCCGTCGGCGATCGGCGGCACCTACGTCGGCAATCCGGTGGCGTGCGCCGCCGCGAACGCCACGCTGGACGTGATCGAGGAGGAGGGGCTGATCGAACGCGCCGAGGTGATCGGGAAGTCGATCCGGGCGCGCTGGGAGGGGATCGCGCGCGACGTCCCCGAGGTCGGCGAGGTGCGCGGCCTGGGGTCGATGGTCGGCGTCGAGCTCGTGCGCGATCGGGAGACCCGGGAGCCGCACCCCGACCTGCTCGGACGGCTGATGCGCGAGACGCAGCGACGGGGGCTCATCACCGTCGGGTGCGGTCTGTACCACAACGTCCTGCGGCACATGCCGTCGCTCGCGATCACCGATGAGCAGCTCGACGAGGCGCTCGACGTGCTCGCCGACTCGATCCTGGCCGCGCGGACCGGGTAGGCATGGGCGATCTCCCGGTCGGTCCGCCCGTCGATCCGACGCCGGCATCACCGCCGTCCCGGGAGCCGCTCGAGGGGCGTTCGGTTTCCCTCGTGCCGCTCGACCCCGTGGCGCACGGTGCCGGCCTGTACGCCGCCTCCCACGACGGCAGCGAGGAGGCCGGGCGGCTGTGGACCTACCTGGCCTACGGACCGTGGCCGGACGAGCGAGCGATGCGCGCCTGGCTCGACCCGCTTCCGGGATCCGACGACCCGCTCTTCCTGACCGTGGTCGACCGGGCGACCGGGGACGCCGTCGGCATCGCGACGTTCATGAGCATCGACCCGGGGATGCGCCGCCTCGAGTTGGGGAACATCTGGTACGCGCCACGCGCTCAGCGCACCCGGGCGAACACCGAGGCGACGTACCTGATGCTGCGCGCGGCCTTCGACGGGTGGGGCTACCGGCGCGTGGAATGGAAGTGCGACGCGCTGAACGCGCGCTCTCGGGCGGCGGCGCTGCGGCTCGGCTTCACGTTCGAGGGGGTGTTCCGTCAGCACATGATCGTGAAGGGGCGCAACCGGGACACCGCCTGGTTCTCGATGCTCGACCGCGAGTGGCCGCGGATCCGGGCGAACCTCGAGCGCTGGTTCGAGGCCGAGCCCGGCTCGCTCTCACTCGCCGAGCTGAACGCCGCCGGCTGATCCTCGCCGGACGGACGCCGCCGCGCGGTAGGTTGCCCGGCATGTCGGTCGTCAGCCTGGTCGGGGTCGAGAAGTCCTACGGCTCGTGGAGCGTGCTCCAAGGCGTCGACCTCATGGTGCCCGACCGCGCCCGGATCGGGATCGTCGGGCCGAACGGCGCGGGCAAGTCGACGATCCTGAAGATCCTGCTCGGGTCGGAGCCGCCCTCGAGCGGCGAGGTCGTTCGACGGCGCGGCGTCGAGGTCGCGTACCTGGAACAGAACCCGGACGGCGACGTGCGGACGGCCGAGGAGACGGTGCTGGCCGCCCGCCCCGACATCGCCGAGCTGGACGCCGAGATGCGTTCCGTGGAGGCCGACCTGGCCAAGCCCGAGACGATCGCCGACCTCGCGCGCATGGGGCGGGTGCTGGAGCGCCAGCAGGGCCTGCTGGACCGCTGGGTCGAGGCGGGCGGCCCCGGGCTGGCGGGCGAGGTGCGCACGCTGCTCGGTTCGCTCGGGATCGAGGGCCCCGACCTGACGCTGCCGACCACGGCGCTCTCGGGCGGCCAGCGCAAGCTCGTCGCGCTGGCCGCGTGCCTGATCCGCCAGCCGGGGCTGCTGCTCCTGGACGAGCCCGAAACGCATCTGGACGCCGACCGCCGCGAGCAGCTCGAAGACCAGATCGCCGCGCTCCCCGGCGCCGTCGTGATCGTGTCGCACGACCGCTACCTGCTCGACGACACGGTGTCCGAGATCGCCGAGCTCGACGGCGGGCGGATCACGATGTGGCCCGGCAACTACTCCGCGTTCGCGGTCGCCAAGGAGATCGCCCTGCAGCGCCAGCAGCAGCTGTACGTGACCCAGCAGAAGGAGATCGCGCGCCTGGAGGCGGCGATCGCCCGGTTCAAGCTGTGGGCGTCGATGGTCGTGGACGAGCGTCACATCAAGCAGGCGCGCAACAAGCAGCGCCAGATCGACCGGATGGACAAGGTCGAGCGACCGGTGTTCGAACGACGCAAGATCGCGCTCGAGATGCGCGCGGCGCGGCGCGGTGGCCAGAAGGTGGTCGCCCTCGACGGGGTGTCGTTCGCGTTCGGCGACGACCCGATCCTGCTCGACGTCGACCTCACGATCCACCGCGGGGAGCGGGTGGGCATCATCGGGGCGAACGGCGCCGGCAAGAGCGTGCTGGGCAAGCTCCTGTCGGGCGAGCTCGAACCGGACGAGGGTCGCCGCTGGGTGGGGCCCTCGGTGGCGATCGGCTACCTCGCGCAGGGGCACGAGACCGAGCCGCCCCACCTGACCCCGATCGAGTTCGTCCGCGGCGCCAAGGCGATGTACGAGGACGAGGCGGTGGCGCTGCTCGGTCGGTTCCTGTTCCGCTACGACCAGATGCGCCAACCGGTGGGGACGCTTTCGGGCGGGGAGCGCACACGGCTCCAGCTCTGCCTGCTGATGCTCTCGGGCGCGAACTGTCTCCTGCTCGACGAACCGACGAACCACCTCGACATCGAGAGCATGGAGGTCCTGGAGGCCCAGCTCGAGGCGTTCGATGGGACCGCGATCGTGATCTCCCACGACCGCTACCTGCTCGACCGGATCCCGGACCGGATCGTCGAGGTGCGCGACGGCTCGGTCACGAGCACGGACGGCGGCTACGACGACTGGGCGGCGGCACGCGCCCGGCGTGCGTCGGACGGCCGCGTCGCGCCCGCGCGCTAGGCTGCCGGGCCATGCCGAACGAGGAGCTGGGCGAGATCCTGGATCGGGAGAGCCGACTGGCGGCCGAGGCCGCGTCGGCGATCGACGAGGAGGCGTTCGCCGGGCCGACGCGGCTGCCCCTGTGGACCGTCAAGGAGCTCGTCGCCCACATGTGGGGGGACCTCGACCGGATCCGGGAGTACCTGGCGGACCCGGCGCCGGCAGCGGCGGACACGGATGCCGTCGCGTACTGGCGGAGCTACGACCCGACCGAGGACGGCCCCGCGACGGCGGATCGCGCCAGGGCGGTCGCGGCCCGGTTCGCGACCGGCGCCGAGCTGGTGGCGTCGTTCGAGGAGGCGCGTGCCGAGGCGATCCCCCTCGCGCTCGCGACGCCCGAGGACCGGGTCGTCGCCACGTGGGGTCCGGCGCTGCGGCTCGACGACTACCTGCAGACGCGCATCCTCGAGATGGGGGTGCACGGGCTCGACCTGGCGGACGCGATCGGGCGCGAGCCCTGGCTGACGCCGGACGCCGCGCAGGTGATCCGGCGGATCCTGCTCGGGCTGCTCGGCGAGCAGCCGGCGATCGTGCGTCGCTGGAGCGACCGGTCGTTCATCGAGGCGGGGACGGGCAGGCGCGGGCTCACGTTCGAGGAGCACGCCGCGCTCGGGCCGCTCGCGCGGGCGTTCCCGCTGCTCGCGTGAGCGCGCGGGAGCTGGAGCGGATCGCGCGCGAGATCGTCCGCTGCCGCGCCTGTCCACGCCTGGTCGCCTGGCGCGAGCGGGTGGCGCGCGAGAAGACGGCGCGGTTCGTGGACCAGACCTACTGGGCGAGGCCGGCACCGGGGTTCGGCGATCCGGATGCCCGCGTGCTGATCCTGGGGCTCGCCCCCGCCGCGCACGGCACGAACCGCACGGGCCGGATGTTCACCGGCGACCGATCCGGTGATTTCCTGTACGCGTCGTTGCACCGCACCGGGTTCGCGAACCAGCCCACGTCCGTGTCGCGCGACGACGGGCTGCGCTTGATCGGCGCCTTCGTCACCGCCGTCAACCGGTGCGCGCCGCCGGCGAACAAGCCCACCCCGGACGAGCGCGACCGGTGCCTGCCGTTCCTCTCGCGGGAGCTCGCGGCGTTGGAAGGCATCCGGGCGATCGTGCCCCTGGGCGCGTACGCCTGGGACGGAGCCCTGCGGGCGCTCGCCGACGACGGCCACGTCGCCCGGCCGAAGCCCCGGTTCGGGCACGGAGCCGAGGCGGTGGTCGGCCCGTACCGGCTCCTCGGATGCTTCCACCCGAGCCAGCAGAACACGTTCACCGGCAGGCTCACGCCCGCGATGATCGACGCGGTGTTCCGCCGAGCGCGCGTGCTCGCCGGATCCCCCGTTGCGGGCTGAGCGCGGACGGGTTTGTCGCGGACCGCGCGTACCCTAGGAGGTCATGGGCCGTCATTTCCGGATGTACGGCGCGCCCGTCCGCGAGGAGGACAAGCGCCCGATCACGCGCCCGACGATCAAGCGGGTCGTCGGCATCTTCCGGCCGTACCGGGCGAAGGTTGCGGTCGTCGGCATCGCGATCTTCATCACCTCGGCCCTCGGCATCGCGAACCCGTTGCTGATCAAGCAGGTCTTCGACAACGGCCTGCACTGCACGAACACGTCGTGCAACCCGGATCTCCCGGTCGTGTACCGGCTGGTCGCGCTGATGATCGCGATCCCGATCATCACGGGCGTGATCGGCGTGGGACAGACGTACCTGTCGAACCTCGTCGGGCTGCGCGTGATGCAGGACCTCCGCGACGCCCTCTACCGACACCTGCAGTTCATGCACGTGAAGTTCTTCACCTCGACGCGGACGGGGGAGATCCAGTCGCGGCTCGCGAACGACGTCGGGGGGGTCCAGGGGGTCGTGACGAACACGGCGTCGTCGCTCCTGGCCAACGTCGTGATCATCGTCAGCACGCTGATCGCGATGCTGATCCTGTCCTGGCAGCTGACCGTGATGTCGCTCGCGATCACGCCGGTCTTCATCTGGCTCACGGTCAAGGTCGGCCGGGCCCGGCGCGAGGTGGCCACCAGCACGCAGAAGACGCTCGCCGATCTGACGGCGATCACCGAGGAGACGCTCTCCGTGAGCGGGATCCTGCTGTCGAAGTCGTTCGGGCGCCAGCGACACGAGATCGACCGCTACCGGCTCGAGAACGAGCGGCTGACCGGGTTCACGATCCGCCAGACGATGATCGGTCAGTCGTTCTTCGCCATCGTCGGGACCTTCTTCTCGATCATGCCGGCCCTGACCTACCTGGTGGTCGCGTGGGTCACGTCGTCGAACCCCGCCGCCATGACGGCGGGGACCATCGTGGCGTTCACCACGCTGCAGTCGCGGATCTTCTTCCCGATCGGCTCGATGTTGCAGATCTCGAACGACGTGCAGACCTCGTTCGCGCTGTTCGACCGGATCTTCGAGTACCTCGACCTGCCGCACGAGATCCGGGACGATCCCGAGGCGGTCGCGATCGCGCCCGCCGAGGTCCGGGGGCAGGTGCGGCTACGGCACGTCCGGTTCCGCTACGACACGCCCAGGCCCGACGGGCTCGTGGTGTCGCCCTCCGCGGACGGGGAGGTCTCCGATGGGGACTCGACCGACGAGGCCCCGAGCGATGGCGATCGGGGCGGCCGGCCGTGGACGCTGGACGACGTCGACCTCGAGATCCTGCCGGGACAGCTCGCCGCCCTGGTCGGGCCGTCGGGAGCGGGGAAGACGACGATCACCTACCTGGTCCCGCGCCTGTACGACGTGAACGAGGGATCCGTCGAGATCGACGGCATCGACGTACGGAAGATCGCGCTCGAGTCGCTCGGCGACATGATCGGGATCGTCACGCAGGAGACGTACCTGTTCCACACGACGATCCGGCGGAACCTGCTGTACGGCAAGCCCGACGCCACGCAGGAGCAGCTGGAGGCCGCCGCCCGCGCCGCCTACATCCACGATCGGATCATGGAGATGCCCGACGGGTACGAAACCGTCGTGGGCGAGCGCGGCTACAAGGTCTCCGGCGGCGAGAAGCAGCGCCTGGCGATCGCGCGCGTGATCCTCAAGGACCCGCGGATCCTGATCCTCGACGAGGCGACCTCCTCCCTGGACACGACCTCGGAGCGCCTGGTGCAGGCGGCGCTCGAGCCGCTGATGCACGGCCGCACGACGATCGCGATCGCCCACCGGCTCTCCACGATCCTGTCGGCCGACGTCATCTTCGTCGTCGACCGCGGGCGGATCGTGGAGCGCGGCACCCACGACGAGCTCCTCGCGCGCGGCGGGATCTACGCCCGCCTGTACGAGCAGCAGTTCCGCGGCGGGTTGGTCCAGGCGGAGTGCGAGGACGGGGTGATCCTGTCCTCGGGCGAGGTCGTACGCACGGCGAGCGGTTCCGGCGAGGGGTAGTCGCCCGCCGGGAGTCCGGGCAGGACTAGCTGTAGTTCCCACTGAGGTTGTTTACAGGGCGAGAGCCTCCCTGCACGGTTTGGGCTGCTGAGTCCGAACCGGAAGGAGGCTCTCGTGGGACATCGTAGGGCGCGGCTCACGCCGTTCGGGCGGTTGCTGCTCGTGTCGCGAGTGATCGAAGGCGGCTGGACCGTCTCCGCCGCTGCAGAGTCGATGGGGGTCTCCCGAGCCACCGTCCACAAGTGGTTGCGTCGGTTCCGCGACGAGGGCGTCGAGGGTCTGGAGGATCGCAGCTCCGCTCCGCATCGACGGCCTCGGGCGCTGCATGCTCACGAGGTCCAGCGGATCTGCCGAGCCAGGCGGCGTCGGAAGGTGGGGCCGCACCGGTTGGGTCCCGAACTGGGGCTGCCTCGATCGACGGTCTACGGGGTCCTTCGGCGAGAGGGTCTCTCGAGACTCACCCGCCTGGATCGCCCGACCGCCGTCCCGATCCGCTACGAGCGCGACCGGCCGGGGGAGCTGATCCACGTCGACGTGAAGAAGCTCGGTCGGATCCGACCCGGTGGTGGGTGGCGCATGCTCGGCAAGAGCACCGAGACACGACGAGGACGTGGGCGGGGCGTGGGGTACGACTATCTCCACGTCGCCATCGACGATCGCTCTCGCTACGCCTACGTGGAAGCTCACGCGGATGAGCGCGGGGAGACGTGCGCCGGCTTCCTGCTCCGATGCGCTCGACACTTCGCTGAGCTCGGCGTCCCCATCGAGCGCGTGATGACCGATCGCGCGCGCAACTACACGGTGTCGAGCGTGTTCGCCCAGGCGTTGGACGAGATCGGCGCCGCCCACCTGGTGACCGCGCCGTACCGTCCGCAGACCAACGGGAAGGCCGAGCGCTTCAACCGCACCATGCTCGACGAGTGGGCCTACGTCCGGCTCTATCGGTCCAACGCAGCGCGCCTCGCTGCCCTGCCAGCCTGGATCGAGACCTACAATCACGAACGAGCCCACACCGCGCTCGGAGGACGTCCGCCTTCATCACGACTGCAAACGACGTGAACGGGAACTACAACTAGTCCAGCCGCTTCGTGTACGAGAGCAGCACGAATCCGTCGGGGAAGACGCGGTCCTCGCCCCGCTCGTAGCCGAGCCGCTCGTACATGCGCCGCGCCGCCGCCATCCGCTGGGTCGTGTGCAGGGTCATCAGCGTCTTGCCGCGTTCCAGGGCGAGCCGCTCGCACGTCTCCATCAGCAGCCCTCCCACCCCGCGCCCGCGCCACGCGGGGTCGACGCCGAGCATCCGGATGTGGGCCTCGTGCGGCCGCAGGGGTGGGTCCTCGGGCTCCTCGACCCGGGCGAGCAGCTCGAGCGTCGCGCTCCCGACGATCACGGTCCCCTCGACGGCGACGAGGATCGTCGTGCGGTCGGCCCGTCCGGGCACGTCCGCGATGCGCTCGAGGTACTCCTCCCAGTCGCCGTCGCCGGGTCGAGCGAACTCCGCGTACGCGCCGGCGGTGACGCGCCCGACCTCCTCGTGCTCCTCCTCGAGGGCCTCGCGGATCTCGATCGGCATGGACGCCAGGCTAGCGAGCCCCGGCCGGGTCGACCGGACCCTCGCCGCGCGCATGGTCGTCAGCCGGGTTGACGGTCCTCGGTGTGCGAGCGGACGATGCCCTCGTGACGGAACCGGATCTGGGCCGGCTCTTGCTCGAGGGCCATCGCGCGTTCTCCTCGCAGCTCGTCGAGGCGCTCGAGGAGCGGGGGTGGTCCGACGTTCGTCCCGGGCACCTCGCCGTCTTCCTGCACGTGGACCGTCGCTCGGGCACGCGCCTGACCGAGCTCGCTCGGCGGGGGCGGGTCACGAAGCAGGCGATGATGCTGCTCGTCGACGAGCTCGAGTCGCGCGGCTTCGTCCGCCGCGTCGACGATCCATCGGACGGCCGCGCGAAGGTCGTGCGGCTCACCGCCCGTGGGCGCCGGGCCGTCGCGGACGCCCGTCGCGCGGTGCAGGCCACCGAGGTCCGGCTCCGCCGGGAGCTCGGTGACCGGCGGGTCGACGCGCTCCGCGAGTCGCTCGAGCTCCTCGCCGGCGACGGCGGGCGCTCGTCATGACCGCCGGGTGTTCGGGCCGGTAGGCTCGCCGGGATGCCCGAGGAAGCGCAAGGCAAGACCGGGATCCCGAGCGAGCGGCGGCAGAAGCCCGAGCGTCCGCGGGACCGGCTGGGGCGTCCGCAGCCTTGGGACGCGCCGAACGAGCTCGTGCTCGAGGACTTCGACAGCCTGTCGCTCGAGGAGAACCACGAGCTGGCGCGGCGCCACGCGCGCGCCGGTCGTTACTTCCCCGCCCACGAGGCGTGGGAGACGGCCTGGAAGCAGGCGCGGCAGACCGACGACGCCGAGTTCTTCAAGGGCCTGTCCCAGATGGGCGCGGGCTACGTCCACTTCCGCCGCGGCAACCCCCACGGTACGAAGACGCTCCTGCGGCGTGCGGCCTCGCGCGTGGGCCGGTACCCGGACGGGCATCGGGGGATCGCGACGCAGGCGCTCCGGGACCGGTTGCTGGCCGATGCCCAGGCGGTCGAGGCGGGGCAGCTGATCCCCGGCGAGGACACGGCGCTCGAACCTCCGCCCGTGTAACCTCACGCCAATTGTCGTGGCTGCGGGTCCGCGACGGTTGACGTCGACGTGCCCGCGCGTGAGACGATGGAGCCCAGATGAGCCAGAGCGCACCGACCGAGCTGGTGTGGAAGGGCCGTACGGGCCCGTTCACGATCGACCTGAACCCGGGGGTCTTCAGCCCCACCCACACCAGCCGGACGATCGCCGATGCGCTCGAGATCGGTCCCGACGACACCGTGATCGACGTGGGCTGTGGCAGCGGCGTGCTCTCGTTCGTGGCAGCCCGACTGGGGGCGCGCCGGGTGATCGGCTGCGACCTCTCCGAGGAGGCCGTGGAGGCCGCCACCCGCAACGCGCGCCGTCTGGGCCTGCACGACCGGGTGGAGTTCCGGGCGGGGGACCTCCTCCAGCCCGTGCGCGACGAGCAGGCCACCGTGCTGATCGGCGACGTCTCCGGGATCCCGGACGAGATCGCCCAGGTGGCCGGCTGGTTCCCCGACGGACGGGCCGGGGGGCCCACCGGCGCGGAGCTCCCGCGGATGATGCTCGAGAGCATCGGCGAGACGCAGACGCTCGCACCCGGCGGCCGGCTGTACCTGCCCACCGGGACGATCCAGGACGAGCGGTCGATCCTCGAGGCCGCCCGCCGGCTCTTCGGCGACAACATGGAGTCGGTGATCTCGCGCGAGTTCCCGCTCCCCGACATCGTCGGCAAGTCGGTCGCGGCGGCGCGGATGATGAAGGAGGGGCTCCTGAACCTCCACCGGCGCGGCAGCCGCTGGCTCTGGCGCCTGCAGATCTGGCGCTGCATCCGCTCGCCGGTCGCCTGACCGCCCTCAGGCGTCGGGTCGCTGCACCGCGATCGCCTCGACCGTGAACCCCGCTCCGCGCAGGTGCTCCGCGCCGCCGCGGTCGATCGCCAGCACGATGCGGTCGATCGTGACGCCGGCGTCCTCGAGCGCCCGGGCGGCGGCGAGGACCTGGTGGCCCGTGGTCGAGACGTCCTCGATCAGCAGGGCGCGGGCGCCGGCCGGCGCGTGACCCTCGACCCGGCCGCGGGTCCCGTACGTCTTCGGCTCCTTGCGGACGACGGCGACCGGGAGCTCCGTCTCGAGGGCGACCGCGGCGACGAGCAACGTCGCCGCGCCCTCGGGCGCGGCGACCAGGTCCACGCTCGCCGGGATCCGCTCGGCAACGGCGTGTGCGAGCGCGCGCAGCAGGTCGGGCCGGGTCAGGAACCGGAACTTGTCGAAGTACACGCTCGAACGCGTCCCGCTCGACAGGACGAAGTCCCCGTGCAGCTCGGACGCGTCGATCAGACGCCGGGCCAGGTCTTCGTCCATGGCCGGGTAGCATAGGCGCCCGATGGGCTGGTACCGGACCGTCGGACGACCGCTCTTCTTCGCCCTCGATCCCGAGTCCGCCCACCGCCTCGCCATGACGCTGCTCGGCCTCCCGCTGCCGTGGCGCGCGATCGGGGGGGCGGCCACGGACCTCCGTCAGGGCGTGACCCTGGCCGGCATCCCCCTCCGCAACCCGATCGGGCTGGCCGCCGGCTTCGACAAGTCCCTTCGCCGCCTCGACGCGCTCGGGCGGCTGGGGTTCGGCTACGTGATCGGCGGCACGATCACCCGCGAGCCGCGCGCGGGGAACCCGCGGCCCCGGATCGCCCGCGACCCCGAAGCGGGCGCCCTGACGAACGCGATGGGCCTCCCGAACCCGGGCCTGGAGGCGGCGGCGCGCACGCTCGCTCGCACGCGCCGGACCGCCCCTCGCCTCGTCAGCGTCGCCGACGAGGCGGTCCGGGACGCGGCCGCCGTCGTCGAGCGTCTGGCGCCGCTCGCCGACGGCCTGGAGCTGAACGCGAGCTGTCCGAACGTGTCGTGGGGACGGGACCGCGACCAGGAGGCCCATCTCGCGGCGCTGCTGGGCGCGTTCCGCGAGCGGACCGACCGACCGGTGTTCGTGAAGCTCCCGCCGTTCGCGACCGACATCGAGCGCGAGGCCGTGCTCGCGCTCGCGCACATCTCCCGGTCACACGGCGCCGCGGGCCTGACCTGTTCGAACACGCTGCCGGTCGAGGATCGCCGGCTCTCGGCCGGCGCCGGCGGTCGGTCCGGACGGCCGCTCGCCGCGCGGACCCCCGCGATCGTGGCCGAGGTCGTGTCGGCGACCGGTGGAGCGCTGCCGGTCAACGCGTGCGGAGGGATCGCCACGGTCGACGACGTGGTGGCCTGCCTGGAGGCCGGTGCGACCACCGTCCAGCTGTACACGGCCCTCGTCTTCGAAGGCCCCGGCGTGGTCGGGCGCCTGACGGACGCGCTCTCGCGTGTCCTGGTCGACCGGGACCAGACGGTTCCCGGCCTCGTCGGCGCCGCGGCCGGCGCCTGAGTGGGCGGCAAGCACCGAGGGTGCCGCTTGCTGGCAGCTGGCTTCCCGTTCAAGATGGTCGGCTAACCCGACGGCGTCGGGTGGATGGGGGGTCCAGGCGTGGCCGAGACGGCGGCACAGGTGCACGGGGAGCGTGCCTCGGACGACCCGTCGCTCGCCGTGCGTCTCGAGCGCGTCGTCAAGCGGTTCGGCACCGTCGTCGCCGTGGACGGCGTGGACCTGGACGTCCGCGAGGGGGAGTTCTTCTCGATGCTCGGGCCGTCCGGATCGGGCAAGACCACCTGCCTGCGCATGATCGCTGGCTTCGAGCAGCCGACCGAGGGCCTGATCCTGCTGGAAGGGCAGGACGTCTCGCGTCTCGCCCCGTACGAACGCGACGTCAACACGGTCTTCCAGGACTACGCGCTGTTCCCGCACATGACGGTGGCGCAGAACGTCGGCTACGGCCTCATGGTGCAGAAGGTCTCGCGGTCCGAGCGCCGGTCCCGCGTCGACGAGGCGCTCGCGATGGTCCAGCTGGCCGCGTTCGGGGACCGCAAGCCGGCGCAGCTTTCAGGTGGGCAGCGGCAGCGCGTCGCGCTCGCCCGGGCGCTCGTGAACCGGCCGAAGGTCCTGCTCCTGGATGAGCCGCTCGGCGCGTTGGACCTGAAGCTCCGTCAGGCGATGCAGATCGAGCTGAAGGAGATCCAGCGCGAGGTGGGCCTGACGTTCATCTACGTGACGCACGACCAAGAGGAAGCCCTCACGATGAGCGACCGGATGGCCGTGTTCAGCCACGGCCGGATCGAGCAGGTCGGGTCGCCCGCGGAGGTGTACGAACGACCCGCGACGGGCTTCGTGGCGGGGTTCGTGGGGGTCTCGAACGTGCTCGAGGGTGACGCGGCCGAGCGGATCACCGGCAGCGCGCACGCGTTCACGATCCGCCCGGAGAAGATCGCGATGGTCGATCCCGAGGCCGCGGTCGCCGACGACGCGTGCACCGCGACCGGGCGCGTCCACGAGGTCGTATACCTGGGTGCCGTCACCCGCTACCTCGTCTCGCTCGACGGTGGCGGAGAGCTGGTCGTGATGCGACAGAACCTCGACACGTCGTCGATGGAGGCGCTGCAGGTCAAGGGGGAGGCCGTGCGCCTGATGTGGAAGCGTGGCAACAACCGACCGGTGGAAGAGGCCGCCGGCGCGGCGGAAGGGACGATGGACCAAGAGGAGGGGGCTCGATGAGGAAGATGCGATGGCTCGCCGTCGTCGGCGTGCTCGCGCTCGTCGCCGCGGCCTGCGGCGGCGACGACGAGGGCGGAGGCGGAGGAGGAACCGGGGAGACCGGCGGCGCGACGGGCGAGACCGGCGGCGAGGGACTCGTCCCGGCCAAGACCTACGACGCGATCGGCGAAGGCGAGGGCGAGCTCAGCCTGATCGCCTGGAACGGGTACACGGAGGACGGCTCCGTCGATCCGAACTACGACTGGGTCACGCCGTTCGAGGACGAGACCGGCTGCCAGGTGACGGTGAAGTACGCAGATACGTCGGACGAGATGGTGACCTTGATGCGTCAGGGCGGCGGCTCGGTGTACGACGGCGTCTCGGCTTCGGGCGACGCTTCGAACCGGCTGATCGCCGGCCAGGACGTCGGCGCGGTCGACACGGCGCTGTTCCCGGAGCTCGGGAACGTGATCGCGCCGCTCAGCCCGACCGACGGGACCAACAACGCCCACTACGTCGTGGACGGCTACGTCTACGGCGTCCCGTACATGTACGGCCCGAACTTCTTGATGTACA
>DATBLY010000124.1:0-3574 GCA_036555125.1 Actinomycetota bacterium | reverse complement strand
GCGTCGCGTGGCCGGTCTACGACTGGATGGGCGTCGCGAAGGCGAGCCTGGAGTCCGTGACGCGGTACCTGGCGCGCGACCTGGGGCCGAAGGGGATCCGCGTGAACACCGTGTCGGCGGGGCCGCTCCGCACGATGGCCGGCAAGGGGATCCCCGGCTTCGACCGGATCTCGGATGCGTGGGGACAGCGAGCCCCCCTCGGATGGGACGTTACCGACCCGACGCCGGTGGGCCGGGCGATCGCGTTCCTGTTCTCGGACCTGTCGGCCGGCATCAGCGGGGAGCTGATCCACGTGGACGGCGGGTTCCACGCGATGGGGACCGACCCCATGGTCCCCGCGGAGCCCTTCGACCCGCCCCCGTAGCGGCTCCGACGGGCGTCTAGGGCATCCGCAGGTCCATCGCCGTGGCGAGCTCGCGCTGGGCCCGCGCGATCACGCGGAACGCCTCCTTCAGCCCCTGGCGCGCGACCGGCCCCAGCGTCGAGGGGTCGAGGAACTCGTCCGGCGCCGCGCCCGCGCGCACCTGCTCGGCCTGATGGCGGAGGCGGACCTCCCACAGGAAGTGGAACGCCTCGACCAGCTCGTCCGCCACGCCGCGCGACAGGAGGGGCTGCCCGGCGGTCGTCCGCAGGCGCTCGACGGTGCCCTTCGACGTCACGCCCGACGCGACCGCGTACACGCGCGCGAGGTTGCCGATGATCGTGATCCCGCCGCGCTTGACGTCGAGCCGGCCGGCGTGCTCCCCGTGGCGCTCGACCACGAGGTCGCGGACGAACCCGGTCGGCGGCCGCAGGTCGAGCGCCCGCCGCCCGAGCCCGCGGAGGAAGCCCGGCCGCGCGCGGGCGTCGCGAACCACCGCGTCCAGGACCGGTTCGACCTCGAGGGGCCCCGCGACCCTTCGGTAGTCGTACACCAGCGAGGAGAGCTCGCTCCCGCGGGGGCTCAGGTCCTGCATCCAGGTGTGCATCGCCTCCGACCAGCTGGCGACCGAGCGGCGGAGCGACGGGTGCGTGGCCATCACGTCGCCGGGGCAGCGCGCGATCCCCGCCGCCTCCAGGCCGTCGGTGACGCTCGTCGCGAGGCGCTCGAAGTAGGGATCGACCTCCGCCGCCGTGGCCTGATCGGCGTCGATCGCGAGCGCGTGGTCCTGGTCGGTCCGCAGCGCCTGCTCCCGGCGGGCCGCGCTGCCGAGGGCGAGCCACGCCCACGGGACGGGGGCGTCGCCCAGCTCGCGGATCGCGAGCTCGATCAGCCGGCGGGTCATCGCGTCGATCGCGAGCGCCACGACGCGTCCCACGTCCACCGGGTCGGCGCTCGCATCGACCAGCTCGACCACGACCGCGGGCAGCTCCCGGCCGGCCTCGGCCACCGCCGCGACCGTCGGGGCGCGCTCGATGCGCCCGCGGAGCGCGAACGGGGTCCCCTCCCCGAGGTCGACCAGGTCGGTCTCGGTGACGACCCCGAGCAAGACGCCGCCCTCGTCCTGGACCGGGAAGTGGTGCACGTCCTCCGCGAACATCCGCACGATCGCGTCGCCGGCGAGCGTCGTGGCCGTCACGGTCCGCACCGGATGGCTCGCGATCGCCGACACGGGGGTCGCCGTGTCGAGCCCCGCCGCGACGACCTTCGACCGGAGATCGCGGTCCGTGACGATGCCCCATCCGTCGTCGACGCGCACGAGCACGCTCGAGACGCGCTCCGCGGTCATCAGCGCCGCCGCCTCGGCGATCGGCACCGCCGGATCGGCCAGCACGGGCGCTCGGCGGATCAGCTCGCCCACCGGGCGGAGGCGTCGGTCGGGCGCGGCCGTCGCGGAAGCCTCGACGAGCGACGCCGTCTCGCGACGCCGACGCTGCCGTTCACCGAAGGTCCCGAGCACGAAGGAGCGTCCGGCGGCCGTGCCCACGAGCTCTTCCGCGATCGCGGGGGGGATCAGGTAACAGGTCGCGTCCTCGTGCGCGCGGACGGTGGCGGTCGGCCCGGCGTCGATCACCGCCGACAGGCCGAAGACCTCGCCCTCGCCCAGCAGGTCGAGGAGCCGGCCGTCGTCCCAGAGCTCGACGGTGCCGTCCCGCACGACGTAGAGGCCCGGCGACGGGTCGCCGCCCTGCCGGACGATCACGGTCGCCGCGGGGAACCGCGTCAGCTCCGCACGGTCGGCGAGCGCCGCCAGCCGGTCGGGCGGCAGGTCGTCGAAGGGCGGGAAGCGTCCCAGGAACGCGGCCACGTCCACGCGGTCGAGTATGCGCCGGAACCGGTGACGCGCGCGAGGGTCCGTCTCAGTGGACGGCGTCGTACACGAGCTGCGCGTCGGCGATCGCCGCGTGGGCATCCGATGCGCGCAGCGTCGCGATCAGGCCGTAGCCGTCGCCCTGCCACAGGCACACCGCCCCGGCGAGCTCGCCGGCGGTCGGGTCGGTCGCGTGGAACGGCGCGCAGATGTACGAGACGCCCGCGAGGGTCTCGGACGCCTTCGCCGTCAGCTGCACGGCGCCACCGCTGCCGCTCGCGAAGCCGTCGGCCATGCTGTCGAACATCTCGTCGAGGGATCCGAGGTCCGCGTCCTCCGGTACGCCGTCGACCAGCTCGACGATCAGCTCCGGCGTCCCGGCGGAGCCGTACATCGCGCCGCGGAACGTGATCCCCGCGAACTCCGTGGCCTCGGCCTGGTCCTCGAACGCCTGGGCCTCGGCGGTGTCCAGTCGCGGCACGCCGGCGATCGAGCCCGGGAGCCCGTCGCCGCCGCGGAGCGTGAACCAGCCGCCGACGGCGAGCGCCACCACCGCGGCCACGATGCCGCTCAGCAACGGGGCCGTTCGGGCCGGCGCCGGTGTAGAGGCGGAGATCCCCGACGGGTCGCTCGTCCAGGGCCGATCGAACGCCATGTCGGCCCGCCGCGGGGGCGCCGGCGGCAGCCCGGTCGCGGCCGGGGGAGGGGCGGTCGCGATCGCGGACGGGCTGACGTCGGGGCCGGGCCGGGACGCGGTCGCGGCGTACGAGGCGGTCCCGAACGGGGTCCCGCACGTGAGGCACGCGACCGCGGACGCGGCGTTGTGGGCCCCGCACCGAGCACAGGTCTGAAGCGTCATGTCACCTGCCCATATCGGTCGGTTCGGGGCCGACCCTGAGCCTCGGAACGGACGTCGGATCCCGGTCGCCGACCGGCCCGCCGGCCCGTCTGATCTAGAGGTCTGCGGCTGTGAGCTGGGTCGCGTAGGGGCCGCGCCCGCTCACGCAGGCGGCGCCGCACCGGGCCGCGAGCGCGAGGGCGTCGGGGACCGGGTCCCCGCGACCCAGGGCGAACGTGAGGCCCGCCATGAAGCTGTCCCCGCCCCCGTAGGCGTCGCCGTCGGCCGACGTCGTCGGCCAGGGGTCGTACCGGCCCCGCGCGCCGTCGGCCGTCTCGAACGTGCCGCCCCGCGCCCCGTCGGTGCGCACGACCAGCGCGGGCGGGGTCTCGAGGACGTCCGGCTCGTAGCGCTCGGACGGATCGTTCGCGCTCCCGACCACCGCGTCGGCGCGGATCCTCGCGTCCGCGAGCTGCCGGAGCGCCCTGGCGGTCCCCACCATCA
>DATBLY010000095.1:0-15545 GCA_036555125.1 Actinomycetota bacterium | reverse complement strand
CCCGGGTTCCCAGGAGGGTGATGCTGGTGGCTGGGGTGGTGACGGCCGTGGGCGCGTGTGCGAACCGGTCGAGGACCCGCGTTTCGCCTGAGCGAACGTCCGCCCTGGCGCCGTCGTCAGGCTCGGGTTCGGCCGGGCTCGACGACGTGTTGGCCGAGCGCCGTTCGATGCGTGCCTTCACCGATGAGCCCGTAGATCCGAGTGCGATCGATCGCCTGTGCTGGGCGGCGCAAGGTCAGACCGCCGATTGGGGCGGTCGGACGGCTCCATCGGCGGGCGCCTCGTACCCCCTCGAAGTCACGGTCGCCACGTCGGATGCTCTCGTTCGCTACCTACCCACGAGCCACGGAGTGCGTACGTTGAGGAACCAGGACCGACGGCAGCTCATCGCGGCCGCGACCGGCAACCAGGAGGCGGCGGTCGTGGCGCCGATCCTGTTCGTGATCACCGGGGTCGTCGCGAGGACAGCGGGCACGTACGGAGATCGTGCCGAGCGGTACGTGACGCTCGAGGCCGGTCACGCCTGCCAGAACCTGCTGCTCGAAGCGACCGCCCTCGGGCTCGGTGCCGTGCCGATCGGCGCGTTCGACGACGAAGGCGTGCGCGCCGCCCTCCGTGTGGGGGAGGATGAGCTCCCGCTGTACATCGTTCCCGTTGGACACCCAGCCCCAGACCGCTGAGCGTGAAGACGGAGTTCTGGGTCCAGGGATGGACTGGCCATCCGAAGACACCCGCCCCGACGATGCGTGAGACGCACCCTTGACGCGAGGAGCCTCCGCTAGACCCACAGCCGGTCGGCGACACGGCCGACGAGCTCGAGCTTGCGCCATTGCGTGTCCTCGTCGATCTGGTTGCCGACCATCACGCTGGCGAACCCGCACTGCGCGCTGATCGCGAGCCTGTCGAGCCCACCGGCGAGGGACGCCGCGTCGTCCATCCGGCGGAGCAGATCATCCTCGCCCTCGAGTTCGGCGCGCTTCGTCGAGACGATGCCCATCACCATGATCGATCCGTCGCGTAGGAACCGGACCGGCTCGTAGCCGCCGTCGCGCCCGAGGTCGTCCCACTCGACCAGGAACGCGTCGTACGGCAGCTCGCCGAACACGCGCTCGGCGACCGGCTCCAGCGGGCCCTCGCACATCCACGACGAGCGGTAGTTGCCGCGGCAGATGTGCAGCGCTGTGGTGACGTCCGCGGGGATCCCCTCCAGCACCGCGGCGTCCGCGGAGAGCGCCGCCTCCAACACGGCGCCCGCATCGTGCCCGGCGGCCTCGAACCGCCCGATCCACGCCGGGTCGACGAGGTAGGGATAGAGAGGGAAGTCGAACTGGATGTACCGTGCGCCGGCCTCGATCGCATCGGCGACCAGCCCGCGCTCGATCTCAACGGCGTGCGCGACGAACTCCGCGAGCGAGCCGTACCCGCCTTCCTCCGCCCCCACGACGGTCGTGAGGGGGTGCCCGAAGATCGACGGCGCCGGGAACGTGACCTTGAACGGGTAGCTCCCCGCGGCCTCGGCCAGGAAGGACGCCTCGTGCGCGGCCGGCGAGTCCACCGGCGACAGGCGACCGACGATCTCGTGGATGTTCAGCTCGACGTCCTCGCCGCGGTCGTTGCGGAACGCGACCGTCTTGCCGGTGCGCACCCCGGAGACCGCGTCGTAGAAGGAGTTCATGAACATCCACCGGCGGAACTCGCCGTCGGTGATCACGTCGAGGCCGCAGTCGATCTGGCGCGCGATCGCGACCCGGATCGCCTCGTCCTCGAGGCGCCGGAGCTCGCCGGCGTCCTTCCCGCGTTCCTCGTCGAGGCGGGCCGAGTGCCCCGCCTCGTAGAACGCCTCCACCGCCGCACGAAGCGCCGGCGGGCGCAGGAGCGAGCCGACGGTTTCGGCTCGAGCGGGGTGACGAGGCCGGTCCATCGGCGCCGACGATAACGGAGTGAGGGCTCAGGCCGCGTCCCAGCGGACCCAGGTCGAATCGGGCGCGCGGAACTCCCAGCCGCAGAGCGTCGGCGGCCGCTCGGGGTCGAGGCGGAGGTTCGGCAGCCGGTCGAGCAGGATCTCGAGCGAGACGCGCGCCAGGTGCCGCCCGAACCACGCCCCCAGGCAGAAGTGCGTCCCGATCGAGAACGCCAGATGTGCGCCCTCCTTCCGCCCGATGTCGAACCGGTCGGGATCGGTCCACCGGCGCGGGTCGCGGTTCGCGGAGGAGAGCACCGCGCCGATCAGCGCCCCCTCTGCGAGCGGCGTCCCCGCGATCTCGAGCGGTCGCGTCGTCTGGCGGGTCGCCGTGCCCACCGGCCCCACCCACCGCAGCGTCTCCTCGACGGCGGGTTTCACGAGCAACGGGTCGGCCCGGACCGCTTCGAGCTGCTCCGGGTGCGTCCCGAGCGCCCACACGGTGAGCGCGATCAGGTCGCGCGGCTCCTGGAGCCCGCCCGAGAGCATCAGCTTCGTGTTCGCGACGATCTCGTCGCGCTCCATCGTGTCGCCGTCGGCGTCGTGATGGAGCATCCAGGACAGGACCGAGCCGTCGGGTTCGTCCGCCAGCCGGTCCATCACGCGCTCGATCGCGGCCCCGAGCGCCTCGCTCGCCGCGTCGGCCGGCGCCTGCTTCGCCGGATCGCCCTCGAAGTTCGCGAGGCCGGGCATCATCCCCTCGTTCCACGCGAGGATGTCCTCCCACGGCACCTCGTCGAGCCCGAGCATGAACCGCAGGGACCGCACCGACATCGGATCGGAGAACGCGCGGAACAGGTCCACCTCGCCTCGGTCGGCGAAGCCATCGATCAGCTCGTGCGCGAGCTTCGGGATCATCCCCTGGGTGCGCTCCTCGACGTCCCGGGGGCGGAACGGCATCTCGGTGATCCGGCGGATCCGTTGCTGGTCCTCGCCCTCGGAGCCGAGCATGTTGACGCCCATCGTCCGGTTCAGCGTGGAGGGCTCCGTGGCGGCGGTGAAGTCCTCCGGCGTCAGGCCGACGTGGCGGACGTCGTCGTGGCGCGTGACGAGCCACAGTTGCACCGCGGGGACCCAGCTGACCGGCTCCGCCTCGCGCAGGCGCGCGTAGACGGGGTACGGATCGCGCTCCAGCTCCTCGAGCGTGATCGACGCGCCGACGGACACGGCGGGTGGCCTCCCCTCAGGGGTCGACGGTGGGGTATTTTGGGCCCGAATCATCTGCAGGCGCAAGGCGGGCGGGGTCGGGCGGTCGTCCGGGTCCGCGACGGGCACCCACGGGAGGGTGGATGGACACGCAACCCGAACGGCTCCGGCTCCTCTACCCCGACATCCACGGCCTCGAGCGCGGCAAGTACCTCTATGGCGACGTGGCCGCGGCCGGGAAGGCGGCGTTCTGTGTCGGCGTGTACCCGCTCACGCACGACAAGGAGATCCTCCCGGTCCCCCGCACGCAGTTCGACGTCGGGCTGCACGACGTCGAGGCGACGCTCGACCGCGACACGCTGCGACCCGGTTGGGAGCGCGGCACGATGGTCGGGATCGGCGACATGGAACTCCACGGCGAGCCCGCCCCGTGGGACACGCGCCACGTCCTGCGGGAGGCGATCCGTCCGTGGCGAGCGATGGGCCTGGAGCCGCAGGTGGCGTTCGAGCTCGAGTTCTACCTGTTGGAGCCCGACGAGCCGAGCGGATGGCGGGCCGTCTCGGTGCCGTCGCACCGGGTCTACGGGACCGGGACGGCGGTCGATCCGACCGGCCTGATCGAGGAGCTCGTCGACACCGCCCTCGCCAGCGGGTTCCCGGTCGAGAGCTGGTGCAGCGAGTACGACAACGCCGCCTACGAGGTGAACATCCGTTACCGCGACGCGATCCCCGCCGCGGACGAGGCCTTCCTGTTCAAGCTCCTCGTCCGCGAGGTAGCCGATCGCCGCGGCAAGCTCGCCACGTTCGTGGGGCGGCCGCTCGGCGATCGGGGCGGGAGCGGCCTGCACGTCAACTTCTCGTTCCGGCGCGAGGACGGCTCGAACGCGTTCCATGACCCGAACGGCGCCGACCACCTGTCCGACCTGACGCGGTCGTGCATCGCCGGGCTCTTGGCGCACCACCGCGGGATGGCCGCGATCCTCGCGCCGCACGTGAACGCGTACAAGCGCCTGCAGCCCGACATGCTGAACGGCTACTGGGCGAATTGGGGTCACGACGACCGGAGCGTGACGGTCCGCGTCCCACCGGCGCGAGGCGAGGGGACGCGCTTGGAGCACCGCACCTCGGACGCCGCTGCCAACCCGTACCTGGCGGCGGCCGCGATCCTGCACGCGGCGCGCCTGGGGGTCGAGCGGCGCCTCGATCTCCCGCCGGCCCAGCCGGTCTCGGAGGCGCCGAACACCGACGTGCACGTCCCCGCGAACCTGGACGAGGCGCTCGACGAGCTCGTCGCGGACGACGCGCTGGTCGAGGCGATCGGGCCCGAGGTCGTCGAGGCGTTCGTCATCCTGAAGCGCGCCGAGTGGGAGCGGTACGTCGCGTCCGGCGCCGACCCCACGACGACGGACGTCACCGAATGGGAACTCGCGTACTACCTCCCCTTCCACTGAGGGTGCGGCCGTGCGGCTGAGCGACCGGGTGGCGATCGTGAGCGGCGGCGGCGCCGGGATCGGTGCCGCCGTCGCGCGGGCGCTCGCGCGGGAGGGCGCGAGGGTCGCCGTCACCGGCCGCCGGGTGGGGCCGATCACGGACGTCGCGGCCGAGATCTCGGGCATCGCGATCCCTGGAGACGTCGCGGATCCCGATGCCGTCCGCACCGCCGTGGATGAGACGGCGCGCACGTTCGGCGGCCTCGACGTCGTGATCGCGAACGCGGGCATCGGGTACGGCGGGGCGGCCGGTGACGTCGTCGACGACGACTGGCGGGCGACGCTCGCCGTGAACCTGTCCGGAGCCTTCTACCTCTGCCGGGCGGCGCTCCCCCACCTGATCGAGCGAGGACGCGGCTCGATCGTGCTGATGTCGTCCGTCTCCGCGTTCGTCTCCGCGCCGGAGAGCGCCGCGTACGAGGCGTCGAAGGCGGGGATGATCGGCCTGTCGCGCTCGATCGCCCGCGACTACGGCCGCCACGGGATCCGGTGCAACGCCCTGTGTCCCGGCTGGGTCCGCACGGCGATGGGCGACGAGGCGATGGACGAGCTGGCCGAGCGGCTGGGCATCACGCGCGACGAGGCCTACCTCCGCTCGCAGGAGCTGATCCCGCTCGGCCGGCCGGCCGACCCCGACGAGATCGCCGCGTGCTGTGTGTTCCTGGCCTCGGACGAATCCTCCTACGTCACCGGCGCCGCGCTCCTCGCGGACGGCGGCACGACGGCCGTCGACCCCGCCTCGGTCGCGTTCGTGCGAGAGGATGGGCCGTGATGGCGCTCGCGGTGGACGACCTGGAGGCGGCCGGCTTCGACACCGTCGTCGTGACGGCGGCCGACGTCACCGGGCGGCTCGTCGGGAAGCGGTTCCCGCCATCGGTGTTCCGCGACCTGATCCACGAGGGCGTCGCCCTCAGCTCCTGCGTGCTCGGCTGGGACCTCGACCAGTGGCCGGGACCGGTTCAGACGTACACGGGGCACCACACGGGCTGGCACGACGTGCGGCTCGTGCCCGACCTCGCCACGCTGCGGCCGGCCGGCTGGCTCGAGCGGACCGCGATCTGCGTCGCGGACTTCGTGGAGATGGGCACCGACGAGCTCGTCGCCGTGGCGCCGCGCACGGTGCTGCGCCGGCAGATCGAGCACCTCGAGAACGCCGGCTTCAGGCCCCAGGTCGCGAGCGAGCTCGAGTTCTCGCTGTACCGCGGTTCGTACGACGAGGCACGGGAACGCGGGTACGAGCGGCTCCGCCCGACCACGATGGCCCGCGCCGACTACACGGTGCAGGCCGGCGACCAGCACGAAGGCTTCTTCGGCGACCTCCGCCGAGCGTTGGATGCGTCGGAGCTCGGGCTGTGGACGAGCCAGGCCGAGTGGGGCCTCGGACAGTGGGAGGTGAACCTCCGCTACCAGCGCGCGCTGGAGATGGCCGACCGCCACGTGTTGTTCAAGCTCGCAGTCCGCGACCTGGCGGCCGCGCACGGAGTGGCCGCGACCTTCATGGCGAAGCCCTTCGCGGACACGACCGGCTCGTCGTGCCACCTGCACCTGTCGCTCGTGAACGCGAGCGGCGCGAACGTCTTCCACGATGCCGGCGGCGAGCGCGGGGCCTCGTCGACCTTGCGTCAGGCCGTGGGGGGCGTGCTCGAGCGGGCGCCGGACCTGATGCTCTTCTACGCCCCCACCGTGAACGCCTACCGACGGATCGCGGCCGGGGAGTTCTCCGGGAACGGCCGGTCGTGGGGCTGGGACAGCCGGATGGTCTCGTGCCGGGTGCTCACCGAGTCGCCGGCGTCCACGCGCCTGGAGTGGCGCGTTCCCGGCGCGGACGTGAACCCGTACCTGGCCATCGCGGGCCTGCTGGCGTCGGCGGCCGACGGGATCTGGACCGGCGCAGATCCGGGCGAGCCCCTCGTGGGCGAGGACTGGGAGCGGCCGGTGCCTCCGCTGCCCGCCTCGCTCGGCGAAGCGGTCGGGCGCTTCCGCGACAGCGCGTTCGCCGGAGCCGTCCTCGGCAAGGACGTCGTGGACCATTACGCGGTGGCCGGCGACTGGGAGTGGCGGGCGTTCCAGGCGCCGGACGCGGTCACGGAGTGGGAACGCCGCCGCTACTTCGAGGTGATCTGAGATGGGAAGGGGACGATGAGCGCGACGCTGGACGGGATCGACCTGGTGAACCCCGACAACTACGTCGAGCGCGTCCCGTTCGAGTGGTTCGATCACCTCCGGCACGAGGCGCCGGTGACATGGCACCCGGAGCCGGCGCCGAACCACGGGTTCTGGGCCGTCACGCGTTACGACGACCTCACTCAGGTGCACATGGACTGGGAGACGTACTCGTCCGAGCTCGGCGCGGTCGCGCTCGAGGAGCTGGACGAGGAGCAGCTCGAGATCCGCAGGTCGATGCTCGAGACCGATCCTCCCCGACACACGGAGCTCCGGCAGATCTGCTCCCGACGCTTCAGCGCACGCGGCGTCGGCAAGTACGAGGACTGGATCCGCGAGGTCGCGCGCGACGTCCTGGACCGCGCGCTCCCGCAGGGCCGGTTCGACTTCGTGAGCCAGATCAGTCGCGACCTGCCGATCCGGTTCCTGTGCTCGATCTTCACCGTGCCGCAGGAGGACGCCCCGCAGCTGATCGCGTGGGGCGACAGCATGATCGCCAACCAGGATCCCGACCTGTCGGCGGCGGTCGTCGACCAGGTCGACACCGAGGCCTACCGCCTGTTCCCGTTCCGCTCCCCCACCGCGCTCGAGGTCTTCGCGTACGCGGACCGGCAGCGCGATCTCCGCCTTGCCGACCCGGCGGACGACGTGCTGCAGGCGCTCACGATCGCGCAGAGCGAGGGCGTCCTGAACGAGCGGGAGTTCCACAACTACTTCGGCGTGCTGATGATCGCCGGGAACGAGACGACCCGGCACACGATCTCGAGCGGGATGCTCGCGCTGATGCAGCACCCCGACCAGCTGCAGCTGCTCCGGGAACAGCCCGAGCTCATCCCGACCGCCACCGAGGAGATCCTGCGGTGGGCCACGCCGGTGATGCACTTCCGGCGGACCGCGACGCGCGACGTGGAGCTCCGCGAGCAGTCGATCCGGGCCGGCGACAAGGTGGTGACCTGGTACGTCAGCGCGAACCGCGACGAGGAGGCCTTCCCCGACCCCTACACGTTCGACGTGACCCGGACGCCGAACGACCACGTCACGTTCGGGCCGGGCGGTCCGCACTTCTGCCTGGGCGCGCACCTCGCGCGCCTGGAGACGAAGATCCTGTTCCAGGAGCTGATCCCACGCCTGGCCACGATCGAGCTCGCGGGGCCGGTCGAGCGGATCCGATCGAACTTCGTCAACGGCATCAAGCGCATGCCGGTGCGGGTCACGACGCGCTAGCCGTTAGTCCGTGCCAGACTAGTCGGAGCCCTCGGTCCCGTCGACCGCGCGGTACATCGAGCGGAGCAGCCCGGCGAGCTGATCGCGCTGCTCCGCGTCCAGGTGCGACGTCACCGCGACCTCCTCGGCGTTGAACCTGGGGAAGAGCTGTTCGATCTTCCGCATGCCCTTCGTGGTCAGCGAGACCAGCACCATCCGTCCGTCGCGGGCGTCCTTGCGGCGCCGGACGAACCCGCGTCCCTCGAGGGTCCCGACCACGCCGGTCGCCGTCGGCCGGCTGATCCCGACCGCCTGGGCGAACTCCCGCGACTCCATCTCACCCCAGATCCACAGCACCCACAGGCCGGTGAACGCCGTCCACGAGAGGCGGTCGTCGGCCAGGACGTTCGCCTCCATGTGCCGGCGGATCGCGGCGGACGAGCGGAACAGGTTCGAGACCGCCCACATCGCGCGGAAGTCGAGGTCGCGGTGGCCGAGCGCCTCGAGCACCCGGCGTTCGGCGGGCAGGAGGTCGTCGCCCTCGCTCATGGCCGCTCCGCCGCCGCGAGCCGCTCCCCCAGCTCGCGCGCGACGTCGAGGATCGCGAGCACGTCCTCCTCGGTGGTGCGGAAGTTGACGAAGCACGGGCGGAGCCAGACCTGCCCGTCGATCAAGGCCGACGCCAGGTACACGCGCCCGTCCCGCTGGATCGCGTCGGCGAGCGCCTGGTTGTGGGCGTCGAGATCGGCGACCCCCTCGCGCTCGTGCCGGATCGGCACGATCGAGAGCTGCGGCGCCTCCGACATCGTCCGGAAGTCCTGCGCCTCGCGCGCCCGATCGTAGAGCAGCTCCGCCTCGCGGAGGTTGCGGGCGATCGCCTCGCGGAACTGCGGCGCCCCGTGCGCGCGGAACGCGAGCCAGAGCTTGAGCGCCCGGAACGGCCGCGAGTACTCGAGCGTGATGTCCACCGCGTGCAGCTCATGCTGCTGGTGCGGGAGGTAGCCCTGCTCGTGAGCGAACGCGCTCGTCAGCGCATCCGCCCGCCGGACCAGCACCACCCCGCACGCCTTCGGCAGGTAGAGCCACTTGTGGGCGTCCACCGAGATCGAGTCGGCACGCTCGATCCCGGCGAACCGGGGGGCTACGTCGGGGACGGACGCCGCAGGCGCCCCGTACGCGCCGTCCACGTGGAGCCAGACCCCACGCTCCGCGCACACATCGGCGATCGCGTCGATCGGATCGATCGCGCCCGTCAGCGTCGTCCCGGCGGTCGCGACGACCGCGATCGGCGTGATCCCCGCCGCGCGGTCGCGATCGAGCGTCTCCGCCAGCGCGTCGGGGCGCATCCGGTGAGCCTCATCGATCGGGAGGTCGTGGAGGTTGTCCGACCCGATGCCGAGGAGCTCCACCGCGCGGGTGATCGAGTAGTGGATCTCGGCAGAGCAGTACACCGCGACCCTCGACCCGCCCAGTCCGGCGGCGCGAGACCCCGGCGCCGCACGCTCACGCGCCGCCGCCAGGGCGGTGACGTTGCTGATCGTGCCGCCGCTCGTGAACGCGCCGTTCGTGGCCGGGTACCCGATGAACTCGCTCACCCACCGGACCGCCTGCTCCTCGATCTGCGTCGCCGCGCGCGCGTCCACGGCGAGGTTGATGTCGTACGTGTGGGCGAGCAGATCGGCGATCGTCCCGATCTCGAGCCCGGACGAGCCGATGAAGGCGAAGTACCGCGGACGGGGCTGCGCGATCGACTCATCGAGGATCCGGGCGGTGTCGTCGAGCGCCTCGTGCACCGGGACCGGGGCATCCGGGAGCCCGGCGCGGAGGAGCCCCCGCACGCGCTCGTCGAGCGGGGGCTCCTCCGGTCGGTACCGGTCGAAGCTCTGCCAGGCCTCCTCGACCAGCTTCGCCGCGTGCATCAACGCGTCCTCGCGCGACGCGTCCAGGCGCAGCGGCCGGTCGGGCTCGATCATGCCGTGATGGTACGGGCCGCTCAGATCTCCTTCCCGTCCATCTCGACGCCCGACCGCAGGTCAGCCAGCGCGGTGCTCGCTGGCTCGCGACCCTTCACGGCGAACATGACCACCAACCCGAGCGCGAACCAGATCACCGCGTACCACGGTGCGAGGATCGTCGGGCTCGGCACCTTGTAGAAGGAGCCGAAGATCGCCGCCCCCGTGATCACGATGCCGAGGATCGCGGCCACGATCAACTTGCCCTTCGCGGGATCGTCGGCGAGCCCCTTGAACGCGCCGATCGACATCAAGAAGTAGACGACGATCAGCGCGAACCCGCCGAACGTGGCGCACCATGCGAAGAGCGAGAAGTAGTGGGGCAGCCCCTCGAGCGCGAACAGCGCGTCCCACCACTCGCTGGCGGCGATCAACAGCGCCTGCACGACCATCAGCAGGACGATCGCGCCGACCGGCGTCCCGTACCTCGGGGAGACGCTGGCCGCCATCGCGGGCAGGCGACGATCGCGCGCCATCGCGAAGACGCCGCGCGTCGACGCCACCGCCGCGCCCACGTAGACCGCGAGCATGTCCAGGAACACGACGATCAGCAGGAGCTTCAGGATGAAGTCCGAACCGAACTCCCCTCCGGGCGCTCCGAGCGCGAACAGCGGTGCGCCCGCCACCTCCGGGCTCGTGATCACCGACATGTCGAACCCGAACCCGGCGATCTCCGTGTACGCGGCGATGATGTAGAAGATCGACACGACGACGACCGACAGGAGCACGGCGCGCGGGATCGACTTCTTCGGCTCGGCGGTCTCCTCCGCCAGGTTCGCCGCCGTTTCGAACCCCACGAAGATCAGGACCCCGTACAGGACCCCGAACAGGATCCCGGTGAACCCGTCGGGCTCGGGGTTCGGGTTGAACGCCTTGGCGAAGTCGTTGTCGCCGCCCAGCCGGATGATCACCGACAAGAAGTAGACGAGCACGACGGCGACCGAGATCAGTGCCAGGGTCAGCTGCACCCGCGTCGAGATCTGCACGCCGTAGTACAGGACCAGGAACAGGCCCACCGCGAACAGCACCTGCCATGCCCAGATCGGCATCAGCCCGTCGTCGACGCTGAAGACGACGGGCATCAGGTTGTCGTGGACGTAGCCCCCGATCAACAGGCCGAGGCCGGTCGTCAGGATGATCGTGCCGCCGTAGTACAGCCATCCGCTCGCGGCCCCGATCGTCGGACCGAGCCCGTCCGAGACGTAGTCGTAGAGCGAGCCCGCCGCGTGGATCCGCTTCGCGTACTCGGCCACGATCCACCCGAGCGCGAAGACACCGACCCCGGCCAGGAGCACGGCCAACGGCGCCGACGTGCCGGCGCCGCGGGCAGCGGCGTTCACGCCGATGATCAGTGGGATGATGAAGGCCGCGCTGAACACGGGGCCCATGAACCCGACCGACTGCGCGATGCAGTCGATCAGGGTGAGCTTGCTGGCTCCCAGGCGTTCGTAGCCCGGTTCCGCTTGCTGGTCTGCCACCGGGAGTCCCCCTTTCCTCCGGTCGCTCCCGCGTCCCGGCGCACGCCGGACCGCGTCGCCGAACCCTATGCGGCCGTACCGCTTCCGGTCCAGCCATCCGTCGGACGCTCGAACCAGACGTGGACCTGGCCCGTCCCGACGGACGCCTCGTACTCGCTGAACGGCTCGCCGGGCGCCTGGCAGCGCTCGCCCCCGAGCGCCGCGGCGAGCATCAGGTAGTGCCCGAAATGCCCCTCGGGCGCCGCCTTCCGGTACTCCGGCATCCACTCGATGATCCCCGCGTGATCCCCCTCTCCCATCATCTTCAGCACGCGCTGGTCGGCCTCGTACGACTCGAGATGCAGGATGTTCTCGGGCGCCGCCGAGCTCTCATGCTGCCGGAGCTCGCGGAACGGATAGAAGCGGTGGGTCATGCCGCCCGAGGCGAGCAGGATCACGCGACGATCGCTCTCGCGGATCGCGTCGCCGATCAGCTGTCCGAACAGCAGGAAGTCCTCGGTGGTGCAGCACTGGTTGATCGCGACCGAGAGCCACGCCGTGTCCGCGTCGCCCAGGAACGTCCAGACGTTCACGGTCCCGTAGAAGATCGGCAGGTACGGGTCGTCGCACGCGAGGATCCAGGTGTCGTCGCGACCCTCCGCCTGCTTCGCGATCAGCTTCGCGAGCTCGGGATCGCCCGGCATGTCGTACGGGATGCCGGCCATCCCTCGCGGCAGCTCGTGGCTCGTGAAGTGCCCCTGCCGCCGGTCGTGCGCCGTGACGATGTGCTCGAACGTCGACTCCCAGTGCGTGTCGAACACGATCACGGTGTCGGGCCGCAGCCGATCGAAGCACTCGGCCTTCATCCGGCGCAGGCCCGGGACGAGCGTGATCTCGTTGCCGTCGTTGATCTCGAGCCGCGTCGCCTCCGGCAGCATGATCGTGGGGACGTGCGCGACGAGCGCCGCGCCGACGACCTCACCCATCGTCAGCTCCTTTCCCAGGGGGCCGTGCAGACGTTCTTCACGTCCGCGTAGAAGTCGAAGCTGTGGACACCGCCCTCGCGGCCGACGCCCGAGTTCCGCGACCCGCCGAACGGGGCCTCCAGGTCGCGGACGAAGAAGCAGTTCACCCAGACCGTGCCGGCGACCAGGCGCGACGACACGCGCTCGGCGCGCTCGGTATCGCCCGTGTACAGGATCGCGGCCAGGCCGAAGTCGGTGCCGTTCGCCAGCGCGACGGCCTCGTCCTCGTCGCCGAACGGCTGCAGCGTGAGGACCGGACCGAACACCTCCTGCGTGAGGATCTCGGAGCCCGCGGGGGCGTCGACGAAGAGCGTCGGCCGGTAGTACAGGCCGCCCAGGTCCTCGTTCGGGCCCCCGCCGAACACGGCCTTCGCACCATCGTCCTTCGCGCGTTGGACGAAGCCGTCCACGCGCTCGAAGTGCTCGCGCGCGATCTGCGGGCCGATGTCGGTGGCCTCGTCGCGGGGGTCGCCCTGGCGGATCGCCGCGGCGGCCTCCGTGAAGCGCTCGAGGAACGCGTCGTAGATCGTGTCCTGAACGATCAGGCGCGTGCCGGCCAGGCAGACCTGACCCGCGTTGTCGAACTGGTTCACCGCCTGCGCCACCACCGCGTCCAGGTCGGCGTCGGCGAACGCGACGAACGGCGACTTGCCGCCGAGCTCGAGGGAGACCGGCGTGAGGTTCGCGCCGGCCGCGGCCGCCACCAGGCGGCCGGTCGCCACCGAGCCGGTGAACGCGACGCGGCTGAGGCCCGGATGCGCGACGAGGGCGGCCCCGGCCTCCTCGCCGATCCCCTGCACCACGTTGAACGCGCCGTCCGGCAGGCGGGCTTCGTGCGCGATCTCGGCGAGCATCGACGCGGTGAGCGGCGCCCACTCCGGCGGCTTCAGCACGACGGTGTTCCCGGCCGCCAGCGCGGGGGCGATCCGCCAGGTCGCCAGCATCAGCGGCGCGTTCCACGGGGTGACCACCGCGGTGACACCGGCCGGATCCCAGGCGGTGCGCTCCGCGTAGCCGTCGTGGTCCTTCGGACCGCCCGGCAGCCGTTCGAGCTGGTCGGCGAACGCCCGGAAGTTCCGTGCGACGCGCGGCATCACGGAGCGCTGCATCGAGCGCAGGAGCGAGCCGTTGTCGCGCGTCTCGACCGCCGCGAGCTGGGGGACGCGGGCATCCACGCCGTCGGCGATCCGCCGCAGGGTCGCGGCGCGATCGCCGGGCGGGGTGGTCCCCCAGGTCTCGAACGCGGCGCGGGCCGCGGTCACCGCCGCGTCCACCTCCGCGGCGCCGCCGCGGGCGACCTCGGCGATCGGCCGCTCGTCGATCGGCGAGACGTCGGCGAACCGCTCGGACGAGGGGACGCGCCGGCCGCCGATCCAGTGATCGGTCGAGACCTCGACGTCCTCGACGGTGGCCGATGCCACGGTTCCCTCCGGTCCGTGCGCGAGCCCGACCCGACCGGTCGTTCGCTAGCGAACGATATGGACGGCATCTCGCGGCTGTCAAGGCGTCCCGGCGATGGGGGGACCTTCGGACGCTCACCGGCGTCGCGGCCGAGGCTACGGTCGCATCGAGGGGGACGGAAGGGGGCGATACCCATGACGTTCGGGTCGACCCAGAAGACGGCCGCCCCGGTCACCCCGACCGAGACGGCACCGGTCGTGTCCATCCCGCCGGCGAAGACCGCATACCCCTACCCGGGGGAGACGGTGAGCCGCGGGGCGGTCGGCTGGACGCTGTTCGCGGGGATCATGATGATCGTCGCAGGCGGATTCTCGATCCTCCAAGGCCTCGCGTGGCTGATCAATCCGGAGCGGTTCCTCGGTGAGGACCTGGTCTTCAGCCAGAACGTGGAGACGTGGGGGTGGGTCCAGCTGATCCTCGGCGCGATCGTGCTGCTCGCCGGGTTCGGCGTGTTCACGGGGAACGTGCTCGCGAGGACCGTCGGCGTGGTCGTGGCGATCCTGAGCGCGTTCGCGGCGTTCGTGGCGCTGCCGTTCTACCCCGTCTGGGGCATCTGCGTCATCGCGATCGACATCGCGGTGATCTGGGCCCTGACGGCGCACGGCCGTGACATGCGCACGGTCCGGGAGATGGGCAGCTAGCGAGGGCGCCGGCCTCGGCCGGTCCGCGGTCGGGGCCGGACAGACCGGGGTCACGGTCGGAACGACGGACCGCGACCCCGGTTGCCTGCGCCTCCGCGCGACCGATGCGTCGGCTCACCCCCGCGGCCGGTACCGTGGAGCGCGATGGCCTCCACGATCGACCGTTCCGATGTCGAGGCCGCGACCGCGCGCATCGCCGGGCGCGTGCGGCGTACACCGGTCCTCGAGCCCGGCCCCGGCGCGTTCGGCGCCGCTGCTCTGATCCTGAAGCTCGAGCTGCTCCAGTACACCGGTTCCTTCAAGACGCGCGGGGCCTTCAGCAAGATGCTCGCGTCGGACGTCGGCCCCGCCGGCGTGATCACCGCCTCGGGCGGGAACTTCGGGCAGGCGGTCGCGTTCGCCGCGCACGAGCTGGGGTACGCGGCCGAGGTGTTCGTGCCGAACACCTCTCCACCGATCAAGGCCGAGCGGATCCGCGCCCGGGGCGCGTCGGTGACGATCGTCCCCGGCGTCTTCGACGAGGCGTGGACCGCGATGGAGGAGCGCGCGGTCGAGACCGGCGCCGTGGTGATGCACCCGTTCGACCAACCGGAGGTGGCCGCCGGTCAGGGCTCGATCGCACTCGAGCTCGAGGAGCAGGTTCCCGACGCCGACACGGTCCTGGTCGCGGTCGGCGGCGGCGGGTTGATCGCGGGGATCGCCGCGGGGCTCGAGGGCCGGATGCGCGTGGTCGCGGTGGAGCCCGTGTCGTGCCCCGCGTTGTTCGCGGCCCGGGAGGCGGGCGAGCCGGTCCAGGTGGAGGTCGGCGGCCTCGCGGTCGACTCACTCGGGCCGAAACGGATCGGCGACATCGCGTTCGACGTCACCTCGCGCTGGGTCGACCGGCTCGTGCAGGTCGACGATGACGACATCCTCGACGCCCAGCGGGCCCTGTGGCACGAGACGCGGCTGATCGCGGAGCCCGGCGGCGCCGCCGCCCTCGCGGCG
>DATBLY010000080.1:0-16415 GCA_036555125.1 Actinomycetota bacterium | reverse complement strand
ACGACCAGCGCGGGAGGGCTCTCGAGCGCGTCCGGGTCGTAGCGCTCGGAGGGATCGTTCGCGCTGCCGACCACCGCGTCGGCCCGGACCTTCGCGTCCGCGAGCTGCCGGAGCGCCCTGGCGGTCACCACCATCACCCGGGCCGCCCGGGCCGCCCGGTACGCGTCGCGATCGCCGGCCGTCACGAACACGGCGTCCGCGCCGCGGAGCTCCGCCCAGGGGAGGGGATCGTCCCCGCGCGGCTCCAGGCGGATCCCGAGCGTCGTGATCGTCCGCTCCCCGCTCGGCTCGATCAGCGCGACGGCCCGCCGCGTGGGGGCGTCCCGGACCGCTGCGTGCACCGTGAGGCCCATCGCATCGAGCTCGACGCACGTCCGGCGTCCGAGCGCGTCGTCGCCGACGGCGGTGAAGAACGCGCACCCGCCGGCGAGCTTCGCGAGCTGCACCGCGGCCACCGGCCCGCCGCCCGCGGGGGCGTCCCAGGCGTCGTCGGCGTGGGCGATGTCTCCGGGGCCCGGGATGCGATCGACCCGGCCGAACGTCAGCCACTCGTTGTGCCCCACCACCGCGACGTGCACGGCCCGTATCCTCGCAGCCATGCGGACCGACGTTCGACTGACGTCGTTCAGCCACGGGGCGGGCTGCGCGTGCAAGCTCGGCCCGGCGGACCTGACGACGGTGCTCGGAGCCCTCGCGCCCGTCGCGCGCCCCGACCGGCTGCTGGTCTCGGCCGACACCGGCGACGACGCGGCCGCCTGGAGGCTGGACGACGGCCGGGCGCTGATCGCCACGGTCGACGTGTTCACGCCGATCGTCGACGATCCCTACGACTGGGGGCGCGTCGCGGCGACGAACGCCTTGTCCGACGTGTACGCGATGGGCGGGGAGCCGGCGTTCGTGCTCAACGTCGCCGGATGGCCCGTCGACGACCTCCCGCTCGAGCTGCTCGGGCGGGTGTTGCAGGGGGGCCAGGACGTCGCGGTCGCCGCGGGCGCGGTCGTGGCCGGCGGCCACACGATCACCGCCACCGAGCCGATCTACGGGATGGTGGCGGTGGGGTTCGCCGAGGCCGATCGGCTGCTCCGCAACTCGACCGGGCGGCCCGGCCAGCGGCTGTTCCTCACCAAGCCGATCGGCCTCGGCCTGATCACCACGGCGATCAAGCGGGGGAAGGCATCGGCGTCGCAGGCGGAGGCCGCGGTGCGGACCATGACCACCCTGAACGCCGCCGCGGCCTCCGCGGCCGTGGCGGCCGGCGCCCGGACCGCTACCGACGTCACCGGGTTCGGGCTCCTCGGGCACCTGCGGACGCTGCTCGACGCGTCGGGCCTGGCCGCGCGCGTCGACGCGTCGGCCGTCCCGCTGCTGGAGGGCGTGCTCGACCTGGCTCGCGCCGGGGTCGTCGCCGGGGGGACGCGACGCAACCACGCGTGGCTGAACCCGACCACCGACTGGGGCGAGCTGACCGAGCCCGAGCAGCTCGTCCTGGCGGACGCGCAGACGTCCGGCGGCCTGCTGATCGCGGTGGACGAGCCGGGGTCGCTGCTCGACGAGCTCCGCGGGCGCGGCGTCCCCGTCGCCGAGGTCGGCGCGCTGACGGAGGGCGAGCCGGGACGGATCCGGGTCTCGGGTCGCCTGGGCGGGAATACCCGACCTCGCTGATAGCATTTGCACCTGCAACTGCCGGGTGCGGTCGCGCCCGGACGCCACCCATCGAAGGACCCGCATGAGCGAGCTGGACGGCGTGTTCTACAAGGAGATCGTGGAGCAGGCGCTCCGCGAGTTCCCGAACGAGTGCTGCGGCGTGATCGCCGCCGACGGCGACGGGCGGCCCGTGAAGGTCTTCCCGATGCGCAACGCCGACGCGAGCCCCGTCACCTATCGCCTCGACGGCAAGGAGCAGCTGCAGATCTTCGACCGGATCGACGACGAGGGCTGGGACCTGTGGGCGATCTACCACTCGCACACGCATTCGGAGGCCTACCCGTCGGACACGGACCGCAAGCTGGCCTTCTACCCCGACGCCCGCTACCTCGTGCTCTCCCTGGCCGACCGCGAGGCGCCGGTGCTGCGGTCGTTCTTCATCCGGGACGGGGACGTCACCGAGGAGGAGCTGACGATCGCATGAGCGACCGGCCCCTGTTCACCGAGGACCAGGTCCAGCGCTACTCGCGCCACATCATCCTGCCCAACATCGGCGGCAAGGGGCAGCGCAAGCTCCTGGACGCGAGCGTCCTCGTGATCGGCGCCGGCGGGCTCGGGTCGCCGGTCGCGATGTACCTCGCGGCCGCGGGGGTCGGCAGGCTCGGCATCGTGGACTTCGACCGGGTCGACGTCACGAACCTGCAGCGCCAGATCCTCCACACGACGGCCGACGTCGGCCGCCCGAAGGTCGAGTCCGCCCTCGAGCACCTTCGCGCGATCAACCCGACGATCGACGTGGTCGGGCACGACACGCTGCTGTTCAGCGACAACGTGTTCGACGTGATGGAGCCGTACGACGTCGTGATCGACGGCACGGACAACTTCCCGGTGCGCTACCTCGTCAACGACGCGACGCAGTTCATGGGCAAGCCGCTCGTCTACGGCTCGATCTACCAGTTCGAGGGGCAGGCGACGGTGTTCCTGCCGGGCCAGGAGTCGCCGTGCTACCGGTGCCTGTTCCCGTCGCCGCCGCCGCCCGGGACCGTGCCGAGCTGCGCCGAGGGCGGCGTGTTCGGGGTCCTGCCGGGCGTGATCGGCGCGATCCAGGCGACCGAGGCGATCAAGCTGATCACCGGCGAGGGCGATCCGCTGGTCGGACGGCTGCTGCTCTACGACGCCCTCCACATGGACTTCCAGGAGGTGCGGATCCGCTGGGACGCCGACTGCCCGGTGTGCGGCAAGGAGCCGTCGATCACCGAGCTGATCGACTACGAGGCGTTCTGCGGCGTCCCCGCCAGGCCCGAGTGAGCCCGAGGAAAGGTTCGACGACGACGATGGCCGTGACCGTGAAGCTCCCGACGATCCTCCGCAAGCACGCCGGCGGCGAGGCGAAGGTCGGCGCCGACGGCGCCACGCTCCGCGACGTCCTGGGCGACCTCGAGTCGAGGTACCCCGGGATCACGAAGAACGTGATCGCCGAGGACGGAGGCCTGCACCGCTTCATCAACGTGTACGTGAACGACGAGGACGTGCGCTACCTCGGCTCGCTCGAGACCGAGGTGACCGACGGGGACACGGTCTCCATCCTCCCCGCGGTGGCCGGCGGCTAGCCCGCGGCGCGACGCCTCGGCCCCTGGATCGGGGGTCCTTCGCCCCTCATCCGCTCGGCGTGCGCGCGCCACGGTGGGGGCGAGGGGAGGTGGACCTCATGACGATGTCTACCGTTCATCCGCTGCCTTCGACCCGGACCCAGACCCCCGCGCCGAGCCCGACCCGACCGACGCTGCGGGTCGCCCCGGAGCCGCAGGGGCGGCCTCCTCGGCAGGTCTCGCTCCTCGTGACGATCGGGCTGGTCGCGGTCGCGATGGTCCTCGGCCTGATCGGCACGTACTGGCAGCACTCCCTGGTCACGGACCAGGACGCGACGATCGCCGCCCTGCAGACCCAGGTGGCCGGCCTGACCGGCCAGGTGCAGGCGATGGAGGGGGAGCTCGCCACCGCGCAGCAGGCCGTCGTGACGCAGGATCGGCAGATCGAGTCGCTGCGGGCCGTGAACGAGGAGCTCCGGCTGCGCTACCAGGTCCTGCTCGGCGACGAGCAGGCCGCGCAGGGGGCCGCCGCGCAGACGCAGGCCGAGCTGCAGGCGGCGAACGAGCAGCTGGCGGCCACGCAGGCCGAGCTGCAGACCACACAGGACGAGCTCGCCGCCGCGAACGCGACGATCCAGACGATGGTCGGTGCGCCGTTGGCGGACGGGACCCACGTCGGGTACCTGATGGCGGTCGGCTCCATGCAGTCGCCGCCGCGCCTGGTGATCGACCGGGCGAAGATGGTGGACGGAGCGCTGGTGAACGAGGGCTCCGCCTGGCGGACGGTCGAGGTCGCTCCGGACGCGTCGGTCTCGGTGCTCAGCCTGGACCCGTACCACGTGCAGCCGATCACGCTCGACCGGCTGGCGCACCTGTTCGTGAACCCGGCGCCGTGGGCGGTCCGGGTCGCCTACGCCCCGTTCCGGATCATGGTCCAGGGCGGGATCGTGACCGCGATCGACGAGATCCGTCCGACCGGCTGACCCCGATCGGGCGGGCGTCGCCCCCCCGGGCGGGCACCACGCCCCGGGGAGCATGACGTCCCCGGGTGGGGGGCCCGCCCGTTGCGTGTCCTCGATCTTCGGGCGGATAATCCGCGCGGCCGGCGATGGATGGCTCCGGACGGATCCCTCCGTGCCGCTCGAGGGAGGGGTTCGTCATGAAGGCTCGGTCGGTCCTGGCGGCGCTCGTCGTCGCCGCGCTGGTGATCCCCGCGGGGGCCTCGGCCTCGCCGCAAGGCGGTCGGCGACAGCTCCAACGTCCGAACGTCACGCTGCCTGAGGGCTTCCGGCCAGCCGTGGTGAGGATGCGCGAGCCGCATCGCTACCTGGTGCAGATGCGCGCGCCCGCCTCGGCGCGCAGCGGTCGGGACGCGGCCGCGCTCCGAGCCTCGCAGGCCGACGCGATCCGCGCCGTCGAGGCGCGAGGCGGCGTCGTCCTGAACCGGTTCTCGTTGCTGCTGAACGGGTTCTCGGCGCAGATGACGGCGCTCGATGCCGCCGTGATCCGTCGGTTCCCGGGGGTTGAGCGGGTGCAGCCATCGGTCATCGTCACCCCGGGACTCACCACGAGCGTGCCGTTCATCGGCGCGCCCAAGGTCTGGAACCAGCTCTCCGCCCGGGGACAGGGCGTGACGGTCGCGGTGATCGACTCGGGGGTCGACTACACCCACGCCGACTTCGGCGGGGCCGGCACCGTCGGCGCGTACGAGGCGAACGACCCCACGAAGGTTGAGCCGGGGTCCTTCCCCACGGCGAAGGTGATCGGAGGCTGGGACTTCGTCGGCGACCAGGGATACGACCCGCAGGACCCGGCGAACGACACGCCGTCGCCCGACCCCGACCCGCTCGACTACGTCGCGAACGGCGGCGACCACGGGACCCACGTGGCGGGCATCTGCTGCGGCGCCGGGGTGGAGGGGTCGGTCGGACGCGGGGTCGCGCCGAAGGCGAAGATCCTGGCGTACAAGATCTTCGACGTCGCGGGGACGCCCGACGACATCGTGATCCAGGCGATGGAGCGTGCGGCAGATCCGAACGGCGACGGCGACACGGAGGACCACGCCGACGTGATCAACATGTCGCTCGGCGCCGACTACTCGTTCACGCCGATCGACAACGCGGCCGTCCGAGCCGCGACCCAGGCAGGGATCGTCGTCGTGATGTCGGCCGGCAACGCCGGCAACCAGCCGAACGGCGGCCCCGCCTACGTCGCGGGGGCCCCCGGGAACGCCCCGACCGGCATCGGCGTCGCGGCCTCGATCGACCAGTTCACGGCGTCGACCCTGGATGCCGATCCGGCGATCGACTGGCCGGACACCGGATCGATCGCGCCGCAGGACTGGGCGGGTTCCCTCGACGCCGACCTGGCCGGGGACGTCGTCGATGCGCGGGCGTTCGCCACGATCGCGGATCCCGACGGCGCCCCCGCCGCCTCCGACCAGATCCTCTGCGCGGCGGCCCCGTCCGGGTCGCCCTTCGCCGGGAAGATCGTGCTGGTCTACAAGGGCCCGTTCGCCGACGGCGACTGCCTCGTCGACGACAAGGTGCTGCACGCTCAGCAGGCCGGCGCGAACGGGGTGATCATCTGGGACGGGTTCGGCGGGCTCCCCACGCAGTACTCGGTCGGGACCTCGGCCGCCTCGGTCACGATCCCGGCCGTGGATCTGTCGGGGGCGGACTCGGAGGCCCTCGCCGCCGCGATCAGCCCCGACGCTCCCGCGTCGTACAACGACGAGACGGTCAGCGTGACCCTGCACCCCGATCCGTCGGTGATCCCGGGGTTCGAGGACCGGATGACGGACTTCACGTCCGAAGGCCCGAGCCGGGTGAACAACCTCCTCAAGCCCGACATCTCCGCACCGGGGTTCGCGATCACGTCGGCGTGGGCGGGAACCGGCGACGGGAACGCCACGTTCGACGGCACGTCGATGGCCGCGCCGCACGTCGCCGGCGCGGCGGCGCTCCTGGTCCAGCTGCACCCGGAGTGGGGCCCGAACCAGGTGAAGGCCGCCCTGATGAACCACGCGACGCAGAAGGTCGACAACCTCGACGGCTCGGGGCCGGTCTCCGCGGCGGTGATCGGTTCCGGCCGCGTCCAGGTCTACCCGTCGGGGAACACCCAGGTGCTGGCGGAGCCCGCCAGCCTGTCGTTCCAGCTCCGGGGTGTGTCGGGTTCCACCACGTTCGAGCGCTCGGTCCGTGTGCGGAACCTGAGCGGGTCGACCCGGCGGTTCGATGTGCGCGGCGCGACGCGCTACTCGGACTTCTCGAAGCGGTTCAGCGAGGTCAGGGTGAGCGTGGGTCGGGGGTTCGCGTCCTCGCGGACGCTCGTGGTCGGTCCACACGCATCGGCGACCGTGCGCGTTCGCTTGACGCTGCGCCCGGACGAGGTGGAGGTCTTCGAGCAGGAGTACGGCTGGTACTACTTCAACCCGAACACCGACGGGGTCGTGTCCTTCGACGAGCTCGGCAATAGTGACGAGCGGTTCCACGTGCCCTGGCATGTCTCGGGGCTCGCGGCCGCGACGTCGTCGGTCTCGCCGAGCAGCCTCGACCTGACCGGCGATCCGGCCAAGCTGAAGATCGGGTCGGGGGGCTCCGGGGTCGCGGGCACTGACCTGTACCAGCTGGGCGGGAAGAGCCCGGCGGACACCGGCCTCGACTTCGACCTGCGAGCGGTGGGCGCGCGGTCGTTCACCGGCGGTTCGATCGACGAGGAGGCCGAAGGCCTCCCGGCCGGATCGGACGACCTGGGGGGGATCGACTGGACGACGTTCCTGACGAACGCCGACACGCCGGCGGAGCCGATCGAGTTCGGCGTGGTGACACACGGGGTGCGCGCCACGACGGAGACGCAAGAGATCGACGTCATGGTCGACCTCGGGGCCGACGGCGTGGTCGCGGATCCGACGGTCGGCGCCGACGTGTTGATCGTGAAGCTCGCGGGTCCCGGCGGGAACGTCTGCGTCTTCGACCTGCCGAGCACGTTCGAGGGATGCGACGCGCTGTACTTCGCGGACTACTCGAACTTCAACTCCAGCGTCACCGGCCTCGTGGTCGACGCGAGCGCGATCGGGCTGACGAACACGGTGCATCGCCTCTCCTACGCGACGGTCGCCTGCGACCTGTCGTTCGACCCCGACAGCCAGCCGGGACCGGATTGCGACGCGATCGGGACGGTCACCGCGTCGGGCGCCTACGACATGGTGTTCGACGCGACGCGACCGGCGCTGTCGATGTCGGCGATCGCCTGCGGCGGGTTCTGGGCGGGCGCGTGCGGCAAGGCTGTGACGATCGGCGTCGGCTCGGCCGCAGCCGGCGACGACCCGAGGATCCTCGCGATCTTCCCGAACGACGCGCCGGGTCGTCAGATGGCGGTCGTCAAGACGACGACGTAGCGGGGAGCCCGACGGGCTCTCGATCGGCGGCCGGTTCGGCCGGCCGCCGATCGAGCCCGCGGAGCGCGGGCAGGAGGGCCGAGGCGAGCGTCACCGCGAGGTAGAGCGAGCCCACGACCAGGAACGTCGCTCGCAGTCCGAGCCGTTCGATCATCGGGCCCGCCGCCAGCACGCCGATCGGCATCGCGATCCACGCGCAGGCCTGGGTCACCCCGAAGACGCGTCCACGCATCCCGTCGGGCACGCGCTCGAAGAACACGGTGTCGATCACCGGGTTCAGCGGGCCCGCCGCGAGACCGGCCACGGCCAGCGCGCCGAGCAGGATCGCGAGCGGCGGGAACGAGGCGGCCGCCGGGTACCAGATCGTCACCACGAGGAACCCGCCGCAGAACACGACCCGACGTGGGAGGCGCTCGCCGAACGCGCTGAACAGCAGCGCCCCGATGACCGATCCCGCCCCGAGGATCCCGGTCATCAACCCGAGGCTGAGCGCGCTCCCGTAGACGGTGCTCGCGAGGACCGGGAGCGAGACGAACGACACCGAGTCGAGCATGTTCGTGAGCGTCACGACCCCGATCAGCGTCGCCAGGGTGTGATCGGTCCGTAGGAACGCGAGCCCCTCGCGCAGCTCGTGCAGGTAGCGCGTGGACCCGCCGTGACGTTCGCGCGTCGGGCGAGGAACTCCGAACGCGATGATCGCGGCCGAGATCAGGAACGTCGCGGCATCGATCCACAGCACGTTCGTCGCACCGACGAGCGCCACCGTGAGGCCGGCGAGCGGCGCCCCGGCCAAGCGCGATCCGCGTTCGACCACGGCCGCGACGCCGCTCGCCCGCTCCAGGCTCCAGCCGGCTCCCCGGGCGAGATCGGGCGTCAACGCCGCCCGGGCCGTGGACCCCGGCGCGTCGAGCAGCGCGCCCAGGAACACGAGCGTGACGAGCTGCCAGAACGCCAGGCCGATCGTCACGTGCAGGAGCGGGATCGCCGCGACCGCGACCGCGCTCGCCAGGTCCGCGACGATGCTCATCCGCCGGTAGCCCAGCCGGTCGACGAGCGCGCCGCCGAAGAACCCCGAGAGGATCACGGGGGCGAGCGCGGCGAGCGCCGTGATGCCCGTGCGGGTCGCGCTGCCGGTCGTCTGCAGGACGAACCAGGGGATCGCGACGAGCGCCGCGACGTTGCCGGTCATCGACACCGCGTTCGCGGTGAACAGGGAGACCAGCGGGACCCGGGTGCGGGGAGCTCCCGCCGGCGCGGCAGTGCGATCCGATGCGTCCGTCACGTCCGGTCCTCCACCCACGGGAACACCTGCACGATCGCGAGCACGCGTTCGGCGCCGCGCTTCGGCGCCCGGGCCGCGTAGCGCTCGACCGTGGCCTTGAGCTCCTCGCGGAGCTCGCGCATCTCCGCCGGCGTCAGCTCGAGGAGCCAGTCGCTCATCTCGGTGGCGTCGACCCATCGGCGCGGCCACGACGCCGCCGCGTCCATCCAGGCCTCCACCGCCCGCAGGTGCCGGCGGACGATCGTGCGTCCGAACGCCGCCTCGGCCGCGGCGCGCTCGGGCGTGTCCAGCCACTCGGTGGTCGACCAGCTCGTCCGCTCGTGCCGCGCGCGCCACACGCGCTCCCGCCCGTCACGGGCGAGCTCGGGTGCCTCCTCGATGAAGCCGTGGGTCGCCAACCGGCGCAGGTGGTAGCTGGCGAGGGGGGTGCTCACCCCGGTCCGATCGGCCAGGACCGTGGCGGTCGCGGGCCCGTCCGCGCGCAGGAGCCCGAGGAGCTCCAGGCGCAGGGGATGGGTGAGCGCCCGCATCTGCTCGGGTTCGGTGAGGCGCATCGTCCGCTCGCCCGGCATGATGCGAAAGGATACTTGCGAAAGACTTCCTTCGCAACTGCCGACCCCTCCGGACCCGGCGGCCCCGTTCGCGCGGGACCGTGCGCGTTCCGCGGATGGCAACGTGCCGCTTGAGATACTCGGTCGGTGCGCTTCGACGACATCTTGGATGCGGTCGGGAACACCCCGCTCGTGGGCATGCCCCGTCTGTCGCCGAAGCCCGGCGTGCGGCTGTGGGCGAAGCTCGAGGGGAACAACCCCACCGGCTCCACGAAGGACCGGATCGCCAAGAAGATGATCGAGCTCGCGGAGGCGTCGGGGGAGCTCACGCCCGGCCGGACGATCCTCGAGCCGACGTCGGGCAACACGGGGATCTCGCTCGCCATGGTGGCCGGGCGCAAGGGGTACGGCGTCACCGTGGTGATCCCCGACAACGCGAGCCAGGAGCGGATCGGCCTGCTGCGGCTGTTCGGGGCCGAGATCGTGTTCAGCGACGGCGCGAAGGGGACGAACGGCTCGATCGAGGTCGCTCGCGCCCTGGCGAGGGATCCCAAGTACTACATGCCGTTCCAGTACGGCAACCCGGCGAACCCCCTGGCGCACGAGGAGGGGACCGCCGAGGAGATCCTCCGCGACCTCCCGGAGATCACGCACTTCGTCGCGGGGATGGGGACGGGCGGCACCCTCACGGGCAACGGTCGGCGGCTGCATCGCCACGACCCCGACATCCAGGTGATCGCCGCCGAGCCCGAGCTCGGCGACCTCGTCTACGGGCTGCGATCGCTCGACGAGGGGTTCGTCCCCCCGATCTTCGATCCGACGCAGGTGAACCGGAAGTTCCTCGTCAACTCGTCGGACGCCCTGCGGACGAACCGCGAGCTGACGGGCCGAGAGGGGATCTTCGCCGGGATCTCGTCCGGGGCGGTCGTCCACGTCGCGCTCCGGATCGCCGCGGAGCTCGAGCACGGCGACGTCGTCTGCCTGCTCGCGGACGGGGGCTGGAAGTACCTGTCGACCGAGGCGTGGGCTCCCGACCTGGAGACGGCCGAGAAGGGCGTCGCGGAGTCGTTGTGGTGGTAGCCGGGGAGGCGGGCGGCGCATGACCGACGATCGCCCGATCGGGATCTTCGACTCCGGGGTCGGCGGGCTCACCGTCGCCCGGGCGATCCTCGAGCAGCTGCCGCACGAGCCGCTCGTCTACGTGGGGGACACCGCGCGCTCGCCGTACGGGCCGAAGCCCGTCGACGAGATCCGGCGCTACGCGCTCGAGATCGCCGACGTCCTGATCCGGCACGGCGTCAAGATGCTGGTGGTCGCATGCAACTCCGTGGAGGTGAACGCGATCCAGGAGATCACGGATCGGGCCGGCATCCCGGTGGTCGGGGTCATCGATCCAGGCGTGCGCGCCGCGGTCCGCGCCACGCGGACCGGCGTGATCGGGATGATCGGGACGCAGGCCACCGTGGCGAGCGGTGCGTACGACCGAGCGATGGCGGAGCGCGGTCCGGCCGTCCGGCTCTACTCCCAGGCCTGCCCGGTCTTCGTGGAGCACGTGGAGCGGGGGGACACGACGAGCGATGCGCTGCGCGAGGCCGCGCGGGGGTATCTTGTGCCGTTGGTCGAGAGGGACGTCGATACGGTGATCCTCGGGTGCACGCATTACCCGCTCCTGTCGGGCCTGCTCCAGCTGGAGCTCGGGCCCGACGTGGTCCTGGTGTCCTCGGCGGAGGAGACGGCGAAGGACGTGTACGCCGAGCTGATCGGCTCCGGACTCCAGCGCGATGCCGAGGACCGGCCGGAGCACGAGTTCCTCGCCACCGGGGACCCGGATGCCTTCCAGCGGATCGCACAGGTCTTCCTCGGGCCCGAGCTGACGCAGGTCCGGGCCGCCCGCGCGGTCCCGGTGGGAGGTGGCTCGTGGAGCTGATCGTCCTCGGATCCGGCGGCACGTGGCCTCGACCGGGCGGGGCGACCGCCGGGTACCTGCTCCGCCACGAGGGCTTCAACCTCTGGGTGGACGCGGGCACCGGCACGTTCTCGCGCCTGCAGGAGCACATCGGGATCGACGAGCTCGGCGGCGTGCTGGTCACGCACGCGCATCCCGATCACTTCGTCGACGTGTATCCCGCGTTCTACGCGCGCCACTACGGTGGTCTGGGTGCTCCGGGGCTGCCCCTGTACTGCCCCGAAGACTTCTGGGGACACATGGCGAGCCTCGTCTCCGAGGACGGGCAGGACGTCGCGGCCACGTCGTTCGCGGTGAACGGGATCCCGCCGGAGACCGAGTTCGAGCTCGGACCCTTCCGGATCACGAGCTACAAGATGACGCACATCGGCGTGCAAGCGCTCGGGTTCCGGATCGAGGCGGGCGACGTCACGCTCTCCTACACCGGAGACACGGGGCCGTGCGAGGAGGCCGTGAAGCTCGCCGAGGGCGCCGACGTCTTCCTGTGCGAGGCGACGTGGAAGCACGGGGACGACCTCCTCTTCTTCCACATGTCCGCCCGGCAGGCCGGCGAGCACGCGGCGCGGGCGGGCGCGGGCAAGCTCCTGCTGACGCACATCTGGCCCACGCTCGACACCGACGACCACCGCGCCGAGGCCGCCGAGGTGTTCGACGGCCCGATCGAGGTGGCGCGCGGCGGCATGAAGCTCGAGATCACGCGATGACCGGGGTCCGGGGGGACGCCCCATGAGCCGGCCCGACGCGCGGGCGGCCGGCGAGCTGCGGCCGGTCGCCTACGAGCTGGGGGTGCAGGAGTGGGCCGCCGGCTCGGTCCTGTTCTCGATGGGGCGGACCCGGGTGCTCGTGGCCGCGAGCGTGTCCGAGGAGGCGCCGCGCTGGCTCCGGGGCACCGGCGGCGGGTGGGTGACCGGGGAGTACTCGATGCTCCCGGCCGCCACGATGGAGCGGACCTCCCGCGAGGTGAACCGCGGCCGGCCGGGCGGCCGCACGCAGGAGATCCAGCGGCTGATCGGGCGATCGCTCCGGTCGGTGACGGACCTCTCGCGCCTGGGGGAGCGGACGATCACGATCGACTGCGACGTCCTGCAGGCCGACGCGGGGACGCGCACCGCCTCGATCACCGGCGGCTACATCGCGCTCGCGATCGCGCTCGGCAGGCTCGCGGCCGACGGCGTCGTCCCCGGCGATCTGCTGGCGGACACGGTCGCGGCCGTCTCGGTCGGGATCGTCGACGGCGAGCCGCGGCTGGACCTGTGCTACGAGGAGGACGCCGGCGCGGACGTGGACTGCAACGTCGTGATGACGGGCGAGGGTCGCCTCGTCGAGATCCAGGGCACCGCGGAAGGCGAGCCCTTCGAACGATCGGACCTGGATGCGATGCTCGACCTGGCGGGCCTCGGGATCGCCGAGCTCACGAAGATCCAGCACGAAGCCGTCGAGGCGTAACGGCGCGTGGCGTTCCCCGACCGGCTGGCGATCGCCTCGCGCAACCCGCACAAGCTCCGCGAGATCGGACGGATCTGCGCCGACTGGCCGGTCGCGTGGCTGACGGTCGGTGACCACGAGGCGCCCTGGCCGGACGTCGACGAGATCGAGGACACCTACCTCGGCAACGCGATGCTCAAGGCGCACGCGACCGCCCGTGCGCTCGGGGTGCCGGCGCTCGCGGACGACTCGGGGATCGAGGTGGACGCGCTCGGCGGCGCCCCGGGTCCGCGCTCCGCTCGGTACGCGGGGGAGTCGGCGACGGACGAGCAGAACCTGTCGGCCCTCCTGCGCGCCGTCGCCGGGGTCCCCGCGTCCGGCCGGACGGCGCGGTACCGGTGCGTCGCCGCGATCGCCTGGCCGGACGGGTCGGTGCAGCACGCCGACGGGGTCTGCGAGGGGGCCCTGGTCTCGAAGCGCCGCGGCGAGCGCGGGTTCGGGTACGACCCGATCTTCGTGCCGGCCGGCTGGGACGTGACGATGGCCGAGCTCACGGACGAGCAGAAGGACCGGATCAGCCACCGGGGGCGGGCGTTCCGCGGGCTCCGGGAGGTCCTGGCGGCTCCCTGATCCCGCCCGGCTCGATCGAGCGACCGGTGCCGCGCCGACGGGCCCGGTCCATCCGGCCTAGCCCGCTCCGGCGCGGACCCCGGACCTCCGGTGACTACCCGACTCAAGGTACGGCCCTCGGGGGCCGACCTCTCCAACGTGAGCGGTGCGAGCGTTCCCGGGGCGACGCCTGCCGACCGTGCCGAGCTGCAGCGGACGGCCGGCTTCTTCGACTCGAAGTCCCCGCGCTTCGTCTTCCTGCTCGGGGCCGCGTTCATGCTGGTCCTCGGCGTCGTCGACTTCTTCTCGGGACCCGCGCTCTCCCTCTCGCTCTTCTACCTGATGCCCCTCGGGCTCATCGCCTGGAACCTGGGCCGTCGGGCCGGGATCTGGGCGTCGCTGCTCGCCACGGAGATCGGGCTCGTCACGGATCTGTTCGGGCGCGGCGGCGCCCAGGACCTCGTCTCCTACTTCAACGCGGTCTCGCGCTTCGCGCTGTACGCCGTCTTCGTCCAGCTCCTGGTGATGCTGCACGACACCGTCCTGGGGGAGCGCGTCGTCACGAGGAAGCCCAGGGCGACCTCGGCGGACGACGGCCAGGTCCAGGAGGCGATCTCGTGGGGCACCGCCTACGAGGCCGGCCCCGTCGGCGCGGAGGGCTTCTTCGACGGCAAGTCCCCGGCCGTCGTGTTCACGCTCGCGACGGCGTTCGTGATCATGCTGGGCGTGCTCGACTACTTCAGCGGCTCGCGCCTGTCGCTCTCGCTCTTCTACCTGATGCCCGTCGGCCTCGTGGCCTGGAACGTCGGCCGTCGCATCGGCTTCGCGTTCGCGGTGGTCGCGACGGCCGTGGGCACCGTGACGGACATCCTGTCCGGAGACCAGCTCGGCGAGCTGATCCCGATCTGGAACGCCGGGATGCGCCTCGCCGTCTACCTCGCCCTGGTCCAGCTGCTGGTCACGCTCCACCACACGATCCAGGTCCAGCGGGACCGCGTCGTCGAGGACGCGCGCGAGCTCTCGGGCCTGCGCGAGATGAACGAGGTGAAGGACACCCTCCTGCACGCCGTCTCGCACGACCTGAAGGGCCCGCTCGCCGGGATCCTCGGCGCGATGCAGACGCTGCGCCGGACCGAGGAGCTGGAGCTCACCCCCGAGGAGGTCGAGAGCCTGCATCAGATGATCGAGCAGAGCGCCCGCAAGATGAACCGTCTCGTCGACGACATGCTCGACCTGGAGCGTCTGGATCGCGGACAGATCACCCCGGAGCGCGACCCGACCGACATCGGGGAGCTCGCCCGCAGGGTGGCCGATGAGCTGCCGGGGATGGAGACCCACCCGGTGCGCGTCGACGCCGACCCGGTGCTCGTCGAGGTCGACCCGGGCAAGGTCGAGCGGATCATCGAGAACCTCCTGACGAACGCCGGACGCCACACGGCCGCGGGGATCCCGGTCCACATCGAGATCCGGGAGCAGCCCAAGGGCGTGCTGATGGTGATCGAGGACGAGGGGACGGGGATCCCGGACGAGCTCAAGGAGGAGCTCTTCGAGCCCTTCCGGCAGGGACCGACCGCGGCGGGCCGCGGCGTCGGGATCGGCCTTTCGCTCGTGAAGCGGTTCGCGGAGCTGCACGGCGGCACCGCGGTGATCGAGGATCGCCCCGGCGGCGGGGCGCGGTTCGTGATCTCGCTGCCCGGCAAGGTCTCCAAGCAGGAGCCCGCGGCCGAGCGCCACCTGCACGCCGTCTGAGCGTGCCGGCGGTCGCCTCCGGCGTCGACCGCCGGACGCCGGGTAGCCTTCGGTGCCGTGGATCCCTCTCCCGCGTTCGAGACCGAGCGGCTCGTCCTGCGTCCGCTCGCCGAGGGCGACTTCGACGCGCTGTACGCGTACGAGTCGCGTGAGGACGTGGCGCGGTGGCTCTACTGGGGCCCGCGCTCACCCGACGAGGTGCGGGAGCGGCTCGGCCGGAAGATCTCGGCCCGGGCGATCCGGGCCGAGGGCGACGTGCTCTCGCTCGCGATGACCCTCAGGGAGACCGGCGAGATGGTCGGGGACATCGTCCTCGAGTTCCTGAGCGAGGAGCATCGGACGGGCGAGATCGGCTACATCGTCCACCCGGATCATCAGGGCCGGGGCTACGCGACCGAGGCGAGCGAGGCGATGCTCCGGTTCGCGTTCGATGAGGTCGGCCTCCATCGGGTGATCGGCCGGACCGAGGCGCGCAACCGCGGGTCCGCGCGGACGCTCGAGAAGCTGGGGATGCGCCTGGAGGCCCACCTCGTCGAGAACGAGTGGGTGAAGGGCGAATGGCAGAGCGAGCTCGTGTACGCGATCCTCGACCGCGAGTGGCGGGCGCGTCACCCGGGGCCGCCGGTGGATGCCGGCCCGGGGGCGCGGGCGCTCGTGATCACCGGGCTCTTCGGGACCGGGAAGAGCTCGGTCGCGGTCGAGGTCGCCGACTCGCTGGAGAAGCGCGGCGAGCCGTACGCCGTGATCGACCTGGACTGGCTGTGCTGGGGCTACGCGGGCGGCGCCGAGGGCGCCGAGCACCGGATGATGCTCGCGAACCTGCGGCCGGTCGTCATGAACTACCGCGCCGCCGGCGTGCGGTCGTTCATCCTCGCCCGGGCGTTGCGCACCGAGACGGAGCTCGAGGAGCTCTGCGGCGCGCTGCCGATGCCGGTCGAGGTCGTCCGCCTGCGCGTCCCGTGGGACGAGATCCAACGAAGGCTCGGCGCGGACCTGACGGCGGCCCGCAGCGACGACCTGCGTGATGCTCGAGCGTGGATCGAGGCGGGACACGGCGAGGTCGGGGGGATCGTCGTCGCGAACGACCGGCCCCTCGCGGAGGTGGCCGGCGAGGTCCTCGAACGCCTCGGCTGGTAGCGGCCGGCTCAAGGGTCCGCGCCCACCGTACGACCACTCTCGTAGACGATCATGCGTGGCCAGA
>DATBLY010000042.1:0-5751 GCA_036555125.1 Actinomycetota bacterium | reverse complement strand
GGCGTCGGTCGCGACGTGCGACTCGCTCCAGACGATCCCGAAGGCGCTGCTCGGCCCGCGGCCGGTCGGCCGGCTCGCACCGCCCGAGTTGCTCGCGCTCGACCGTGCTCTCCGGTACGCGCTCGGGATCGTCTCGTGACGAGCGGCGCGGCGGTCCGCGGGTCAGCGACCCGTCAGCGAGAAGTGCATGTAGTCCTTGATCGAGTGCCAGCCGCCGCCCCAGGCCCACCCGATCGCGGCGAACGACCGCACGACCACGTCGTTCGCACGGATCATGCCCCGCCGCCGCCGTGAGCGGTCGCGGTACGGCGCGGCCGCGCGCCGGAGCACGGTGCCGTCGCCCCGGACGTACGGGTTCTGCAGCGGGTTGATGTCGATCGCCCATCCGTACGCGTGCTGGGAGAGCGAGCCCGGGTTCTCGGTCGCGGGCCGGCAGTTGAAGGCCGCGGTCACGTTCCGCGTGCTGAACCAGTCGATCGGACGGCGCGGCCGGTAGCGGGCGGGCAGCGCGATCTCCGCGATCCGGAACCGGGCGTCGAACAGCCGCGCGAACACCCACCGGACGTCCGTCGCGACGCGTGCGTTCACGACGAGCGGCCCACGGTGCACCCGGCCGTCGAACCCCCAGTAGCCGACCGTGACCACGCGGAGGTCCGCGATCGGCACGGGGCAGCCCGGGTGCCAGTTGCGCCCGACGAGCTCGCGGCGCAGCGCCGGGTCGATCCGCGCGATCGAGGCCTGGAACGTCGGCTCCGGCACGACCGCGCTCGCCGTCGCGATCGCGGGCACGGCCGGACCGGCGAGCGTCAGCTCGTCCCCGCCGGCGATCACGAGCGGTCCTGGTGCAAGCTCTTGGCCTTCGATCGTCGCGCCGGGTCCCGACGCGCGGAGCCGGAGCGAGCTCAGGCCGCTCGCGACCTCCACGTGGATGAGCCCCGGCTCCGGGAACGGCTGCGGCCGGAGGCCGCCGTAGTAGAACGCGAGGATCCGCCCGGCGGACCAGCCGCGGCGCGCCTTGCCGTACGCGCCCCACTGGACCATCCCGGCGCCGTGACCCCAGCCGCGACCGGCGATCACGGCGGCGCGACCCGTCGAGCCGGCGGTCATCCAGCGCGACGGGATCGTGACCGGCATCCCGCCGGAGGGGTACCGGGCCGGCCGCAGGCACGGCGCCCAGGTGTTCACCGCGTCGCGGAACGTGCTCCCGTCCAGGACGTGGGCGCCGCCCGAGCCGTCGGTGACCGTCACGCTCGAGCCGTCGCCCGACACGGCCGAGATCGCGCGTCCGCCCGTCCACACCCCGTCGCGCGTCAGGAACCGCGCCAGGTCGCGGAACCCGATCCGGGTGCTCCAGTGGGACAGAGGGGAGGCGCCGTCGTCGCGCTCGACGCGCGGGCGCAGGTACGGCAGCGGCGGGCTCCCGAAGACGTCCTCGTTGCCGTACGTCCGGCCGTTCGACGTCGAGAAGTAGACGGTATCTGCCGGACGGTCGCCCGAGACCAGGACCGAGCCCGCCGTGCGCCGGACCGCGGCGTACCACCGGCCGATCCCGGTGACGGGCGCCACGGGGATCCCGCGGTAGACCTGGCAGGAGGTCGTCGAGCAGATCGGCGTGTCGAGCGTCTCGCCCTCCTGCCCGGCCCAGCCGGTCGTCGCGAGGGCGTAGCTGCGCGCGGCGATCGCCTGCGCCTCGAGCGCCGCGGCCGGCCACGTGGGCGGCACCTCCGCGATCCCCTCCAGGTACGCCTCGAACGACAGCGTCACGACGAGCGAGAGGGTGCCGTCGTCGCCCAGCCGGACCGACAGCTCGCCGGGGTAGCGCGCGAGCAGGCGCGGCTGCTCGAACCCGACGCAGCTCGAGTCGACGTGCGGGTACGCGCCGCGGACCAGGAACGAGCCGTCGACCGGCGCCTGCACGCGCACGCGACCCGACGCGCCGATCGGCGCGGCGGACGGTGACGCGGGAGCCGACGGTGACGGCGGCGGCGCGGACGCGGATCCCGTCGCCGACGGCCCGGAGGTCTCTGCGGGCGGCGCCGCGGGGGTGGACGACGTGCACGCCACCGCGAGGACGAGGAGGCTCGCGGCGAGCGACCGCCGCGCGGGGCGCATCAGCCGGCCGATCACGATGGCCACGCTAGCAACGACCGCGCGTTCGGTGTCGCGGTTCCCCGGCGGTCGTTCCGTCTACCCTTCGGGGGATGTCGACGTCCGTGGTGATCCTGGGTGCGGGGTTCGGCGGGCTCGAGTGCGCCACCCGGCTCGCCGAGGAGCTGGGCGACGAGGTCGAGATCACGGTGATCGATCGCGCCGACGCGTTCGTGTTCGGGTTCTCGAAGCTCGACGTGATGTTCGGCAAGCGGGCCATCGACGAGGTCCGTGTGCCGTACGCCTCGCTGACGACGCCGGGCGTCCGGTTCCGGCAGGAGACGATCACGGCGATCGACCCCGGGGCCAGGCGGGTGACCACGGACCTGGACACGTACGAGGCCGACCACCTCGTGATCGCGCTCGGCGCGGACTACGACCTCGACGCGACTCCCGGCCTGGTGGAGGCGGGGAACGAGTACTACTCGGTCGCGGGTGCCGAGAGGTTGCGGGACGTGCTGCCGTCGTTCACGTCGGGGTCGGCCATCGTCGGGGTGTGCGGCACCCCGTTCAAGTGCCCGCCGGCGCCGAGCGAGGCCGCGTTCCTGCTGGACGCGTACCTGCGAGCGCGTGGACGCCGCGAGACCGTGACGATCCACGTCGTCATGCCCTTCGGCGTCCCGATCCCGCCGTCGCCCGACACGTCGGCGGCGATCCTCGCGGCCTTCGCCGAGCGCGGCATCTCGTTCGTCGCCGACCGGCGGGTCGCCTCGCTCGACGCGAGCGCGCGCGAGGCGGTGCTGGACGACGGGCAACGGCTCCCGTTCGACCTGTTCCTCGGCATCCCGGTGCACCGCGTCCCGGAGGTCGTCGAGGAATCCGGGCTCGCGGTCGACGGCTGGATCCCGGTCGACGCGCGGACGCTCGCCACGCGGTTCCCGGGCGTCCACGCGGTCGGCGACGTCACGAGCGTCGGGACGCCGAAGGCCGGGGTGTTCGCCGAGCGGCAGGGGATGGTCGTGGCGAACCACCTGATCGCCGGCATCCGCCGCGGCGAGGCGGCGGCCTACGACGGGACCGGGACCTGCTACGTCGAGTTCGGCGACGACCGGGTCGCCCGCGTCGACGTGGACTTCTTCACGACCCCGGGCCGGCCGACCGGGACGTTCGTCGCGCCCACGCCGGAGGTGTTCGCGGAGAAGGCGGCCTTCGGATCGAGCCGGCGCGCACGGTGGTTCGGGACCGGCGGCTGACGCTCCGCGACCGGATCAGGCGGGCATCTGGCTGCGGAGCTTGTAGTACGACCGGGTGAGGAGGCCGGCGGCCTCGTCGTCGGTGGGGTCGGCGATGATCTTCTTCAGCCACCGTTCGACCTCGTCGACCTCCTCGGGCGCGGCGCTGGCGGTCGAGGCGCGCACGTGGCGCTTGCTGGGCACCATCGGTCCCAGCAGCCGCGCGGCCTCGGCGAGGTCGCCCGCCTGCAGGGAGGTGAGGGCCGCCTGGACCTGTTCGACCTTCACCGCCACGGGTGCGCGCGCCCCTTCACCCCGACAGCATGACAGGTCCGGTCGGCGGAGGCCTAACCGGCGTCAGGCCTAGCGGGGGGACCAGGTCGCGACGACGCCGTCGGCGACGAGGACCGGTTCGGCGCTCGACTCGGCCCGCTGGATCCAGACGCCGCTCGTCCCCGCCTCGCTCTGGCCCGCGTAGACGAAGGCGTCGCCGTCGGGCGACCACAGGCGCATGCTCTGCGCGTACTGCTCGAAGAACTGGAGGTAGTCCCGGCTGAACTCGAGGCTCGGGACGAACCGGTCGGACGTCGTGAACGAGTCGCCGTCCTCCCATACGCCCCAGCGGAACCAGATCCGCTCGTCCGCGAGCTCCGGGAGCAGGGACAGGAGCTTGTCGCCCGCCGGGCTCCAGAAGAAGGCGGGCGCGTAGTCGTCCGTCACCCGTTCGATCGCGCCGGTGCGGCGGTCGATCACCGAGAGCGGGATCTCGATCGTCCGGTCGCGGATCACCTGGAACGCGACCCGCCGGCCGTCGGGGCTCACGACGAACGTGATCGTCCCGTCGAACCGCGCGAGGGTCTCGCTGCGGTCGGTGTCGCGGTCGCGCGCCACGAGCTGCTGCCCGTCGCGGGCATCCGTCGCGAACACGAAGGTGCGGCCGTCGGCCGTCCACACGGGCGCCGTGAACATCCCCGGGCGGTCCGCGACGGAGGTGACCGTCCCGTCGACGCCGAGCCGGTCGAGCCGGTCGGTCCCGACGTGGACGAGCATCTGCCTCCCCGACGGGTTCCACGAGAGGTAGAAGGGGCTGCCCTCGTCCAGCGGCACCGGCTCGGCCCCCGCCTCGATGTCGATCAGGCCGAGCTCGATGTCGGCGGCGGCCGAACCGCCCAGGTAGACGACCCGCGAGGACGTCGGGTCCCAGGACAGGTAGAAGGGCGCGGCGGCGACGGGCGTCTCGGTGGGCCGGGTTCCGGCCGCCGACGTCGTCATGAGCGTCGCCGACGTCCCGTTGTCCCCGATCCGGACCCAGGCGATCCGGGCGCCGTCCGGCGACCATGTGGGCTGCCGCACGAAGATCTCGCCGGGATCGGACTCGTCCAGGACGACCGGCTCGCCGGAGCCGTCGGCGTCGAACGCGGTGAGCGTCCCGTCCGCGTCCAGCACGGCGATCCGGCCCGGCGCGCCCGGGACGCCGGCCGCTTCGGGTGGCGCCGGCGCGGCGGGGGAGGCTCCCGTCTGCGGCCCGGCGCTGGGCGGGGGCGTGTCCCAGGGTGCCCCGGTGCATCCGACGAGCAGGAACGCGAACGCGACCGGCGCGAGCGACCGGAGCGCGACCCTCATCGGCGACCCGCCGCCCGCACGCATCGTCCGTCGACCGTAGCCACGACCCGCCGACCTGACAAGGCAGGCCCGATGCATCCGGGTTCGCCGCGCGGTGGCATCATCGGACGGTGCCGACCCCGAAGAAGCCGAAGGTGAACAAGGTCGGCCGCACGAGCGCCGGGATCCTGCTGTGGCGCCGGACGGGCGACCGGATCGAGGTGCTCCTCGGCCATCCGGGCGGTCCGTACTTCGCGCGCAAGGACGACGGCGACTGGACCGTGCTCAAGGGAGAGGTGGAGCCCGGGGACGAGCTGGTCGCGGTCGCCCGGCGGGAGTTCGCCGAGGAGACCGGCCATCCGCTCGACCAGGCCGCCGAGCTCGTTGAGCTGGGCGACATCCGGCAGAAGTCCGGCAAGGTGGTCTTCGCGTGGGCGGCCGAAGGTGACCTGGATCCCGAGACGGCGGTGAGCAACACGTTCGAGATGGAGTGGCCGCCCCGGTCGGGGAACGTCCGGGCGTTCCCCGAGATCGACCGGGTCGAGTGGTTCGGCCTGCGGAAGGCGCGAGCGAAGATCAAGGCCGCGCAGGCGCCGTTCCTCGACCGGCTCCAGGGGGCGATCGGCCCGGGGTCGGTCAGCGAGCGGGATCGGTGATGCGTGGCCGTTCGCGCGGTCGGCCGGAGATGGCGGAGGCGTACGCCGCGAGCGCGACGGCGGCGAGCACGTGCCAGAGCGCGTGCCACTGGAACAGGCTCTCGGGGGTACAGAGCGGTGATCCGGTGCGGCCGAGGAGGAACGCGACGCCCCCGAGGGCGATCGCGGCCAGG
>DATBLY010000167.1:0-2058 GCA_036555125.1 Actinomycetota bacterium | reverse complement strand
CCCGGTGCCGGAGCCGCGGGACCTGTTCTCGGACGCGGAGATGCGGGCCGACGTGCGCACGATGCTGCGTCGGCTCACCCCCCGCCAGCGAGCGGCCCTCCTGCTCGTGGACCTGCTCGGCTATCCGTCCGAGCGGGCCGGGAGCATCCTGGGCGTCCGTCCGTCCACCGTGAGGGCCCTGGCCACGCAGGGCCGCCGGGTCCTCCGAGCGGAAGGAGCGCAGGATGCCTGATGTGCAGGAGGTGTTCCGCATGGCGACGCAGCAGGTCAAGCCCGATCCCGGGGCCCTCGAACGGCAGGAGACGCACCAGCGACGACGCAGCACCGGGAAGAAGATCGGAGCGTTCGCGGTGGCGGCGGCGGTGGTCGTGGCCACGTTGGTCCTCATCTGGACGCTACGCCCCGCCGACCGTGACGCTCCGGCCAACGAGGGAACGTCGGTCGCGCCGACCGTCGACGAGACGGCTGCCGCCCTGACCGCCGCCCGAGGCTTCTTCGACGCCTTCGCCGCGTTCGACGCCGAAGGCGCGATGGCCTACGTGGCGGACGACGCCGACCTCTCCGGCGTGATCGACTACTCGCTCCCGGCCGACACGGCCGGGCTGGCCAAGATGCTCGCGGTACTCGAAGCCTGGGACTACCGGCAGACGATCACCACGTGCGGAGCCGCATCCCCGATCGCGACGATCGGCGACGACGGCTACGACGTCCAGGTGGACTGCGGGTTCGCCTTCACGGCGCTGGCGGAGCTCGACCGTGGCCCGTTCCCCGGGGGCACGTTCACGTTCACGGTCCATGACGGCCAGATCGTGTCGGCCTCGTTGGACTGGGACACCGAGGAGTTCTCACCGGAGGTCTGGGAGCCGTTCGCGGCGTGGGTCTCCACCACCCACCCGCAGGACGCGGCCGTCATGTACGCGGACGAGACGCTCAGCAACTTCCGCTTCTCCGACCGGTCGAGCCGGCTCTGGCACCGGAACGCCCAGGCGTACGTGAAGGCGGTGCTGAACGGCAACGCGGAGTAGTTCCAGCCGACGACCCGTGTACAGGTTCCGCCCTGTTCGGGGGTTGAACCCCTGACATGGGCGAGGTGGCTCGGATCCACGGGAGGTGGCACGCTCCGGTGGAGCCCATGCTCACCGACCGGCGGCCGCTCACGTTCGAGTCGTTCTTCGAGGACGAGCGTGAGCGGCTGCTGCGGTCCTCTCCGTGATCACGGGGAGCCGCGGTGAGGCGAGGACCTCGCGCAGGAGGCGTTCACGCGGCTCTTCGAGCGCTGGGACCGTGTCGCCGCCCTCGACGACCCCACCGGGTACCTGCACCGGACGGCGACGAACCTGTTCCGCAACCAGATCGACCTCGGTCTGGGCGGTCACGAGCCTGTCCGGCCCTGGGCCAGGCGGGCGACCGGCGACCACGGCGTCACCCGCTCCGGGGGCTTCGATCCTCGTGGTCGACCTGGGCGGGACCGTCCGCTCCTCGGTGAGTAGCCTTCCGGTCGGCGCAGGGTGCCGGATCTCTCGCCGGACGGTGGAACGATCGCCTTCACGATCCAGCATGGCCCCGGCTCGCGGATCGCCACGATCGGCGTCGACGGGTCGGGCCTGCGACTGCTCACGCCGGAAGGCATCTCGGCCGTGTGGCCCCGATGGTCGTCCGACGGCCGCAGGCTGCTCTTCTTCCGGGTCCGCCCCCACGGCAACCTCATCTTGATGGTGATGGACGCCGACGGGACCGGAGCGCGACCGGTCCCCGGTCCCAGGACGCCGGACGGCCAGCCGCCGGATCTGTCCCCGGACGGCTCGACGGTCCTGTACACGTCGAGGCTCCGGATCCAATACGACCTGGCGACGGTCCCCGTGGCCGGCGGTCGGTCGCACCGGCTGACGGATTCCGTGCTCGTGTTCGAGGGGAGCGGGACCTGGTCGCCGGACGGAACCCGGATCGCGTACGAACGCCTGGTGAGCGGGCGCCACGAGATCTGGCTGATGAACGTCGACGGCACGGGAGCGCGCCGGTTGATCGCCCTGCCGTCGGCCAGCGCGATGGGCCCGGAGT
>DATBLY010000165.1:0-5180 GCA_036555125.1 Actinomycetota bacterium | reverse complement strand
ACGAGTTGCCACAATGAGCGCCGTGGCTGTCGCGGGTGGTGCGGGGATGCGTGAGGAGCGGCGCGTCGTCACGGCCGTCTTCGCCGACCTGGTCGGATCCACCGCGCTCGGCGAACGGCTCGACCCCGAGGAGCTGCGCGTCGTCGTCGGGGACGCGATCGCGCGCATGGTGGGGGCGGTCGAGGCGTTCGGCGGGACGGTCAAGGATCTGGCGGGCGACGGGATCCTCGCCCTGTTCGGCGCGCCGACGGCCCACGAGGACGATCCGGAACGCGCGATCCGTGCCGGCCTGCGCATCGTCGAGGACGTCGGCGACTACGCGCGCGAGGTCGAACGCGCGTGGGCGATCGCCGGGTTCGGGGTGCGGGTCGGGGTCAACACCGGGCCGGTCGTCACCGGATCGGTCGGAGCCGGGGACCGCGTGGAGTACGGGGCGACCGGCGACACGGTGAACGTGGCTGCGCGCCTGCAGGCGGCCGCCGGGCCCGGCCAGGTGCTCGTGGGCGAGGCCACGCGCCGCCTGAGCGCCCCGGCCTTCACCTGGGATACGCCGGTCGCGCTGGATCTCAGGGGCAAGGCGGAGCCCGTGGGGGCATCGGTCGTGACCGGCGTGACCGGCGCCTCGGGGCGGCGCCGCGAGGACGAGGAGCACCACACGCGCCTCGTCGGCCGGGAGCGGGAGCTCGGGGCGGCGCTCGAGAGCGTGGACGCCGCGGTCGGCGGCTCCGGTCGGGTCCTGTTCCTGACCGGCGAGCCGGGGATCGGGAAGACCCGCCTGCTCGCCGAGCTTCGGACGGCGTTCGAGGCGGGGCGCCCGGCGTACGGCGAGCCGCTCTGGCTCGAGGGACGGTGCGTTTCCTACGGGGAGTCGATGCCGTACTGGCCGTTCCGCGACCTGCTGCGCTCGTGGCTCGGCCTGCCGATCGACGAGCCGGAGCTGCGGATCCGCGTGACCCTGCAGCGCGAGGTGGGCCGCCTGTTCGGCGACCGCGCGACCGAGTACCGCGCGTACCTCGCGACGCTGCTCGGTCTCCCGCTCGAACCGGACGATCAGGCGAAGGTCACCGAGCTCTCGCCGGAGGCGATGCAGTACCGGACGTTCGAGGTCGTGCGGCACCTCGTGGCGCGCCTGGCGAAGGAGGGACCCGTCGCGCTCGCGATCGAGGACCTCCATTGGTCCGATCCCACCTCGCTCCAGCTGCTGGAGCGACTCCTGTCGGACACCGAGGAGTTCCCGCTGCTCCTGCTGCTCACGTCGCGGCCCGAGCCCACGCACCCCTCGTGGCGCGTGAAGGAGGGGTCCGAGCGCGAGCTGGCGCACCGGACCCGCGAGATCGCGCTCTCGGCGCTCGAGGCTGAGGCGGGACACGCGCTGCTCGACGAGCTGGTCGGCACGGACGTCCTGCCCCCTGAGCTCGAGCGCCGGATCTTGGAGCACGCGGACGGCAACCCGTTCTTCCTCGAAGAGCTGGTCCGCTCCCTCGTCGATGCGGGGGCCCTGTCCTCGCACGAGGACGGGTGGCGCTTCGACCACGACGTCGTGATCGAGGTACCGCCCACGGTGGAGAAGGTGATCCTGGCCAGGATCGACCGGCTCGAGCCGCCGGCGCGCGACGCGCTGATGGCGGCGTCCGTCCTGGGCCGGCGCTTCGGCCTCCCGCTGCTCGAGGCCGTGACGACGACCGGCGACGACGGGATCCGGCCGCTGCTGATCGAGCTCCAACGCTCGGACCTGATCCGCGAGGGACGCAGGTGGCCCGACCCGGAGTACCGCTTCAAACACGCGTTGATCCAGGAGACCGCCTACCGGACGCTCGTCGCCGCCGAGCGAGAGCGCCTGCATCGACGCGCGGCCGAATGGCTCGAGGCGCGATACGCGGAGAGCGAGGACGAGATCGCCGCGCTGCTCGCCTACCACTGGCTCGGGGCGTCGGATCGCGAGCACGCCGCCCGATGCCTGATGCGAGCGGGCGACCGCGCCCGTCAGGAGTACGCGCTCGATGAGGCGATCGCCCACTACCGCGACCTGCTGCCGATCCTCGAGGAGCACGGGGAGCGGCGCGAGAGCGCCCTCGTCCTGTTCAAGCTGGCGCTGGCGCTCCACATGTCGCTGCGGTTCGCGGAGGCGAACGCGGCGTACCAGCAGGCGTTCGAGCGGTGGGATCGGCCCGAGCCCTGCGCCGCGCCCACCGCGACGCTCCGTGTCGCCACGAGCTACCTGCCGAACGACCCCGACCCACGCTCGGCGATCGCCTGGCCGAACATCCAGCTGTGCATGCAGCTGTTCGACCGCTTGGTCGAGGCGTGGCCGGAGCGCACGATCGTCCCATCCCTGGCCGAGCGCTGGGAGATCGCCGACGACGGGCTCCGGTACGTCTTCCATCTCCGCGAGGGAACGGCCTGGTCCGACGGCGCGCCCCTCACGGCGCACGACGTGGAGTTCGGGATCAAGCGGGTCCTGAACCCGGACGCGCCGGGCTCCTCCGTCGCGATCTACTTCGTGCTGGAGAACGGCCAGGACTACTACCTGCGCCGCAACGACGATGCGGATCGGATCGGCGTCCGGGCGCTCGACGATCGCACGGTCGAGTTCCGACTGGTGGCGCCCGCGCCGTACTTCCTGAGCGTGATGAACCGACCCGACGGCGGCCCGCAACCGCGCCACGCGATCGAGGCCGATCCGGACGGCTGGTCGCGGTTCGGCGCGCAGGTCGTGAGCGGCCCGTTCCGGACCGTGGATCGGACGGAGGACGCGCTCGTGTTGGAGCGGCGCGTGGACTACGCCGGGACGCGGCCGGGCGACGTCGGCGGCGTCGAGTACGTCCGCAGCCGCGTGTTGGACGCGCTCGGCCCGTACGACCGGGACGAGCTCGACATCGTGACCGTGCGGTACACGCCGCGGATGGCGGACCTCGTGCCGCGGGTGGCGCAGGACGCGGTCCTGGGGCCGGCCGCGTGGTCGGCGTACCTCGCCTTCGACCACGGGCACCCGATCGTCTCGAACCTCGACCTGCGCAAGGCGCTCGCCCACGCGATCGACCGCAGCGTGCTGTCGGACGTCGGCGAGAGCATCGTGATCGCGACGGGCGGGATCGTGCCGCCGGCCCTGCAGGGGCACACGCCCGACATCGTCCCGCCGTTCGATCCCGATCGGGCGCGGTCCCACCTGGAGCGCTCCGGCCTGCGCGACGTCGAGCTCACCGTCGCCGGGACCGAGTCCTGGGTCCCGCCGTTCCTCGACCGGATCACCGAGATGTGGGCCGACGTCCTGGGCGTGCGTGTCGCCGTGCGCCAGGTCTCGGTCGAGGAGGCGCTGGCCGCGGGGAAGATGACCGACCTGGGACCGATCTACGTCACCGGCTGGCTCCCCGGATACGCCGATCCCGAGTACTTCCTGCGGCTGCTGTTCCACTCGGACAGCCGCACGAACGAGGGCGGCTTCTCGTATCCGCCCTTCGACGACCTGATCGAGCGCGCGCGCCAAGAGCGGAGCGATCGCGTGCGGCTGCGGCTGTACCACGAGGCGGACCGGATGGCCGTCGCCGATCGCGTCGCCGTGATCCCGATCCTCTACGGGCGGAGCATGGCGTTCGTGAAGCCGTGGGTCGAGGGCTGGTGGGAGTTCGGGAAGTCGTCGGCGAACTTCGCGGACCTGCGGATCGATCCCGCGTCGCCGCGCGCGACGGCGGACGCGTAGCGGTCGGTCGGGGGCCGGCGCGAGGTCTAGCGGGCCGAGTAGTACTCGACGATCAGCCGCTCCTCGACCTCTGCCGGGAGCGGCACCTCGTCGCGGTCGGGCAGGCGGGAGAGCGTGCCCTGGACCTCGTCGGTGTTCCGGTACAGGTACGCGGGCGGCTCGGGAGAGAGCTCGATCGCCTCGCGCACAGCGATGAAGTTGCGGCCCTTCGCGGAGAGCTCCACGGTCTGGCCCGGCTTCACGCGGGCGCTCGGGACGTTCACCCGCTTGCCGTCGAGCAGGACGTGCCCGTGCGAGACGAGCTGGCGGGCCTGGCGCGTGCTGAGCGCGAACCCGAGCCGCAGGATGACGGTGTCGAGGCGGGTCTCCAGCTGGCGGAGCATCTCCTCGCCCGTCACGCCATGGGCGGCGATCGCCCGCTCGTAGTAGCGGCGGAGCTGCTTCTCGCTGACCCCGTAGATCGCCCGGAGCTTCTGCTTCTCCACCAGGCGCGTCTGGAACTCCGAGATGCGCTTGCGGCCGCGGCCGTGCTGGCCCGGAGGATAGGGTCGCTTGTTGGACGGGCAGTTGGGGCGCCCGCACAGGGGCGCGCCGACCCGTCGGCAGGTGCGGTGGCGTGGTCCGGTCTTGTTCATAACGCGGCCACCTAGGCTACCAGCGGGAGCCGCGTGCGATGCTCCCGGGGTGGACGGGATGCGCGGCCGGGCCGCCGGATGCGTGCTGGGCCTCGCGCTCGGCGACGCGCTCGGGGCTCCCTTCGAGTTCCGCCGCGCCGCCGACGTGCCCGACCCGATCCCCGCCCTCGAGCTGCCGTGGGGCCGCCTGCCGCCCGGGAGCTGGACCGACGACACCGCGATGGCCCTGAACCTGGTCCGGTCCCTCGTGGACCGCGGGGGCTTCGACCCCGACGACGTCCTCGTGCGTCACGTGGCCTGGCTGGCGTCCGCGCCCCCCGACGTGGGGAACCAGACCCGCCAGGCCCTGTCCCTCGCGGCACCCGGCCGCCCGTCCGACGAGGCCGCCCGGATCGTCTGGGAGCGGCGGGGGCCCGAGGTCAGCGCGGGGAACGGGAGCGTGATGTACTGCGCGCCGCTCGGGGTGGCGTTCGCGCGGCGCCCCGAAGGGCTCGTCGAGGCGGCCCCGGCGCTCTCGGCGATCACGCACTGGGACGGGCGGTGCCGCACGGCCTGCCTCGCGGTGACCCTGACCGTGGCCGCGCTCGTTCGAGGCGAGTCTGCGGAGCCCGCCGTCCGGGCGTCGCTCGACGCCGTGCTCGAGCGCGAAGGGGGCGAGGAGCTCGAGTTCCTGACGGCCGAGGCCGGGCGGGCCCGCCCGGTGGACGGGCCCGACCAGGGCTTCTGCCTGTTCGCGGCCGGGATCGCGCTGCGGGCCGCGGCCGAGGCCCCGACGGCCGAGGCGGGCCTGCGATCCGTCGTCGCGCTGGGCGGCGACACGGACACGAACGCGGCGGTCGCGGGGGCCC
>DATBLY010000164.1:0-2320 GCA_036555125.1 Actinomycetota bacterium | reverse complement strand
TTCTACCGGTTCCTGCCGAAGGACCCGGGCAACCTCGCCGCGGGCGGCACGCTGCAGATGCTGGCGATCAAGGGCCAGCCCGGCTACAGCACCGTCGTCGGCCAGACCGTCGGCGCGGTCCTCGTCGCGAACTGGGTGACGATCGAGGATCCCGACCCGGCGAACGCCGAGGACGACGCGTCGAACGTGTTCCGTCAGGGCCGCGCGAAGGGCGGGGCGAAGTTCCTGGGCGGCGAGGGCTGCACGTACCGCGACGGCGGCGTCGTGTTCGGCTCGTCGGACGGTGGCGACAAGGGCCTCGGCCAGATCTTCCAGTACACGCCGACGACGAACGCCGGCAAGAAGAACGAGGAGGGCGAGCTCGTCCTGCTGTACGAGTCCGCCAAGCGCGAGGAGCTCGACGGTCCGGACAACATGACCACGAGCCCCGGCGGCGCGATCGTGATCGCCGAGGACGGCAACCTGAACAACAACTGCGTGCGCGGGCTCCTCCCCGACGGCAGCCTGATCACGATCGCCGAGAACCTGGTCGCGGTGCAGCGCCACTACCTCGAGGCGTCGGGCAAGCTCTACGACCCGACGGTCCCCGACGACGGCCCGTCGGCCGGCGACGGGGTGGGCTACTCCGAGTTCGCGGGCCCGACCTTCAGCCCGGACGGGCGATGGTTGTTCGTGAACATCCAGGTCCCGGGGATCACCTGCGCGATCACCGGACCCTGGGCCAGCCTGGGACTCTAGGACCCACATGACGGAGGTCCCCCGGATCGTCGCGACGCCGCCGGGGCCGAAGACGCGCGAGATCCTCGCGCGTCAGGAGGCCCTGCTGTACCCGGGGCTCGCGCACGATCTCGGGCCCTTCGTGATCGCACGCAAGGACGGGTGGACCGTCGAGGACGTCGACGGCAACGTCTACCTCGACCTGATCAGCGCGATGGCCTCGGTGCCGTTCGGCGCCGGGCGCGCGGACATCCTCGACCCGACGATCGAGGCGCTGCGGCGGTTCGGGAACGAGGACACGCACTACTTCTCGAACCCGTACGTCTTGCCGCTCGCCGAGGAGCTGGTGCGGGTCGCGCCGTCCGGCCTCACCCGCGTCGACATCGCCCTGAACGGGACCGAGGCGGTCGAGACCGCGGTCCGCTTCATGCGCCGCGCGACCGGCCGCCCGATCGTGATCGGGTTCATGGGCGGCTACCACGGCGAGGCCGGGACCGCGGGCGCGATCGGCGCCGAGACGTCGAACCTCTCGTTCGGCTACCGCGCGCTGATGCCGGGGTTCGTCCACGTGCCGTACCCGAACCCGTACCGGACGCCGTTCACCGCGAGGCCGGGCGGGAGCGGCGACGGCACCGTCGACTACCTCCGCGACCATGTGCTGCACCACGCGATCGACCCGCGCGAGGTCGCCGGCATCGTGATCGAGCCGGTGATGGGCAGCGGCGGCTGCGTCGCACCCCCGGACGCGTTCTGGTCGGCGCTCACCGAGCTCTGCCGCGAGCACGACCTGCTGCTGTGCCTGGACGAGGTGAAGACCGGCTTCGGGCGGACCGGGCACCTGTTCGCCGCGGAGCGCTGGGGTCTGGAGCCGGACCTGATGGCGCTCGGCAAGGCGATGGGCGGCGGCGTGATGCCGATCGGCGCCGTGCTCGGGACCGAGCGCGCGATGGGGTTCGACGACGTGTCGACGGGCTCGACGTGGTCGTGGCTCCCGGCGGCGTGCGTGGCGGCGCTCGAGACGCTCCGGATCTTCCGCGACGAGCCGATCCTGGAGAACGTCCTGGCGATCGAGGCCGAGGCGCTGCGGCTGCTCGGGCCGTTGATGGAGCGGCACGCGTGCATCGGCGACGTGCGCGCGACCGGGTGCTTCATCGCGATCGAGTTCGTGCGCGATCGCACGACGAAGGGGCGCGACCTGGAGCTGATGGAGCGGGTGGCGCGCGGATGCATCGCGCGCGGGCTCCTGACCGACGCGAGCACGACGTCGCTGAACCTGCAGCCCTCCCTCGTGATGCCGCCCGAGGCGATGGAGCAGGCGATCGCGATCGTGGACGAGGCGATCGCGGAGGCGACGGCCTGAACGCCGGCGCTACGGCGCCGAGCGATCCACGCTGAACCGCGCCAGCACCGCGCGTTCGATCGCCGGCTCGTCGAGCTCCACGCCGAGCCCGGGCCGGTCGTCGATCCCGATCGTGCCGTCGGGCGTCATCGCGAGCGGCGTCGTGACGCCCCAGTCGAACTCGTCCGTCGGGACCGCGCGCTCGACGAAGCTCGTGCGGCCGAAGGCGAGCGCGACGTGCAGGTTCGCCGCCTGCACGAGCGT
>DATBLY010000115.1:0-6876 GCA_036555125.1 Actinomycetota bacterium | reverse complement strand
GCGGCGCCCGGGAACCGCTCCGCGTTCAGGAACCCCGGCCGGTCGTCGACCACCACGGCGTTCCAGCCGAGGATCCACGCCGCCCGCACCAGGGGGATCGCGTCGTGGCCGGCGCCGCAGATCAGCAGCCGGAGCGGCGGCTCGAGGACCTCGACGAACGCGCGGACGTCGCCCGGGAGCGTCCGGATCTCGGACGCTCGCTTCGCCAGGAGCTCCTGGGCCGCGTCCGCGGCCGCGTCGTCGATCAGCGGCTCGCCGAGCGACCCCTCGCTGGTCCCGTCGGGCCTCACGACGATCCGCGCCCCGGACGCGACGCCGGCCGTGCCCGCCTCGAGCACCGTCACGACGCAGATCGGACGCTCCTCCTCGAGCGCCATGCGGAGCGCGCCGGCGACCTCGGCGGCCCGGTCGGCCGGCTCGATGAACACCTCGATCGCGCCGTTGCAGCCGAGGCCGAGGCCCCACACCTCGTCGTCGTCGGCGGTGAGGTCCCAGCCGGCCAGGCGGGCGCGGCCTTCCTCCATCACGATGCGCGCCATGTCGGCGACGTCGCTCTCCAGGCAGCCGCCCGAGATGTTGCCGATCGGCGTCCCCTCCTCGGGGACGAGCAGCCGCGCCCCGGGGCGCCGGTACGTCGAGCCGCGCACCGCGACGATCGTGGCGAGGGCCATCTTCTCGCCCTTCGCGGAGAGGGACTCGATCGCCTCGAGCACGTCCGAGAGCTCGCTCACGCCTCCGATGGTACGGCGGAGGACGACCGGGTAGCCTTCGCCCGACGCAGGGAAGGAGGGATCGATGGCCACCCCGGACGACGGGCGAGCACGCGGTGTGAAGGGCGGCGTCGCCCGCAGGTCGGTGGGCGGCGCGATCGCCGGCGGGGCGATCGGCGCCCTGGTGGGCGCGATCCTGGGTGGCCTGATCTTCGGCTGGACGAGCGGCTGGGAGCTCGTGTTCCTGTTCAGCGGGCTGGTCTTCGGCGTCTTCGTCGGGGCGTTCGTCGCAGGGATGAGCGGTCTCGGCGATCCGTCGCCGGGGGACGAGCCGAGGAGCTGAGCACCGCCGGTCCACCGCGTCGGTCCCGGTTCGCGCGTTCGGAAGGCGAGGACTACACTTCGGTGCCCTACCGATCCGCCAGGCGCCGGTAGCGAACCGGGCACCGGTACGGAGAAGGAGGGCCCCTGCCGTGACGCACGTCTCGGTCACCGTCAATGGGGAGTCCCGCGAGGCCGACGTCGAGCCCCGCACGCTCCTCGTGTACTTCCTCCGAGAGACCCTCGGGCTGACCGGCACCAACGTCGGCTGCGACACCTCGACCTGCGGCTCGTGCACCGTGCTGCTCGACGGGGAGTCCGTGAAGTCGTGCACGCTGCTGGCCGCCCAGGCCGACGGCCGCCAGGTCACCACGATCGAGGCCATGGCCTCGAACGGGGATCTGCATCCCCTGCAGGAGGCCTTCCGCCGCAACCACGGTCTGCAGTGCGGTTACTGCACGCCGGGCATGATCATGGCGGCGAAGAGCCTCCTCGACGAGAACCCCAACCCGACCGAGGAGCAGGTGCGCGAGGGCCTCGAGGGCAACCTGTGTCGCTGCACCGGGTACCAGAACATCGTGAAGTCGATCCTCGACGCCGCCGGTTCGATGAGCGGCGCGAGCGCCTGAGGGGGTTCGAGATGGCGACCGCAGAGAAGTTCGTGGGTCGGTCGGTCCTGCGCAAGGAGGACCCCGAGTTCCTGACGGGCCGGGCGCGCTACACCGACGACCTCTCCGTTCCCGGGATGCTGTGGATGGCGGTGGTCCGGAGCCCATACGCCCACGCGCGCGTCAAGGGGGTGGACCTCTCGAGGGCGATGGCGACCGAGGGTGTGGTGGCGGCCTACTCGGCGTCGGACTTCGAGTGGGCCGGCCCGCTGCTGATGGCCTGGCCGGTGACCGACGACATCAAGAACCCACCCCACTACCCGCTCACGGCGACGCCTCGCTACGCCGGCGACGGCGTGGCGGTGGTCGTGGCGCAGACGCGGGGCGCGGCAGAGGACGGCGCCGAGAACGTGCTGGTCGACTACGAGCCGCTCCCGACCGTGACGGACGTCGAGGCGGCGCTCGCCGACGGGGCCCCGATCGTCCACGACGACCTCGACACGAACCGCAGCTACACGTGGGCGAACACGATCGGCGACGTCGACAAGGTGTTCGCCGAGGCGCCGGTCGTGATCAAGGAGCGCTACCGCGTCCAGCGCCAGGTGCCGAACGCGATGGAGCCGCGCGCGATCGTGGTCGAGCCGAACATGGCGTCCGGCCACTACACGATGTGGTCCTCGACCCAGATCCCGCACGTCCTGCGGACGGCGATGGCGATCGCGACGGGCATCCCGGAGTCGAAGCTCCGCATCGTGGCGCCGCGCGTCGGCGGGGGGTTCGGCTCGAAGCTCCAGGTCTACCCGGAGGAGGCGCTCGCGCTCGAGGTGGCGCGGAAGCTGCGACGGCCGATCAAGTGGACCGAGACCCGCTCGGAGAACTTCGTGGCGACGCATCACGGCCGCGACCAGGTCCAGGAGATCGAGCTCGCGGCCGACGAGGACGGGAAGATCCGCGGCTACCGCACGAAGATCCTCGCCAACATGGGGGCGTACCTGCGGATCATCGCGCCCGGCACGCCGGTCTTGGGGGCGTTCCTGTACTGCGGCGCGTACGAGGGCGAGGCCTACCACATCGAGATCACCGGGGTGTTCACGAACACCACCCCCGTCGACGCGTATCGCGGCGCGGGCCGGCCCGAGGCGACGCAGGCGATCGAGCGCGCCGTCGACGCGCTGGCGCGTCGCGTCGGCAAGGACGTGGTCGAGATCCGGCGGATGAACTTCATGCCGCCGTTCACGGAGGCCACTCAGTCGATCGGCGGTCTGATGATCGACTCCGGCAACTACCCTGCGACGCTCGACGCGGCGCTCGAGCTCCTCGACTACGACCAGCTGCGGAAGGAGCAGCAGGCGCGCCGGGACGCGGGCGACCGCAAGCAGCTCGGGATCGGGTTCTCCACCTACCTCGAGAACTGCGGATGGGGGCCGTCCCGCGTGATCGGCGGGGTGCTGAAGTACGCGGGAGGCGGCTGGGAGGCCTCGACCGTGCGGTGCCATCCCACCGGGAAGGTCGTCGTGATCACCGGGGCCACCCCGCACGGGCAAGGAGGGGAGACGGCCTACGCCCAGGTCGCGGCCGACGAGCTCGGGATCGCGGTCGAGGACGTGGAGGTCCTGTTCGGCGACACGGACATCGCGCCGAGCGGGTGGGACACGTACGGGAGCCGCGGGGCGGCCGTCGGGAGCCCCGCGATCTCGATGGCTGCGAAGAAGGTCGTCGCGAAGGCCCGGAAGATCGCCGCGCACGAGCTCGAGGTGTCCGAGGAGGACCTCGAGTACGCCGACGGGACCTTCTCGGTGAAGGGTGCGCCCGACCAGTCGCGGACGATCCCGGCGATCGCCTTCTCGGCGTGGACCAGCCACGACCTCCCCGAGGGCGTGGAGCCCGGGCTGGAGGAGTCGGCGTTCTTCGACCCGCAGAACCTCGTGTTCCCGTTCGGGGCGCACATCTGCGTGGCGGAGGTCGACACCGAGACCGGCGACGCGCAGGTCCTGAAGTACGTCGCGGTCGACGACGTCGGGACGGTGATCAACCCGATGCTCGTCGAGGGCCAGGTGGTCGGCGGCGTGATCCAGGGGATCGCCGAGGCCCTCTACGAGGAGGCGGTCTACGACGACAACGCTCAGCTGATGACGTCGACGATGACGACCTACGCGATCCCGGCCGCCACCGAGATGCCCTCGGTCGTCACGGGGAACCACGTGACGCCGTCGACGACGAACGACCTGGGGATCAAGGGCGTCGGCGAGACCGGGACGATCGCCGCTCCGCCCGCGGTCCTGAACGCCGTGGTCGACGCGGTCTCGCACCTGGGCGTGACCGAGATCGAGCGGCCCGCGACCCCGGAGCGCGTCTGGCGCGCGATCCGAGATGCGCGCGGCGCGCAAGGAGGTGGCGCATGATCCCGGCGCCGTTCGACTACGCCCGGGCCGAGTCGCTCGATCACGCGATCGACCTGCTCGGCTCGTCCGAGGACGCGAAGCTCCTGGCCGGCGGGCACTCGCTGCTGCCGCTGATGAAGGTCCGCCTGGCGCGGCCGTCGCTCCTGGTGGACATCGGACGGCTCTCGGACCTGTCGTACGTCCGCGAGGACGGGGACCACGTCGCGATCGGCGCGCTGACGCGTCACCACGACGTGGCGAACAGCGAGCTGCTCCGCACGTCGGTGCCGATCGTGGCCGACGCGGCGGAGCAGATCGGCGACCCACAGGTCCGCCACGTCGGGACGATCGGCGGATCCGTCGCGCACGCAGACCCAGCGAGCGACATGCCGGCGGTCCTGGTCGCGCTCGAAGCGGAGCTGGTCGCGACCGGTCCCGGCGGTGCGACGCGGACGATCGCGGCCGGTGACTTCTTCACCGGCCTGTTCGAATCGGCGCTGGCCCCGAACGAGGTGCTGACCGAGATCCGCGTCCCGAAGACGACCGGCGGGTACAGCTACCTGAAGTTCCACCGCCGCGCGATCGACTGGGCGCTGGTCGGGGTGGCGGCGGCGCGCTCGAACGGGAGCGTGCACGTGGCGCTCACGAACATGGGCGACCGGCCGCTCCGGGCGTCGGGCGTCGAGGAGGCGCTCGCCGGCGGTGCCGACCCGGCCGCGGCGTCGGCGCGCGCCGCGGAGGGCACGAGCCCGCCGTCGGACGCCTTCGGGAGCGCCGAGTACCGCCAGGAGTTGGCGAAGGTGCTGGTCCGCCGGGCGCTCGAGGAGGCGATGGGCTAGCCGCCTCGCGCTCGGTCCGGGCGAACGCTCGCGCTCAGTCGAGCACGAACGTGACGTCCATGAACACGCGGTACACGGTGACGGAGCCATCCGGCCCGACGTCGACCTTCTGGCTCTTGATCCACGCGCCGGAGATCCCGTGGATCGTCTCCCGCGCCTTCGCGAGGCCATCCCGGACCGCCGCTTCGAACCCCTCGCTCGATGTCGCCGAGATCTCGATCACCTTCGCGACTGACATCACGCACCTCCTCGTCGACGTCGACCCACGGACTACGTTCCCACGTCCTCGCGAACGATGCGCACCACCACCTCGGCGGTCGGGCGGCCCTCTCGGGGCTTGGATCGGACCCGCCGCAGGACGAACGCGGTGAACGCGGCGCTCCCCAGGAGCAGGCCGGCCAGCGCCTTCGTCGATCGGAGCGAGGCCGGCAGACGTCCTTCCAGCTCGCGGAGGTCGGCCTCGAGGCCGCGGCGGCTCTCCTCGATCTCGGTCACCTTGCGATCTGCTGCCTCGCCCATCGGGCATCCTCCTTCAGGGTCTCGCGGGTCCGCTCACCCGGCGTCGGGGCCGTGCGCAGCGTGCGGCGTGCGATCACGACGAGCAGCCCCGCCACGGCGATCAACGACACGGCGACGATCAGGATCGCCGCCCAGACCGGCAGGACCAGGGCGAGCGCGGCCGCGCCCGCGGCGGCGACGAACCCGATCGCGTACATCGCCACGACGGCCGCACCGGCGATCATCCCCACGCCCTGCGCCCGGACGGCGACGGCCTCGGTCGCCTCGATCTTGGCGAGCTCGACGTGCTTGCGGGCGAGCGTGCGGAACCCCGCGACGACCGACGCCACCACCACGCCGAACGGCCGCGGCCCGGTGCCGACCGCGGCGTCGCCTCCGTTGCCTCCTGGTGTGCTCACGACCATGCCCTCCCTCTTCGATGACGCTCCCACCCTACGCACCCGGGCCGCTCGCCGGGGGGTGGCAGCACCCCTCCGAAGCGTGGTGGGCGCCGGTTCGCCGGGTCGCGCCCTCGAGGGCCATCGTGAGGGGCATGGATCGCAGGTCGGTCGCCGACGCGGCCAGGTGCGGATGACGACCGTCGCGGTGCCCGTCTCGTGGCAGGCGGACCTGACCGCGTCCGCGCGCCGCCTGTCCGCGGTCGTCGCCGTGGGGCTCGCCGCCGGCGCGGCGATCGGCGGGGTGGGGGGACGCCTCGCCATGCTCGTGCTGCGGCTCACGTCGAGCGACAGCCTCCACGGGCTCGAGTCCGACGACGGGTTCGTGATGGGCCAGGTCAGCGGGTCCACCCTGTTCCTGATCATGCTCACGGGGGCCCTCGGGGTCGTCGGCGCGCTCTTCTACTTCGCGGTCCGGGGATGGATCCCGGCCGGCTCGCGCGCGGCGTGGACGGGCGTGTTCGGCGCGGCCGTCGGCGGCGCCGGCGTCGTGCATCCCGACGGGATCGACTTCAACATGCTCGAGCCCTTGTGGCTCGCGGTCGCGTTCTTCGTGGCGCTGCCGGCCGCCTACGGCGTGACGATGAGCGTCCTCGTCGAACGGGCGCTCCGGCGCGACGCCCAAGGGCGACCCGCCGGCGGCCGGGCTTGGATCGTCGGCCTGATCCCGTTGATCGCGCTCGCGATCGCGGGGACGACCGGGCTCGTCGTGCTCGTCCTGTTGGCCGGCGCGTGGTGGCTCCGCCGTTCGCTGCCCCAGGTCGCCGCCCTGTGGCGCTCCACCGCGTTGGTCTGGGCCGGTCGCGTCGCGCTGCTGGCGTTCACCGTCTGGTCGGGCTGGCTGCTCGTTCGGGACGCGACCCAGATCCTCTGAGCCGTCGGCACGGCGACGGGACCGTGAACGGCGGGTGTCCGAGGTTGTCCGTCCGGGCACCGCTTGCCACGATGACTTCGGACCCCGAGCGAGGAGGGATCACGATGGCGGTCGACACGTTCATGGTGTTCGCGGGCGTGTACGGGAACGTCGATGACGCGATCGCGGACTACGAGGCGATCAAGGA
>DATBLY010000187.1:0-4887 GCA_036555125.1 Actinomycetota bacterium | reverse complement strand
GAGCCGAACCGGCCGGGCGGCCGCGTTGGCCGCGCTCGGGGTCGCATGTCTCTCGATCGTCGGGTTCGGCCTCGGCGGGGAGGCCACCGCCGCGACCTCGGCCTCGCCGGTCCTCATCGTCGAGATCGACGCGACCGCGCTCCCGGAGCTCATCGCATCGCCGCCGGTTCGCGCCCTCGTCGGCGCCGGGGATGGGGGAGCCTCGCTCCTGGTGGCCGCCACCCCGGGCGATCCGCTGGCGCAGCTGACGGACGCGCTGGGATCGGAGGGACGTCCGCCCGCGATCGTAACGATGCGAGCGGCGTCGACGGAGCGACTCACGGCCGTCATCGAGCCGGCGCTGCTCGCCGTGACGCACGGTCCGCTCACCGAGCTCCCGATCGAGCAGGGGACCCTCGTCGTGATGCTGGTCACGACCCCGCCCCCTGCGGACCCCGAGCGGCTGGGCGCGGCCGCCGTGGTCGTGGGGTCCGCGGGGTCGATGCTCGATGCGCTGGAGCGAGGCGACGGCCCGCCGATCGAGCGAACGCTCACCTCCGATTCCACCCGACGAGCCGGCGTCGTCACGAGCGCGGATGTCGCGACGACGGCGATCGACGCCTCGGACGTGCCGGTCGTCGGTGATCCAGACGGGTCGACCATCGACGTCGTCGACGCGCCTCCGCCGGTCGGTCTATACGAGCGGTACCTGGACCAGCGGCGGCTCGCGGTGCCGGTCGGGATCGTCACGGGCCTGTACGCGTTCGCGGCGGGTCTCCTCGGGCTGATCTTGGTCCTGGCGCGGGCCGGCTCGCCGCGCGTGCGGACGTTCGCGGCTTGGGCGGCGATCGCGGTCGTGCCGATCACGGCGGGCCTGATGCTGGTCGGCCACCTCGACCGGTTGACGTACGCGAGCGTGTTCGCGTTCCTCGCCGCCGTCGCGGCGGTGGCCGTGCTCGCGATGGCGCTCGTCCGGCGCGACGCCGGTTCCCTCGCGGCGATCGCCGCCCTCGGTGCGGGACTCCTGGTGGTGTTCGCGGTCGAGGCGGCGCTCGGCTGGACCGCGACCCTCACCCCGCTCCTGGGCGGCGCGCAGCTCGACGGCGGCCGCTTCTTCGGACTGCCGAACGTCCAGATCGGGTTGCTGATGGGGGCGTCGCTCTACGTGGCGCAGCGGCTCCCGAGCACCGGGGCCGGCGTCGTCCTCATCCTCGCGGCGGCGCTCTTCGCCGGGCTGCCGTGGACCGGCTCGAACATCGGCGCCGCGGTCACGATCGCGGCCGCCGCCGGGATCTGGTGGGGCCTGCGTGCGGACGAGGGAAGGTTGCGGCCGGGCACGATCCTGCGCGTCCTGGCCACGGTCGCGGGGACCGTCGCTCTCGTCGTGGTGGCGCACCGCTATCTCACCGACGTGCCGACCCACATCTCCCGGTTCGCCAGCGACACGGGTGGAGTCGTGGGGTTGTGGGACAAGTTCGTCGACCGGCTGGGCGTCGGCGCCGACCTGATCGCGCGCAACCCCTTCGGGCTGATCCCGATCCTCGGCATCCTCGCCACGCTGTGGCTCGTGCTGCGCCCGCCCTCCGGGCTCCGCTCGAGCCTCTCGGCGCATCCGGCGTGGCGCGACGCCTTGGTCACGATCCTGCTGGGGAGCGTGATCGCCTACGTCGCGAACGACTCCGGTGCGGCGGCGATCGGCCTCGGGTTCGGGACGGCCTTGGGCGGCCTGCTGTACGTGTCGCTCACCGACGCACCGGCGAAGATGGAGGCAGCGTGAACGTCCCGATCCCGCCTCGCCCCGACCTCGCCTCGACGAGCCCGGCGTCCGTCCGGACGGCTTCATCCGGCCGGCCGCTCGCCACCTGGTCGTGGTGGGAGGCGATCGGCCTGTACGTCGTGACGTTCCTGATCGCGGGCTTCGCGATCATCCCGATCATCGTGCTGATGGGGGACTCGGAGCGGGGCTCGGGTCTCGGGGCCGCCGGGGTCGTCTCCACGATCGCCGCGGACCTGCTGATGGCGGCGCTGTGGGTCTGGTGGCTGCAGCGGCGTCACCGGGAGTGGCGCGAGGCGATCGTCCTGGTCCCGGAGCCCGACCGATGGTGGCGGGAGATCGGGGCCGGCGTGGCCACCGGGCTCGTGCTGGTCCCCGCCGTGGGGATCGTGAGCCTCACGCTCCAGGGCATCCTCTCCGGCCTCCTCGACCGCGACGTCTCCGCCCCGCAGCAGGTCTCGTCGGACCTGTCGGGGGCGGCGGCGGCGGCGGCGGTGTTCCTGGCCGTCGTGATCGCGCCGATCACCGAGGAGTTCTTCTTCCGGGGGATCCTGTTCCGAGCGCTGCGCGATCGACGCGGGTTCTGGATCGCGGCGCTCGGATCGGCGATCCCGTGGGGCATCGTGCACGTGACCACCTCCCCGTGGGAGGAGAACCTGCTCCTGCAGCTCCCGATCGCGTGCATGGGGATCGTGCTGGCCTGGCTGTACGACCGGCGGGGCACCCTCACCGCGAACGTCGTGGCCCACATGGCGTTCAACGCGGTCGGGATCGCACTGATCCTGTCGGGCTAGCGCACCGCCGCACCGGTCGACGGCCGCGCAGCGCGTAGCGAGCATCCGTGCGGACTCCCCGCCCGTATGCTGTGCGCCGGAGGTGACGCGTCCGTGCCGCTGTTCCCGAGCGACCCCTGGTTCCAGGACTTCGTCGAGGTGATCAACGCCTCCGAGCGCTACCGGGAGGCGGCGGCGGACTGGGAGGGCGACGTCGCCTTCGCGATCGAGGCCGAGCCCGACAAGGGGGTCCCGGAGACGGTTTTCGGCTGGCTCGACCTCTGGCACGGGGCCTGCCGGTCGGGTGGGATCATCGACGAGGAGCGTGCCACCGCGTCGCGGTACATGATCCGGGCGCCGTACTCGCGGTGGCGGGACGTCCTGGAGGGCGACCTCGATCCGGTGCGGGGCATGATGCAGGGCAAGCTCCGCGTGCGCGGTGATCTCCCGACGATCCTTCGCTACGTCAACGCCGCCCACGAGCTGGTCCACCTCACCGGGACGGTCGAGACGCGCTATCCCGACGACGGGGCGTAGCGCGTGCGCGCCGTCGTCTTCGACGGTGTCGGCGGCGTCCGGCTCGCCGAGGTCCCCGAGCCGATCCTCGAGGAACCCGGCGACGCGATCATCCGTGTGACGCACGCCGCGATCTGCGGCTCGGACCTGCACTTCGTGCACGGCAAGGCGCCGATCGATCCGGGGGAGACCCTCGGCCACGAGGCCGTCGGCGTCGTGGAGGCGATCGGCGACGGGGTCACCCGGTTCGCGGTCGGGGATCCCGTCGTGGTCGCGTTCAACATCGCCTGCGGCGCGTGCTGGTTCTGCCGCCGCGGGGAGACCCAGCTCTGCGACGACTTCCGCAACCTGGGCGCCGGTCGGTTCGGCGGCGGTCTGCCCGGCGCGCAGGCCGAGCGGGTGCGGATCCCGGCCGCCGATCAGAACCTCCTGCGGATCCCCGATGGGATGGATCCGGGCCGGGCGCTGTTCGTCGGGGACATCCTCACGACGGCGTTCTACGCGGCGAGCGTCGCCGGCGCCGGGCCCGGCGACACCGTGGCGGTGGTGGGTGTCGGGCCGGTCGGGCACTTCTGCGTGCAGGCGGCGCGGGCGCTCGGGGCCGGCGAGGTGATCGCGCTCGACCGGGAGCCCGAGCGGCTCGCCCTGGCCGAGCGCGCCGGCGCCGTGCCCGTCGACATCCGGGCGCAGCACCCGCAGACCGCGATCGACGAGCGCACCGACGGCCGCGGGGCCGACGTCGTGATCGAGGCGGTGGGGTCCGTCGGCGGGTTCGAGACGGCCATCGAGGTGGCGCGTCGAGGGGGACGGATCGTCGTGGTCGGCGTCTACGCGGGGGAGACGGTCGAGACCCAGCTCGGCGTGTGGTGGGCGCGCGCGCTGACGATCCGCTTCACGGGGATCTGCCCCGTCCACGCGTGGTGGGACGAGGCGCTCGCCTGCGTGCGAGACGGCCGGATCGATCCGGACGCGATCGTGTCGCACCGGCTGGCGCTCGACGACGCGGTGGAGGGATACGCGCTCTTCGGCCGCCGGGAGGCCACGAAGGTGGTGCTCACGCCGTGACCGTCGTCTTCGTCGACCCCGATCCGAACGGGCTCGCCGAGGTCGTGGGCGAGCTGATCCGCCAGAACCTCGAACGGGATCCGGCGCGTCACCGGCTGCTCGTTCCCACGGTCGCCACGATCGTGGTCCCGGACGCGGACGTGGGGATGACGATCCGGGTGGATCCGCCCCGCGTGGAGATCGCGAACGCCCTCGCTCCCGTGGCGACCCTCCGCGTCCGCGCCGGATCCCGGTCCCTCCTCCGACTCACAGCGACCCCGCTCCGCTTCGGCCTGCCCGATCCGTTCTCGCACGGCGGCCGGGAGGTGCTCGCGGACCTCGTCTCCCGGCGAACCCGGGTCGGAGGCCTGCTCCGTCATCCGATCCTGACCGCGCGCCTCGCGATGCTGCTGTCGGTGGCCTAGCGATGGCGTTGCCGGATCGTCCCGACCTTGCCGCGCTCCGGCGCGGTGGGCCGCGCAGACGGTTCCTCCCCTCGGTCGCGGTGTTCGTCACGATCGTGTTCGTCGTCCTCGGTGGCTTCGTGGTCGCCGCGGCGCTCGCCGGGCCCGGCGGTCCGCCGGTCGACGTCGCCGGCCTCGTGCGCGTGCGACCCGTCTCGGGGTGGGAGCTCGCCTCCCGCGGAACGTTCACGGGATCGTGGGGAACCCCGGGGGGACACGTATCCGACGTGCCGTTCGCCCGGTTGACGCGCGGGAGCGCGAGCCTTGACGTCGCGGCGGTCTCCGGCTACGGCGGATCCCCGGAGGACCTGGCGCGCTGGTACGCGTCGGAGGTCCT
>DATBLY010000096.1:0-27600 GCA_036555125.1 Actinomycetota bacterium | reverse complement strand
CCGGCGACCGCTAGCTCCCACATCACGTGGACCGACGAGCGGCTCCTGGTCTTCGCCGACGCCCTGCGGCGCGACGCGAGCGATCTGAGCCTGTTCCAGTGGTGGGTCGCGGCCGGCCCCGTGGTCCCGGACAGCGGCCTCGTCGGGACCCGGAAGGAGGCTCCCGTGGTGGGTCTGGAACCCCTGCCGGACGGGACCTACCTCGCGAACGGCGAGCCGGAGCGCCCGGGCACCGACCCGGCCACCGAGTCGATCCACCTGGACGGGGACGCGTATCAGTACGGGTTCCGGGCGCAGGTGACGGAGACGGGCACCCTCTCGTTCCGCAAGCCGAACACGGTCGTGTTCACCCCGGTGACCGGATTCTGCTTCAACCCGGAGCAGGGGGAGGGCGGCGCGGAGCCGGCCGCCTACAGCTGGACGTGGACGCACGGCACGCTCTCGTGGCACTTCCGAGAAGGAGGCCGGTGCGCCGGCCCGGGGGTGCCGAGCGCAGGGCGTCGCTGGGTCCTCGCGCCGCCCGGTCTGCTCGTCGTCGAAAGCACGAACCTGATCGCGACGCTCAGGCCGGGTGGCTACGACCTGAACGAGCTCGTCGACACCGGAACGCGACCGAACATCACGCCGGACTGGTCGCCCGACGGCGAGCGCATCGTCTACGCGGGGGCACAGGACGACCTCGACCTGTACGTGATGGATGCCGATGGAGGCGGGAACCATCCGCTCATCGCGGAACCGGGTGACCAGTGGATGCCCACCTGGTCCGTCGACGATCGGATCGCGTACGCGTTCGACGACCTGGGCGATCCGGAATGGACATCGGGGATCGCGGTCGTGAACGCCGATGGGAGCGGACGCGAGGTCCTGTTCGAGGTGCGGAACGAGACGGTGATTGCCCCCTATTGGTCACCCGACGGATCCCGCCTGGCGTTCGCGGTGTCGCACGGGACGAACGCGCCCTCGACGCCGTTCGGTGTGTACGTGATGGATGCCGACGGCAGCGATCTGCAAGAGATCTTCGAGGGGACCGGGTACGGCCCCGCTCCCGCCTGGACCCCCGACGGTCGGCGGCTCGTCATCTGGGCCGACGGCGATCGAGGTGCGACGCTGTACTCGATGCGTCCCGACGGATCGGGGGTCGAGCCCTTCCTGGATCGCCCGCCGAGGTATCCGACCCGGGCCTTCGACGCTCCGGCCAAGATCCCGGTCACGTTCCTCGGGATCGGCTGGTCGCCCAACGGCAAGTGGGCCGTCGTGAGCACGCCGGACGGCGGCGGGATCTGGTTGCTGCGCGGCGACGGGACCGGCGAGCTGTACTTCGTGGCGTGGCAGACGGGGGTCGTTTGGCGGCCACGCCCCCGGGCGGGCTGAGCCCCCGGGCGGGCGCGTGCGTCGGGCCCAGGGGCTTTACGTGCGGCCCCGGATGCGGTTCCCTAGGAGGGAGCCATGGCGACCACCCCCGCCCTCGCCGACCCGCCGGCGCTCTCGACGGAGCCGATCCTCGGCTGGCGCGTCTGGCGGCTGCACGCCGGCCCCGACGGCCCGAGGCTGATGTCGGTGACGCGTCCGTACGTGTGGCCGACCGCCGAGCCGATCCGCGCGAAGTGCGACCTGCACCACGGGCACCGTCCCACGCCCGATGTCCGCTGCACCTGCGGCGTCTACGCGGCGTCGAACCCCGACGACCTCTCGCGCGTCCAGATCCTGAGCTCCGACGCCTCGGTGGTCGGGGCGATCGCGATGTGGGGGCGGGTGGTCGAGCACACGCGCGGCGCGCGCTCGTCGCTCGCGTACCCGGCGCGGCTGCGCCTGGTGTGCGCCACGTGCCTGCGGCGCGGTCGCGGCGGCGTGGACGCGACCGTCGTGCGTCGGGTGGATTCCGAGTTGGTCGCGTGCTGCGCCCGGCACGCGCCGCGCGACCGTTCCGCCACCGTCCCGGCGGACGAGGTACAGGCCGCGCTCCTCGACGCCTACGCCGTGGAGCCGATGCCGCTCGAGCGCGTCGCGCGACAGCTGCGGCGCCCGGGTCCGCGGACGCTGCTCACGCCGGGCAAGATCGGCCTCGGCCTCGGGCGGACGGCGTGGGGCCTGCTCGCGCTCGCCGTCCGCGGCACGGCGCTCGTGATGGCCGCGACGTGGATCCTGGTGCTGATCCTCGGGATCCTCGGCGTCCTGCCGGAGCCGACATGAACATCGGCGAGCCGAAGCGCGTGCACGAGATCGATCCGCTCGTCCTGCCGGTGCCCGAGACGCTCCCGATGCCGGAAGAGTCGCCCGCCGAGGCGCCGTCGGAAGCGCCGGTCGAGTCCCCGGTCGAGGAGCCGTCGGAGCCTCCGGCCGAGGCGCCGATCGACGAACCGGTCGGGTAGCGGGTCGCCGACCCGGCCACGTGCGGGCCGCGGCTAGCGGCCGGTCAGTTCGCGACCGTCGCGTCCGACGAGCCCGCCCCACCGGACGAGCCCACCCCACCGGACGAGCCCGCCCCACCGATCGTGCGGATCCACGGGAGATCGCCCGCCACGATCCGCACGGCCTCGATCGTCAGGTCCTCGTCACCGGGCGTCCCGGCCACGACGATCTCGTCGCCCGCCGCCACCCGGTCGCCGGCCTCGCCCTGGTCGCGCACGATCCGGATCGAGGTGGCGTCGGTCGTCGTGACCGTCACGGTGTTGCCCCGCACGCTCTGCACGACGATCGTGTCCCCGTCGACGCGGGTGACCGTGCCCGCCGTGACCGCCCACCGACCGGTCGTCGCGCCGCCGGCGCCGTCGCCGATCTGGCCCGGGAACCCGGGGACGGCGCCGCCACCGGGGAGGGTCACGCCCGGCATGCCCGGGGCGAAGCCGCCGTTGCCACCGGCGCCCGGCACCATCGAGCCCGGCATCTCGCCCTGGCCGCGATGCATCCAGTCCCCGCGGTCGCTTCGGCCGATCCCGTCGGCGCTCGACCGCCCGGCGAACACCCCGAACCCGAACGCCAGGGCGCCGATCAGGAACGCGCCCAACAGGATCGTGGAGATCGGGAGCGTGCTCGGGCGCGACCAACCGGATGGGGTCGGCGGCTCGCCGGACGTCGGTGGCCCGCCGGACGGCGGTGGGGGCGGGGCGGGGGTCGTGCCCCCGTCGCCTTGACCGGCCTCCTCGACGACGGCCGGCGTCCGCGGCTCCGCGGCGTCCGCGGCCGGTTCGGATGGCTCGACGTGCTCTTCGTCGCTCATCGGTCGCTCCTTCGCTCTCGGTCCGATGGTCGGCGCGCCGGCCGGGATCGCGCAACGGCCGTTGGGCCATCCCGGCTCGACACAGGACCTAGCTTGGGGCCTCGAGCTGAGAGAAGGCTGGGGAGCGGGGGATCACGGGGAGCGCGGCGTCACGGGGGAGCGCGGTCGTCCAGACGTGTGCCGTCGGCGCCACGGAACTCCGGTCCTTCGGCTGACATCGCGAGCGAGACGCCGCCGCGTTCGTGGATCGCCCGATGATGCCGGCGGCAAAGCAGGATCAGGTTCGCGAGCGAGGTCGGGCCACCGTCGGCCCAGTGCGTGACGTGGTGCGCGTCGCACCACGTGTGCGGGCGGTCGCAGCCTGGGAAGCGACATCGTCGATCGCGCAGGACGACGGCGCGACGGATCGCCGGCGGGACCACCGGCGTGCGCCGGCCGACGTCGAGCGGCTCGGAACGTCCGGACAGCACGACGCGCATGACCGAGGCGTCGCACGCGAGCCGGCGCGCCATCTCGGCCGGTACCGGCCCGGCATGGTCGAGCTCGCACATCGTCGTCGGTCCCGGGAGCATCCCGATCGCACCCGCCGTCACGCTCGGCGCCTCGGCCGCACGCATCACGTCCGCCGCGCTCAGCACGTCGGCGGCAACGGTGAGGGTCACGTGCGGGCGTTCGCCGGCGACCGTCGGTCGGTCCGAGCGGTCCAACCAGTGGCGACAGATCTCGCCGAGCGCGTCGGCGCGCCGCTGCGCGGGCGTCCGGGCGTCGTCGGCCACGCCGCGACGCACGTCCGCGTCCACGACGGCTCTCAGCGCGGTGAGGAGGGTCTCGCCGGTCTCGGGGTCGAGGTCGCCGTCGAGCCGAACCATCCCCTGGAACGTGAGCGAGGCGTGGAGCCGCCGCCGCTCACGGACGGTCGCGTCGTCCTCGACTCGCTCGCGCTCGACGGCCTGTCGCCAGTAGGCGATGACGCGCCCGAGGTCGCCGAGCGAGTGGATCTTCGCCGCGTCGACGAGGCGTTCCTCGGCGGCGGCGAAGGCCTCGGGGTCGGCGTCGTGCGCAGCGACCAGGGCTCGCGCGGCCGACAGCGAGATCGCACCGTCGTCCGATGCCGCACGGGTCTCGTGCATCGTCTCGAGTGCCCGTGCGGTGCGCACCTGATCGCGCGCCAGCCCCCACGACATCCGGTGGGCCGCCGTGAGCCATCCGGCCGCGGACAGGTGTCCGCCGCGCTCGAAGAGGCGGCGCCGCTCGATCTCGGCGAGCCGCCGCATCCCCTCGAGCTCCAGCTGCTCGACCGTGCGACGGATCTCGGCGAAGTCCTCCTCGATCCGCGCGTCGGGCAGCTCGGTGAGCGTCTCGCCCCGGAGGCCGTCGATCGCCGACCGCAGCTCGCTCATGACGCGGACCTCTTCGGTCGTCGGATCGAGCGCTCGAACATGCGCACCACGCTACGCGCGCGCCCCGTTCGTTTCCGTGAGCTGCGTCACGTTCGGAGGCAGGTTCTCAGATCCGACCTACAGGTACCGCGCGACGGCCATCGTCAGGACCGCGAGCAGGAGCAGCGCGAGGCTCGTGCGGGCCGCCCGTCGCAGCCGCCCCTGGACGGTGCCCATCTCCGCCGCCACCTCGGGGGCGGGCGCGCCGCCCGCCTCCGCAGCCTGCCGGCCGAGCGCCAGGAGGCGCGCCACCCCCGGACGCGTGACGCCGATCCCGATCGACAGGGCGGCGACCGCGGCCACGAACCCCACCGTGAGGGAGGCGCCGAACTCCGAGCCGATCCAGTCGCCGAACGACGGGTACTGGTGCCAGTCGTGCCAGTACAGGAACAGGCCGGCGACCACGGTGGTCAGCGCCAGGGCGATGATGCGATCGACCAGCCGGCGCTTCCCGAGCAGCTCCGCCATGAACGGCGCCCCCGCCGGCGCGATCGCGGCCACGCTCGGCTGCACGTACACCACGAACAGGAACACCGACCCGACCCACAGCACGCCGGCCCCGATGTGCACGATGCGGAACACGACCATGTACCAGCTGGTGGCGAGCACCGTTCCCCCCTTCGCCCCGTGCCGACGGACGCCCGCCCCGTGCGGACGGACGCCCCGTGCGGACGGACTCCCGTGCGGACGGACTCCCGTGCGGACGGGTCCTCCGCCGACGATACGCCCCCGACGGCGCGCATATCGAGCCGGATCCGTCGAGGAGCGGCCCCGCCGTTCGTCGTGTGGATGACGGTCCCGATCGAGGACCCGGCGACGAGGAGGGACGGATGTCGACGAAGTACCTCTTGCTCTACTCGGGGGGCTCGATGCCCGAGTCCGAGGCCGAGCAGGCCCAGGTCATGAAGGCCTGGGAGGCGTGGTTCAGCGAGCTCGGTCCCGCGGTGGCCGACCCGGGCAACCCGTTCACCCCGGCGGCGAAGAGGATCACGGGCGGGCCCGCGATCGCGGACACCGCGGCGGCCGCGAGCGGCTACTCGGTGATCGAGGCCGACACGCTCGAGCAGGCGGCGAAGCTCGCGAGCGGCTGTCCGGTGCTCGCCGGCGGCGCCGACATCACGGTGTTCGAGACGTTCGACGTGATGTGAACCAGCCGGTTCCGGGGTGGGAGCCGGCTCGGCTCTCACCCCGCCGTGGCCGTTGGTCAGGCCGCAGACGAGCCGTTCGGGAACAGCTCGGCCAGGTTCAGGTTCGGCCTGGCGAAGTGGTAGCCCTGCGCGTACGGGACCTCGAGCTCATGCAGGACGGCGACCTCCTGCAGACGCTCGACGCCCTCGGCCACGATCGTCGCCCCGATCTCGCGTGCGAACGTCGACAGCGCGGAGGCGAGTGCGCGCTGATGCGGTTCCTCGTCGATGTTGCGCACGAGCGAGATGTCGAGCTTGATCACATCCGGACGCAGCTTGAGGATGTGCCGCAAGCTCGCGTAACCCGCGCCCGCGTCGTCGACGGCCAGTCGGATACCGGCCGCCGAGAGCTCGTCGAGCCGTTCGCGGAGGCACGCGTAGTCCTCCACCGGCGCGTGCTCCGTCACCTCAACGACCACGCGGCCGGGGGTCACGTCCGCGAACAGCCGCAGGAAGCCGGGTGCCATCAGGGTCTTCGGCGAGGTATTCACCGCGACGTAGACGTCGCGAGGGATCCGCTCGAGCGCCGACAGCGCGCGGCGGATCGCGAGGTGCTCGAGCTCGACGCTCAGGCCGACGAGCTCGGCGTCGCGGAACCAGCAGCTGGGATCGCCCCCGCCCTCGGGGAACCTCGAGAGGGCCTCGAGTCCGATCGCGCCGCGTGCGCCCGAAAGGTCGACGATCGGCTGGTAGGCCGTCGCCAGCAGTTCCGGATCCTCCAGGACCCGCCGGATGCGGCCGCCTGCCTCCCGCCGACGGAGCTCCTCGAGCTCCTCGCGGTGCAGGCGGGTTGCCAGCTCGCTGACCAGGGTCCCGGCCACGCGTCCCGACAGCGAGGCGGCGCCGGCCGAGCCCTGGCGGATCGCCGCCAAGAGCTCGCTCGCGCTCGCGCCCTTCACGAGGTAGCTCCGGGTCCCGGCGGCGATCATCTGACGGATGCTCGCGTCGTCTTCGTGGGCCGAGAGGGCCACGATCCAGGTCTCGGGCGACCCGGCGAGGATCCGGCGCGCCGCGTCGGGTCCGCCTCCCGGCATCTTCACGTCCAGCACCGCAACGTCGGGCCGATGGGCGCAGGCGAGCGCGACCGCGCCGTCCGCATCCTCGGCCGCGCCCACGAACCGCAGGCCGGGATCGCTCCGCACGAGGTCCTCGAGCACACGGCGGACCGCGGCATCGTCGTCCGCGATCAAGACGCTGATCGCCTCGGCCGAGGACACCTCAGGCCCCCGCCTCGCCGGCGCGCGGTACCCACGCCTCGACCACCGTGCCCGCCCCCGGCCGACTCGTCAGGCGGCGCCAGCCGCCGACCATCTCGGCGCGTTCCCGCATCGCCGTGAGCCCCAGGTGGCCGGGCGGCGATTCCGAGGAGACGACGACATCGAACCCGACGCCGTCGTCGGCGACGGTCAGGCGGACGCCGTCGGCGTCGTCGTCGAGCGAGATGCGGACCGTCGTCGCCCGAGCGTGGCGGCGTGCATTCCGGATCGCCTCCTGCGCGATCCGGAACAACACGGCGCGCATCTCGGGGGCCGGCTCCCCCCTCAGTTGCACGTCGACCTCGTAGATCGTGTCGTCGCCCAGTCTCGTCTGTTCCTTCACGAACGCTCGGAGCGCGGCGACGAGGCCGTCGGAGTCCAGGACGTAGGGGTGCAGCTCGAACATCAGCCGCCGCAGCTCGTCGATCGTCTCCTGCACGCTGGCGCGGAGCTCCTCGAGCTGATCCCCGGCGATCTCCGGGAACGCCATCTCGAGCATGTCCACGCGCATCACCACCACCGCCATCTTCTGGATCGCGTCGTCGTGGACCGCGGCGGCGATCACGCGGCGCTCTTCCTCGTGCGCATCCACGAGCTGCCGCAGGAGGTCGGCGCGGCGCGCCTCGCTCTCGCGGAGCTCGCCGACCAGCTCGGACAGCTCCTGCGCGCGTCTCGCTCGCTGGTCACGGAGCTGCTGGTGCTCGATCGCGATCGCGAGCTGGGCCGCCACCTCGGTCGCCACCTCGACCTCGGTCGTTCCGTAGACGTGCGGTTCGACGGCCATCAGCGACAGGCACCCGGTCGTGCGGTCCCCGCCGGGGAACGGCACGACCAGGCAGGATCGCAGCCCACGGTTGCGGAACGGCCCGAGCACGACGGGGATCGGCTCGTTCGCCATGTCGCCGCTCACGAACGGCTCGCCGCTCGCGAGGACGTCCAGCATGTCGCCGAGCGCGTCGAAGGCGTAGTGGACCCCGGTCGTGTCCACTTCGCTGGCGTCGACCTCGGAGGCGAAGACGATCGACTCCCGCAGGTCCCAGTCGAACAGGGCGATCGAGCCGCGCTGCGCCGGGATCAGGTCCCGGATCCGCGAGAGGGCCCCGACGGCGATGTCCTGCACCGACTCGGCCGCGATGATCCCGCGGTCGATCCGATGGAGGGTACGCAGCCGCTCGGCCTGCAGATCGGCCTCGTGGACGGCGGGCAGATCGACCTGTCGCATCTCGAACCTCGGATGGTGCGCTCGGAGTCAACTATCGGTCGAACGGACCCGCGACTGGAGCCGCTGGACCTACGACGCCGTCGGGCGTCAGCCGAGGAGCGCGTCGAACGCGCGGAGCGAGTCGGTCAGCCGCTCCGACACCGTCGTCGCCAGCCAGCGGTGCAGCGCCGCGGCCAGCTCGGGCCGCTCGGCCTCCACCCGTTCGATCGACGCGCGGGACAGGCACAGGACCACGCTCGGCGTCTCGGCCACCACGTCGGCGGTCCGGGCGGCGCCGGTGTAGAGGGCGACCTCGCCGACCACGACGCCCGGCAGCACGGTCCGCAGCCGCATCCGCGTGCCCTCCGGCGTCTGCAGCTCGACCCGCAGGCGGCCCGAGGCCAGCACGAACACGTCGTCGGGCGCCGCACCCTGGTGGATCAGGACCGAGCCCTCGGCGAGCGGCACGCGCTCGAGGTACTCCTCGAGGCCGGGGGGCATCCCCGCGAGCGCGTCGCCGTCGCCGTCGAACGGGGCGGTCCCTCTCGCCGCGTCGGCGAGCAGCCCGTCCTCGCAGTGCTCGAGCCCCCGGTCCAGGTCCGGCTCGAACCGGACGGCCTCTCCCTCGACGACCTCGCCGCGCGCGAGCCGGTCGAGCACCTCGTCCCGCAGGCCGGTCAGGACCAGCTCGAACCCGCTCGCCCGCGCGACCCGCGCGGCCTTGCGGAACGCGGCCACGGCCGAGGAGTCCATCCCCGTGACGCGGCGCATGTCGAGCACCAGGTAGCGGAGCGTGCCGGTCTCCGCGCGCGCGCGGATCCGATCCAGCAGCCTGCTCGCGGTCCCGAAGAACACGAACCCGTGCACGCGCAGGATCTGCACGCGGTCGCCGGAGGCCCGCAGGAACGCCCGCTCGGCCGGCCCGCGGTCGACGTTGCTCCGGAACGCGTCGCCGAACGCGACCTCGCGGACGAGCTCGACCCGGCCGTAGCTCACGGCGAACAGGACGAGCGCCAGCACCAGCCCCACGACCACGCCGGGCAGGAACCCGCGCCCGATGATCACGGCGAGGATCAGGAGCACGACCAGGTACTCGGACAGGGGGAGCGTCTTGCGCTGGTCCCAGACCCACTCGACGATGAACGCGAGGCCGAGGAACACCAGCACGCCGCCGACGAGCATCCGGGGGATCAGCTCGATCACCGCGGCGCCGAAGACGACCGCGCTGAGCGGAACGAGCGCGGCGAGGAGGCCCGCGAGGCGCGCGTCGACGCTCATGCGTTCCGCGAGGGCCGTCAGGCTGAGCGCGTGGTAGCCGGGGATGCCGCCGATCGCGCCGGAGACGACGTTGAGCGCCCCGGCGTCGCGGAGCTCCTGGTTCGTGTCGAGGTCCCGGCGAAGCACGACCTCGGTGCCGCTGATGTTGAACAGGATCGCGAGCGCGGCGACGAGCACCGCGGTGGCGATCCCCGCCCACTGCCCGAGCACCGCCGACCAGTCCGCGCCGGTGATCGCGCGGAGGGTCCACGGCTGCCACAGGCGCGCCGACTCGAACGGTCCCAGGAGCCATCGCCCCTCCCGCGCACCGTCGATCCCGGAGCCCGTCACGAGCACGCCGATCGCGAACAGCGCGAGCCCGACCGCGATCGCGATCGGGATCACCTGCGGCTTCTTCACCAGCCGGACGGCCAACAGGAGGATCGCCCCGAACGCGAGGGCCGGGAGCCAGTGCTTCAGCGACTCCGGGTGGACCATCAGACCGACCGTGCGCAGGTGGATCTCCACGCCCGAGGCGACGTAGAGGCCGCCCTTCAGCAGGAGCCAGCCGGTGCCCGCCAGGAAGCCGCCGACGACCGGGTACGGGACGTAGCGGGCCAGGTTGCCCAGCCGGAACCTGCCCAGGACCCAGAACAGGACGCCGCACAGCACCGTCACGACCAGGGTCGCGGCGATCACGGTGAGGAAGACGTCGGGAGCTTCGTAGTCCTTCAGGCCCGTGGCCTGGGCGACCTGCGAGATCGAGGCCGCCTTCGCGGCCGTCGTCGAGGCCACGACCGCAAGGACGGCGGCCGCCGCGTCCTGCACGCTCCCCACGACGCCGCGGCGTCCCGCCCTCCAGGCCAGGAAGGCGAGCGTCAGGGCCGCCGCCACCAGGTACAGGCCGATGCCGTCGGGGAGGCGACCCGCGAGGAGACCCCCGAACACGAAGGCGGCGAACGCGATCGCCAGGACCGCCTCGACGGCGCCGATGATCAGCCCCGCGGCGATCGTGCCGGCCACCCCGACGGTCCGCCGCGCTTCGGACACCCGCGCCCCCGTCACCGATCCATGAGGGCGCCCACGGCCCGTTGCGTGTCCGTCAACCGCTCCGACACCGTCGTCGCCAACCATCGGTGCACGGCCGCGGCGAGCTCGGGCCGGTCGGTTTCCATCCGCTCGATCGACGCGCGCGTCAGGCGAAGGACCACGCTGGGCGCCTCGGCCACGACGTCGGCCGTCCGGACGGTCCCCGTGTAGAGCGCGAGCTCGCCGACGACGGCACCGGGCAAGACGGTCCGCAGCCGCATCCGCATGCCCTCCGGCGTCCGCATCTCGATCCGCAATCGTCCCGACGCCAGCACGAACACGTCGTCGGGGGCGTCGCCCTGGTGGATCAGCGCCGTCCCCTCGGCGAGCGGCATCCGCTCGAGGTAGTCGTCCAGGCCGGCCGGCATCCCGGCCGGCAACCCGGCCGGCGCGTCGCCGTCGCCCGCCCCGCTCGTGGCCATCGCCCCGTTCGTGACACCCTCGGCCAAGAGGCCGTCCTCGCAGTGCTCCAGCCCGTGGTCCAGGTCCGGCTCGAACCGCACGACGCCCGCCTCCTCGACGACCCCGCCGCGCGCGAGCCGGTCGCGCAACCCCTCCCGCAGCCCGGTCAGGACCAGCTCGAACCCGCCGGCCCGCGCGATCCCCGCCGCCTTGTGGAGCGCGACGACGGCGGACGCGTCGATCCCTGTGACGCGGCGCAGGTCGAGCACCAGGTACCGGAGCCCTCCGGCGTCCGCGCGGCCGCGGATCCGCTCGAGCAGGCCGCTCGCGGTCCCGAAGAACACGAACCCCTGCACGCGCAGGATCTGCACGCGCTCGGCCGCCGCGTGCAACGCGGCTCGCTCGCCCGGTGCGCGGTCGACGTTGCTGCGGAACGTGTCGCCGAACGCGACCTCGCGGACCAGCTCGATCTGGCCGTAGTCCACGGCGAGCAGCACGACCGCGAGCACCAGCCCGACGACGACGCCGGGCAGGAACCCCCGGCCGACGATCACGGCCAGGACCAGGAGCATGATGATGTACTCCGAGCGCGGGAGCGACCGGCGGCGGTCCCAGACCCACTCGACGATGAACGCGAGGCCCAGGAACACCAGGGCTCCGCCCACGAGCATCCGCGGGACCAGCTCGACGGCGTCGACCCCGACGGCCACGGCGGCGAGCGGCATCAGGGCGCCCACGGCACCGGCCATGCGCGCGTCCGCCCGGGACCGATGCGTCAGCGCGGTCAGGCTGAGCGCGTGGTAGCCGGGGATCCCGCCGACCGCACCCGTGACCACGTTCGCGAGGCCGGCGTCGCGGAGCTCGCGGCTCGCGTCCAGGTCACGCCGCAGGATCGACTCGGTGCCGCCGACGTTCATCAGCATCGCGAGCACGATGACGAACACCCCCGCCAGGACGAGCGGGGCCTGTTTGAGCACGCCCAACCAGTCCGCGCCGGAGACCGCGCGGAGCGTCCACGGCTGCCAGAACGGGCCGGGAGGGAACGGCCCGAGCAGCCACCGACCGTCCCTCGCCGCGTCGATCGACGACCCGGTGACGAGCATCCCGACGGCGAACGCCACGAACCCCGCCCCGATCGCGATCGGGAGCACGAGCGGACGCCGGATCAGGCGGGTCAGGACCAGGAGCAGCACGCCGAACGCGAGCGCGGGGAGCCAGCGCTTCAGCGCGTCGGCGGCGATCAGATCCCCGATCGCCTCGAACGAGACGAGCGTGCCCGCCGATACGCCGATGCCGCCCTTCACCAGCAGCCACCCCGTCCCCGCCAGGAACCCACCGACGACCGGGACCGGGACGTAGCGGACCAGGTCGCCCAGCTCGAACCTGCTCAGCACCAGGAACGTGACCCCGGTGAGGACCGTGACGACGAGCGTCGCCGCGATCACGGTCAGGAACGTGCGGTCCAGCCCGCCGAACGCGCCGATCGCGGTGCTCGTGGCCACGACCGCCAGGACCGCGGCGGCGGCGCCCTGCAGGCTCCCGACGACGCCGCGCGCGCCGGCACGCCAGGCGAAGAGTCCCAGCGTGACCGCGGCGGCGGCCAGGTACAGCCCGATCCCGTCGGCGACGTGGCCCACCAACAGGCCGCCGAACACCAGGGCCGCGAACGAGATGGCGAAGACGGTCTCGACCATCCCGATGGCCACGCCGGCGACGATCGACGCCGGCAGGCCCTGGGATGGTCGCTGCTGGGACACGGTCCCCCCTTCCGTGACGTCCCTCGCGGGAGCGACCTTATGCGTCGGGGCACCGGTCGCGCCAGGGGCGGGCGGCGACGACCCCAGGCGACGGCCCCGACCAGGTTGCGGTACCCACGGCGCAGCACGCAGGATGGGCGGAGGGCATGCCAGATACGCGAGATCTGCTGCGTCGGTTCCGGCGGGTCGCGGCCCCTCCGGGCCGCGCCGCCGCCGCGACGGTGCCGGTGGACCGCTCGAGCGAGCTCTCCGTCGAGCTCGCGCCGGTGTTCGCCGCGATGGACGAGATCGACGCGGAGATCGCGCGCGTCGAGCGCGAGGGCGAGGAGGGCGCGGCGCGGATCCGGGACGAGGGGCGAGCCGCCGCCGAGCGGATCCTCGCCGACGGGCGGGAGCGGGCCGAGGCGGCGCGGGCAGACGCGGCCGCATCCCGGCGGCGGAGCCGGGAGGACGAGATCGACACGATGCTCTCGGAGGCCGAACGGCAGGCGCGGCGGATCGCCGAGGGCGCCGACGGACGGATCCAGGACGGCGTGTCCCGCGTCCTGGACGCCCTGATGGCGGCCGCGACCCCGCCCGCCGCGGAGTAGCCGTGGGCGCCGCGTGGGTCGCCGGCACGGTGCGGGCGAGGCTGCTCGCCCGCCGGCGACTCGGCCGGGCCCGCGCGCGGGAGCTGGCGCGCGCGCCCTCGCTGGTGAGCGCCCTGCGGATCCTGACGGACTCCCCGTACCGCCACGACGTCGAGGCGACGATGTCCCTGCCGGCCGCGCAACGGGCGGTGGAGGCGACCGCGCTGTGGCACCTCCGGGTGCTCGCCGGGTGGCTCCCGCCCGGCGGCGCGGAGATGGTGCGGACGTTCGCGGGTCGCTGGGAGATCGAGAACGTCGACGACCGCCTCGTGTCGTTCCTGGGGATCGCGGTGCCGCCGCCCTTCGCGCTCGGCTCGCTCGCCACGTCCTGGCCGCGGATCGCCGAGGCCGTGAGCGTGACGGAGGTCCGTGGGATCCTCGCCGCGTCCCCCTGGGGCGACCCGGGCGGCGACGACGCGGCCGAGATCGCGCTCGGGCTCCAGCTCGGCTGGGCGCGCCGACTGGCCCGCGCGGTCCCCGCCGCCGCCGACCTCGCCGCCGGCTGGTCCGCGGTGCTCGTGGCCCGGTCGGTGTTCGTGGGCGACCGGCCGGCGGCCGAGCTGCGGCCGCGCCCGGCGGAGCTCGGCGCGGACTGGGTCGGTGCCCGGTCGGTCCGCGAGCTGGCCGACCGCGTCCCCCGTGACGCGCGCTGGGTGCTCGAGGGGGTCGCCGAGCCGCAGGACGTGTGGCGCGCCGAGGCCCGGTGGTGGAGCCGGCTGGAGACCGAGGGGCTGGCGCTCCTGTCGACGCCCGGGCCGGCCCCGCGGGTCGTGGCGGGGTCCGCCGCCGTGCTGACCGCGGACGCGTGGCGGACGGCGGGCGCGCTCGAGATGGCGGCCAGGGGCGGACGCGGGATCGAGGTGTTCGATGCCGTGGGCTGAGACGCTCCGGCCGGCGCGCATGAGCCGGATCGCCGTCGTCGTGCCGCGATCGCGCCTGCGCTCCGCGCTCGTCGCCCTCTCCGAGGACGGATCGGTGGAGCTCGAGGGGTCCCACGCCGCCCATCGGGACCGGGGCGAGATCCGGGGCCTCCTGGAGTCGTCGGGACACGCCGACGCCGAGCCGGCGCTCTCCGCGACACCCACCGATGCCGAGACGCTCGTGGCCGAGGGGCGGTGGGAGCTGCTCGCGGGCGAGGCGCAGCTGGAGGACCGCGCCGCCGCCGCCCTCGAGCACGGGCGGGGCGCGGTCCTGGCCGGATGGACGCCGACCGAGCGGCTCGGGTCCCTGTCCGCCCGGCTCGCGGAGGTCGGCGCCGCCGCCGTGGAGCTGCCGCACCCAGCCGCCGTCGACGCCCCCACGCTGATCCGGGGATCCAGGGTCGCGCGCTCGGCCCGTCCCCTCGTGGACACGTTCGCCACCGTCCCGTACCGCGACGTCGATCCGGCGCTGTTCGCCGGCGCGTCCTTCGCGCTGATGTTCGGCATGATGTTCGGCGACGTGGGCGGCGGCCTCCTGCTCGTGGCGCTCGGCCTCTACCTCGCTCGGGCGAAGCGTCGGCCCTTCGTCGGGTTCCGCCGGACCTGGGCGCTCGTGACGGCCGCGGGCGTCGCCGCGATCGCGTTCGGCTTCCTGTACGGGGAGTTCTTCGGACCCACCGGGGTGGTGCCGGTCATCTGGATGTCGCCGCTCGACGACCCCGTGCGGCTGCTGGTGGCGGGGATCGCCGTCGGGGGGGTCCTGATCGGCATCAGCTTCGTGCTCGGGACCATCAACCGGTGGCGAGAGGGCGGACCGGGAACCGCGATCTACGCCGCCTCCGGGCTGGCGGGCGCCGCCGTGTACTTCGGGGGCGCGGCAGCGGTGGGCGGCGCGTACTGGGACATCCCCGCGTTGCTGTGGGGGGGTGTCGCCGTGCTGGCCGTCGGGCTCGTGCTGACGTTCGTCGGCTTCTCGGCGCGCGCGGGCGCGGGGGCGAGCGGCTCCGCCCAGGCCTCGGTGGAGCTCTTCGACTCCGTGCTGCGGATCGGGACGAACACCGTCTCGTTCGCGCGGCTGGCCGCGTTCGGCCTGATGCACGCCGCCCTCGCCGCGATCGTGTGGGAGGGCGCGCAGGCCCTGGCGCACGGCACCTGGATGATCGCGGCCGCCGCGCTGTTCGTCGTCGGGAACCTGGCCGCCTTCGCCCTCGAGGTGCTCGTCGTGGGGATCCAGGCGATCCGCCTCGAGTACTACGAGCTGTTCTCCCGGATCCTCACGAGCGAGGGACGGGTCTTCGAACCGTGGCACGTGCCGCTCCACCGACCCAACGACCGACCGAACGGAGTGAATGCATGATCTGGATCGTCGCCCTTCCCGTCCTGCTCGTCGCCGTGGCGTTCGTCTCGCTGTACCTCCGCTCCGAGCCGGGACGCGGTCTGCGCAGGCTCAAGGTGGTGAACCTCGCGCTGCTGCTGGCCTCCGCGATCCTGCTCTTCCTGGCCCTGGGCGCGGGGCCGAGCAGCGCTCAGGACACGGCGGAGGCCGCGTCGAGCGGCGCGTCGGGCTCCGCGTTGATCGGCGCGGCGATCGCGGTGGCCGGGTCCTCGATCGGCGCGGCGATCGCGGTCGCCTACACGGGCTCGGCGGCCCTGGCCGCGATCAGCGAGCGGCCGGAGCTGTTCGGCCGCGCGATGGTGATCGTGGGGCTGGCCGAGGGGATCGCGATCTACGGCCTCGTGGTCGCCGTCATCCTGATCGGGAAGGCATGAGCCGCCTCGTCGTCGTCGGCGATCCGATCTGGGTCGAGGGGTTCGCGCTCGCCGGGGCGACCGTCCTGCCCGCGACGGACGCCGACGCGGTCCGCGCGGCGTGGGAGGCGCTCCCGGAGGACGCGGGCGTGCTCGTGATGACCGCCGACGCCGCCGACGCGCTCGGCGACGCCCTCCAGGAACGGCCGTACCTGCTGTGGGTGGTGATCCCGTCGTGAACCTGGAGCCGTACCGCGAGGCGCTCCTGCAGGACGCACGCGCGCGGGCCGGCGCGATGCGCGAGGACGCGACGCGGGACGCGGCCGCCCGGGCGGCGGAGGCGCGGGAGCGCGCCGACCGCATGGTCGTGGAGGCGCGGGTGGACGGCGAGGCCTCGGCGGAGCGGGCCACCGCCGTGGAGCACGTGCGCGCGCGGCGGCGGGCCCGCGGCGCCGTGCTGGAGGCGCGGCGGGACGTCCTGGAGCGGCTGCGGCGGGCGGCGCTCGAGGCGGCGATGGCGGCGCGGTCGGAGCCGGCGTACGAGGCGCTGCTCGAACGGCTCTCCACGCTCGCCCGCGATCAGCTCGGGCCCGACGCGCGGCTCGTGGTGGATCCGCCCGACGCCGGCGGCGTGATCGCCGAGGCCGACGGCCGCCGCGTCGACTACACGCTCGGCGCGCTCGTGGATCGCATCCTGGACGAGGTCGTTCCCCTGACGCTCGGATCGGCGGGCTGATGCCGGACGCGGACGAGGGCGCGCTCGGCACGATCACGCGCGTGAGCGGGCCGCTGGTCGAGATCGAGGGGCTGCGCGGTCCCGCGCTCTCGGACCTCGTGGAGGTCGGCCCGCTCAGGATCCCGTGCGAGATCACCGCCGACCGCGGAGGCCTCGTCACCGCCCAGGTCTACGAGTACACGGGCGGGCTCGCCCCCGGCATGGCGGTGCGGAGCACGCGGCGGCCCTTCTCGGCCGCGCTCGGGCCGTGGCTGCTGGGCGGCATCTTCGACGGCCTCCTGCGTCCGCTGACGGGCGGGGCGGACCTGCTCCGCCCCGGGGACAGCGCGATCGGGCCGCCGCGGGGCGGGAGCTGGCGGTTCGTGCCGCACGCGACCGAGGGCGACGCGGTCGGTCCCGGCTCGCTGCTGGGCGCGGTCCCCGCCGAGGGCGGCGTCGAGCACCGGGTGCTGGTGCCGCCGGCCGTCCGCGGCCGCGTCACGTGGATCGCCGGGGAGGGCGAGCGGACGCTCGGCGACCCGGTCGCGCGGGTCGGCTCGACGCCGGTGACGCTCGAGGAGTGGTGGCCGATCCGGACGCCGCGGCCGGTCCGCGAGCGCCTGCCCGGCGACGCGCCGCTCGTCACGGGGCAGCGCGTGGTGGACCTGCTCTACCCGGTCACGCGGGGGAGCACGGCCGCCGTGCCGGGCGGCTTCGGGACCGGCAAGACGATGATCCTGCAGCAGATCGCGAAGTGGTGCGACGCCGACGTCATCGTCTACGTCGGGTGCGGGGAGCGCGGCAACGAGATGGCCGAGGTGCTCGACGAGATGCCCTCGCTGGAGGATCCGCGCACGGGCCGCTCCCTGATGGCGCGGACGGTGATCATCGCGAACACCTCGAACATGCCGGTGATGGCGCGGGAGTCGAGCATCTACACCGGCATCACGGTCGCCGAGTACTGCCGCGACATGGGGTACGACGTCGTGGTGATCGCGGACTCGACGTCGCGCTGGGCGCAGGCCCTGCGGGAGTTCGCGTCGCGGACCGGGGAGCCGCCGTCCGAGGAGGGTTACCCGGCCCGCCTCGCGTCGGCGCTCGCCGCGTTCTACGAGCGCGCGGGACGGGTCCGGACGCTGGGCGACACGGAGGCCTCGGTCACCGTGATCGGCGCCGTGTCCCCGCCAGGCGGCGACAAGACCGAGCCCGTCACGTCGCACACGACCCGGTTCGTGCGCTGCCTGTGGTCGCTCGACGCGGACCTGGCGGCGGCGCGGCACTACCCGGCGGTGAGCTGGCGGGAGTCCTTCTCGCGCGACGCCGACGCGATCGCCGCGTGGCACGTCGAGCGGGGGGACCTCCGCTGGGCGGGCGACCGCACGCGCGCGATGTCGATCCTGTCCGAGGCGGACCGCCTGGAGGCCGTGGCCCAGCTCGTCGGCGTCCAGGCGCTCCCGGACCGGGAGCGCGTGATCCTGCTGATCGCCCGCCTGCTCCGCGAGGGCGTCCTGCAGCAGAACGCGCTGAACCCGAACGACGCGTTCTCGAGCCCGGCGAAGCAGGCCGCGCTGGTCGAGATGGTCCTCGCGATCCACGAGCGGTGCACCGCGCTGATCGAGGGCGGCGTGCCGGCCACCCTGATCGAGGAGCTCGACTACGCCGACGTGCTCCGGGCGCGGGAGCACACGCCGCCGGACGCGAGCGACGGGATCGGCGGGATCCGCGACGAGATGCTCCACCGCCTGGAGGGGCTGCGGTGATCGAGCGCGCGCCCGTCGAGTACTCCGACGTCCGCTCGGTCGACGGGCCGCTCCTGGTCGTGAGCGGCGTGAGCGGGGTCGGGTGGGACGAGGAGGTCGAGGTCCGCCTCGCGGCGGGCGAGGTGCGCCACGGCGTGGTGCTCGACGCCGACCGGGACCTCGCGGTGGTGCAGGTGTTCGAGGGGACCCGGGGGCTCGGCCGCACGGGGACGCGCGCCGTGTTCTCTGGGAGCCCGCAGCGCGTCCCGGTGGGCGAGGGGTGGCTCGGCCGCGTCTGCAACGGGCGGGGGGATCCGATCGACGGCGGCCCGCCGGTGTTCGGGACCGAGCTGCGGGAGATCGCGGGCTCCCCGATCAGCCCGGCGTCCCGCATCCCGCCCTCGGACCCCATCGTCACGGGGGTGTCCGCGGTGGACTGCCTGGCGACGCTCGTCCGGGGGCAGAAGCTGCCGGTGCTCTCGGTCGGCGGGCTGCCGCACCTGGACCTGGCGATCCAGATCGCGGCGCAGGCGCGGGCGGGCGACGAGCGGTTCGTGGTCGTGTTCGCGGCGATGGGGATCACGCACGCCGACGCGAGCGCCGTCCAGGACGGCCTGGAGGAGCGCGCCGCCGCGGGCGAGCTCATCCTGCTGATCAACACCGCCGCGGACCCGATCGTCGAGCGCATCATGACGCCGCGGGTCGCCCTCACGGTGGCCGAGGACCTGGCGTTCGATCGCGGGTACCACGTCCTGGTCGTGCTGGTGGACATGACGAACTACTGCGAGGCGGTCCGGGAGGTGGCCTCGGCCCGGGGCGACGTGCCGACCCGCCGCGGGTACCCCGGGTACCTGTACTCGGACCTCGCGTCGCTGTACGAGCGGTGCGGCCGGATCCGGGGGCGCGAGGGCTCGCTGACGCAGGTCCCGGTCCTCACGATGCCGGCGGGGGACATCACCCATCCCGTCCCCGACGTCACCGGCTACATCACCGAGGGGCAGATCGTGCTGTCCCAGGACCTGCACGCGAAGGGCATCGCCCCGCCGTTCGACACGCTGGCGTCGCTGTCGCGGCTGATGCGCAGGGGGATCGGGGAGGGGAGGACCCGCGCGGACCATCCCGAGGTCGCGGCGCAGGTCCACGCGTCGCTCGCGCAGTCGCGCAGCGTCCGGGAGCTGTCGGAGCTGCTCGGCGAGGACGCGCTCTCCGGGACCGACCGCCTGTACCTGCGGTTCGCCGACGTCTTCGAGCGGGGGTTCCTGGCGCAGCGGAGCGACCGGGCGCGCGCGCTGGAGGACACGCTCGACCGCGCGTGGCGCGCGCTCTCGGTGCTGCCCCGGCGCGAGCTCACGATGACGAGCCCGGCGACGCTGGACGCGCGGTACGTGGAGCCGGATCCGCCCCCGGGGGATCCGGCGGCGGCCGCGACGGAGGCGGGCTGACGATGGCGCCGCTGCGGACGCCGCCGGGCCGGACGGGTCACCTGTGGCTGCGGGAGCGGCTCGACGTGGCCCGGCGCGCCTCGGACGTGCTCGAGGAGAAGGCGCGGGTGCTCGCCGCCGAGGAGCGCCGCCTGCGCGTGCTGGAGCGCCGGAGCCGGCGCGACTGGGAGGAGGCGTGGGACCTGGCGTCGCGGTGGCTCCTGCGCTCGACGCTGCTCGGCGGGCGCAGGGGGCTCGCCGTGGCGCGGGCGCATCAGGCCGAGGAGATCGACGTCCGGATCCGGTGGGGCAGCACCATGGGCGCCACGTACCCGACCGAGGCCGTGTGCCGGCCGCCGGCGCCGCCGGCGGCCGCGCTGTTCGCGGGGACCTCGGCGCTGCGGTTCGCGGCCTCGGCCCACGCGGAGGCGGCGACGGCGGCCGTCCGGCACGCGGCGGACCGGCGGGCGCTCGAGGTGGTGCGGCGCGAGCTGTCGGTGGCGCGTCGCCGGCAGCGCGCGATCGAGCGGCGCTGGATCCCCCGGCTGGAGTCGGCGCTCGCGCGGCTGGAGCTCTCGCTGGCGGAGGAGGAACGGGAGGACACCGTGCGGGCGACGTGGGTCTCGGAGCGGACGGGGGAGGGGTCGAGATGAAGGGGGCGCGGCTCCTGCTGTGCGTCGACGGCTCGTCGGTGTCGATGGAGGCCGCCCGGGTCGCGGTCGAGCTCGCCTCGGACCTGGGCGCGGAGGTGCGGGCGATCTACGTCGTCGAGGACCACGCGGTGGCCCGCGCGCTGGAGGCGACCGTCGGCGGGACCGGGACCGCCGAGCGACTGGACCAAGCCGGCCACTCCGTGCTGGGCCACGTGCAGGAGCTCGGCCGGACGCACGGCGTCGCGGTGGGCACCGTGCTGCGCGGGGGCGACCCGCTCGAGGAGATCCTGGACGAGATCCGCTCGTGGGATCCCCAGCTGATCGTGATCGGCCGGACCGGCCGGCGCGGGCCGGCGTCGCCGCTGCTGGGGAGCCTCGCGGCGCACGTCCTGGAGTTCGCGGAGCGCCCGGTGCTCGTCACGCCGGCCGGCGACCGGGGGAGCGCTTCGCGCGACTAGCTCGACCCGGCGATCCGCTCGATCTCGGTGACGACGCGGTCCAGCTCGTCGATCAGCCGCGACCGGAACCCCTCGATGCCGCGGTAGGTCCCCACGAGCGTCCGGTAGTACCAGAGCGTCCCCTCGCGCCCGCCCGTGAACCGGTCGAACATCCCGACGCCGTCGCTGCGCAGGTCCAGCAGGATCGAGCGGGCGTTGTGCACCTTGTCCGCGACCGAGACCAGGAGCGCGTCGGGCCGCGCCACCGGCAGGTGCGCGACGTACGCTTCCTTGCGGACCCGCCACGGGGGCTTCGGGTCCTCGGTGCTGTCGGTGCACGCGAGGACGATGTCCGCCACGTCGTCGCCGAACCGCGCGCGGATCTCCTCGAGCCGGGGCAGCCCGCCCTGGTCCTCGACGGCGTCGTGCAGGAGCGCCGCGATCGCCTGCGTCTCGGTTCCGCCCTCCTCGATCACGAGCGAGGTCACGCCCAGCAGGTGCGAGACGTAGGGGACGTGGCCGCCCTTGCGGGGCTGCGAACGGTGCAGGTCCGAGGCGTAGACGAGGGCGTCGTCGAACCGCGGACCGAGCTGGGTGTCGGGCACGGCCCGAAGGATAGGGGACGCCTAGCGCTGCCAGGGGACCGTCGCCACCGCGACCGGCTCGCTCACGCCCTTCAGCTCGACCTCGCGGACGTCGGTCCCTTCGACGCCGGCCTCCTCGAGCGTCTCCACGCTCGCCACGATCTCGCCGCCGCCGGCGAGCGCCGCCACGCGCGCCGCCACGTGCACGCCGACGCCGCTGTAGTCGTCGCCGCGGCGGTTCGCCATCGCCGCGTGGACGCCGATCCGCACCGGCGGGGCGAAGCCGCTGTCTCGCCGGTGCTCGTCGAGCGCGCGCTGGATCGCGATCGCGCAGGCGATCCCGCTCGCGGCGGTGTCGAACGCCACGAAGAACCCGTCGCCCGTGTGGTGCACGACCTCGCCGCCGCCGGTCGCGAACAGCGCCCGCAGCGTGTCGTCGTGCCAGCGGAGCAGGCGCTCCCACGGCGCGTCGCCCATCGCCTCGGCCAGGTTCGTCGAGCCGACGATGTCGGTGAACAGGAACGCCTTGCGGGTGGACACCGGTCCCGAGCGGCGCTCCTGCACCTCGCGGACCATCCGGTCCGCCTCAGCGGCGTCGAGCGTGGCACCGAGCCGCACGAAGCCGTCACGGGCGAGCCCGAGCTCGAGGTCGGCGGTCTCCTCCTCGCCGACCGCGCGGCACACGGTCGACAGCACCATCCGGCACCGAGCGACCTCGTACGGCGTCCCGACCTCGCGCCAGCGCGCGATCGCGTCGCGGAGCTCCTTCCCCGCGGCGATGTGGTCGCCCTCCGCCAGCAGCACGCGGCCGAACGCCTCGTGGTGTCGCGCCCGCAGCGCCGGCGACTCGTAGGCCGGCAGCAGCTCGTCGAGCTCCTCGGCCGCGCGGCGCGCGAGCGCCACGTCGCCGGCCGCGATCGAGATCTCGACCTGGGCGGGCAGCAGGCGCGTGCGCGTCCACCGGTCCCACGTCTGCTCGCCGAGCGCCGCGGTGATCGAGGCCAGGGCCGCCTCCCGCTTCCCCTCGGCCAGGCGGATCAGCGAGAGCGCCGGCTCGGGCGTGTGGCCGAGCGCGTGCGCCTGCCGCGCCGCCTCCTCGGCTCCGGTCAGGTCGCCCATCCGCAGTCGGATCTCGGCGATCGCGTAGAAGCCGTCGCCGAGCGGGGGGATCGGACCGAACGCCGCGATCTCGTCGGTGGCCTGCACGAGCTCGCGCTCGGCCCGCTCCCATTCGCCACCGAGCGCCACGATCTCGGCGCGGTGGACGCGGCACACGCCGGGGAACCCGCTGACCGAGCGTCGCTCGCACCAGCGCTGGGTCGCCTCGGTCCACTCGCTCGCGCGCTTGTAGTCCGAGAGATCGCGGCACGCCGAGATCATCCTGCAGTACGTGATGCCGGTGACGATCGGCGACAGCTCGCCGTTGACGGCGCCGACCGTGGCTTCCTCGAGCAGTCCGAAGCCCTCGTCGACCTCGCCGGTCCCGATCCGCAGGAACCCGATCTCCGTCAGCGCGAGCGCCTGCAGGTCGACGTCGCCGGTCCGCATCCCGATCGCGAGCGCCTCCTCACACAACAGGAGCGCCGCGTCGACGTCGCCGCTCATCCGCACCACGTCGCCCCGGTTGAGCGCGAGGAACCCGTGCGCGGGGCACTCGGGCAGCGTCTCCAGCAGCCGCTCGGCGCGCCGCATCCAGGCCGACGCGATCGAGCTCCGGCCGCGGAACCCGTAGTCGCGCGCGAGCTCGAGGGCCAGGTACGCAGCCCGTGCCTGGTCGCCCTCGGTCTGGTACGCGGCGAACGCCCGCTCCTTGGCCTCCAGGATCAGGTCCGCGTGCGCCGTGAAGAAGGCGGCCGTGGAGAGCGCCTCGAGGTCGGCGCCGTTCAGCGACCCCTGCTGGTCGGCACGCGTGAACAGGTCGAACGCCTCATCCCACGCGTGCCGCTCGAGCGCGGCGTGCGCGGCCGCGGGCAGATCCGAGGTTCCGAGGGACATCGGAGGGGATTGTGTCATCCCTGCCGGAGCGAGCCGGCGGGCGCCTCCTTCGACGGGTCGACGAACGGGATCTCGGCCGTGCGGCCCTTCAGCGGTCCGTGCTCGGACTCGATGTCGAGCTCGGTGCCCGGGGCCGACAGCTCGATCGGGACCCAGACGTAGCCGATGTTGCGCTCGAGGCGCGGCGACCAGACGGCGTCGGTGACCTCCCCGACCCGTGTGCCTCCGTGGTGGACGGGCCAGAAGTCGGTGGGGTCGAACCCGATCTCGTCGCCGTCGATGTCGATCCCGACGAGCTTGCGCGTCACGCCCTCGCGGCGGATCCGCTCGAGCGCGTCCTTGCCGATGTAGTCCTGCGGCTGCTCCTCGACGAGGCGCTCCATCCCCATCAGCTCGAACGGGTTGTTCTCGAGCGTCATGTCCGATCCGTAGTTGAAGATGCCGGCCTCCAGCCGGCGGATCATGCTCGGGATCGCGGGGCGGATCCCGAACGGCTCGCCCGCGGCGAGCACGGCGTCCCAGAGCTCGGTGCCGCGCGAGGCGTCGAGGATGTTCACCTCGAACCCCGGCACCGCGGTGTAGCCGGTGCGGCTGATCAGCACGGGGATGCCGCCGGCGTCGAACCGCGCGCACCAGTAGTACTTCAGGTCGTAGATGCCGTCGCCGACCAGGCGCGCGAGCGTGTCGACCGAGCGCGGTCCCTGCACCTGCATCGGGTACGCCTCGGGGTAGGAGACCTCGACGTCCATCCCGGCGGCCGTCGCGACGCCGAGCGCGTACAGCCCCGCGTCGGAGTCGGCGAGCTGCATCCACCACGTGTCCTCGTCGACGTGCAGCAGGACCGGGTCGTTCACGATGCCCCCGTCGGGCGCCGTCACGATCATGTACTTGCCCTGTCCGACGGCGCACCGGGTCAGGTCGCGGCACGTCAGCATGTCGATCAGCCGGTCGGCGTCGGGACCCTGCACCTGGACGGTGCGCTCCACGCCCACGTCGAAGATCACGACGTCGTTCACGAGGTGCCAGTACTCCTCGATCGGGTCGGCGAAGTACCCGGGCAGGTACATGTGGTTGTAGATGTCGTAGGCGGTGCACCCGTCGCGGAGCGTCGCCTCGAAGAACGGCGAGCGCCGGTACCAGGGCCCGAAGTACAGCGTGGTCGAGCCCGTACCCGTGGTCGTTGCGGACATGGTCACCTCCGGTGGACGTCGTGGAGCGCGACCCTAGCCCGCGTGGCGGCCGGGCCGTGAACCCGGGTCGGGCGCGCCGATCAGGCGACGGGCACGACCTCCGTCGCCCCCTGGATCAGCGCCGAGACGACCACGAACGGGCCCGCGTCGTTCACGGCGACCGCCATCGGCATCGTCAGGTCGGTCGCCGCCTCCGTGCACGTCCAGGTCGTCGGGTCGCACGCGTTGACCGTGCCGCCGACCATCCCGTCGTTGAAGACCTCGACCGCGAACCAGCTCGCCTCGTCCAGCTCGACGACGTAGGCCGTGCCGTCGGGCCCGAACGTCAGGTCGACGATCGACGTGAACCCCTCGGCCACGACGGTGCACGGCGAGTCCACGGCGTCCGCGTCGCAGTGCTCGTGCCGCGTGCCGGGCTCGATCCGCCAGATCCGGGAGCGCCCGACCGGCGCCGGGAACCCCTTCAGCTCCGTGACGTAGTAGGCGCCGTCGGGGCCGATCGCCACGCTCGTCGCGACCGGCTGCGCCGGGATCTCGTCGGGCAGTTCGCAGATCTCGGCCGGCCCGGCCGGGCATCCGGCGAGCGCCTTCGCGTTGTCGGTCGGCACCAGCTCGTCCGGCAGGGTCGCGATCCAGTTGACCCCGCCGCGGCTGTTCGCGACCAGGACGGCGTTCGCGCCCGCGTCGGCGATCAGCGCGCGCTTCGTCCCGAGCGCGGTCACGTCGAACGGGTTCGAGTCGACCTCGCCCTCGTCCGGGTTCACGATCCGCTCGAACTTGCCGAGGCCGACCAGGAAGTGCGGATGGCCGTGGCGGATCGTGAAGAGCTTGCGCCCGGCGATCGCCCACATCCGGCCCGGCCGCACCGGCGCGATGTCGGTCACGCCCGGCAGCTGCGCCACCACCTCGCCGGCGCCGCCCTGCAGCCGGACGACCCCGGCGCCGGCGTCGGCGACGAACAGGACGTCGGCCGGGCCGGCCGCCATCCCGAAGACCGGTCCGGCGAACTCGTACGGCACGCCGGCCGCCGCCGACGGGGCGAGCCCCGCCACCGTCGCCGCGACCGTCAGCAGGATGGCCGCCACGCGGCCGGTCGTTCGATGCATCATCGGGACCCCTCCCCCTCCGTGGCCGGCCCCGTGGCGCGCCGGACCTGAGCGCGTGTGTAGCAGGACGGTCGGGAGCCGGTCAATCCCCGCGGGTCGGTCGCGCCGATGCAGCGAGCCACCGCGGACGGATCGTCCGACCGCGGGATGCGGGCGTCCAGGTAGCATCGGCCCATGACCCTCAAGCAGATCCTCGCCCTGGTCGGCCTCGCCCTGGCGCTGTTCAGCGCGTACAAGGCGCTGGACCGGGTCCGCCGCGAGTTCGCCGCCGCGTAGCCGCCGGCGGACGCCGGGAGCGCGATGGTTCTTCCGGTCCGGCTCCCCGGGCGACGGCGGTGACCCGTTCGAGGCGTCTCGCCGCGGCGGCGCTGGCGCTCCTGGTGGTCGGAACGTGGAGCGGAACGGCGATCGCGATGCCGTCGTCTCCCGGCTCGGACCGGCTCGCGATCCGGGCGGAACGCGGCGCCCACCCGTACCGGTTCCCCCTGCGACGGTGCGGGCGCGCGAGCTACGGACCGACGCATCACGACTACCCGGCGACCGACATCTTCGCGCCGCGGGGCACGCGGGTGCTCGCGGTGACGAACGGGGTCGTGGACGCCGTGAACCGCGTCGACCGCTGGCGCCCCGAGGTCGACGACCCCGCCACGCGCGGCGGGAAGTTCGTCAGCATCGTCGGCGACGACGGGGTCCGCTACTACACCTCTCATCTCGACTCGGTCACGCGGGGCTTGCACCACGGGGACCGCGTGTCGGCGGGGAGCACGCTGGGCCGGCTCGGCCAGACCGGCAACGCGCGCCTGAGCGTGCCGCACCTGCACTTCGGGATCTCGCACCCGACGACGCCGGGCGACTGGGAGACGCGGCGCGGCGAGGTCTGGCCGTACCGGTACCTGCGGCCTGGTGCGCCGGGCGCGACGTCACCCCGGAGCTGCCGTGAACCGGTCTCGCTCCCAGGAGGCCCGTCGCACCGCCGTGGGGCTCAGCCGTTCCGTCCCGATCCGCGCGTGATCCGGATCCACAGGAACTCGTCCACCAGCCGCGCGGGCGAGCTGCGCGGGCGGCCGAGCGCCCGGGGGAGCTCGTCCACGGGCACGCCGAGCCGTGACGAGAGCCCGAGCAGCGCATCCCGCGACAGGGCCAGGTACCGCGCGAATCCGTCCGCGTCTGCGTGCCGCCACCCGAACGCCGCGCGCATCGGCGCGTCCCACGGCGGGACGGCCTGGGGCCGGAGCGCGAACAGGGCCTTCGAGGCGGCGGTGTCGCCGAACGTGACGGCGACGTCGCCCCGGCCGCTCGCGCGGACGGCGGCCCGGCGTCGGGCGAGCGAGACGTAGGCGCGGCCGATCCCGAGGAGCTGCGCCTCGGTGAGCTCGGTCAGCGGCGCGTCGGCCGGCGGCAGGTCCGCGCCGGCCACGGTCCACCACCGCCGGAGCGCGTCGGAGGACCGGCGGGTGTCCTGGCGCCGGAGGTGCCGACACCCCCACGCGCGCAGCCACTCCAGGAGCGCCTCGCGGTGCGCCGCGCGGGCGAGCTGCGCGGGCGGCCGAGCGCCCGGGGGAGCTCGTCCACGGGCACGCCGAGCCGTGACGAGAGCCCGAGCAGCGCATCCCGCGACAGGGCCAGGTACCGCGCGAATCCGTCCGCGTCTGCGTGC
>DATBLY010000062.1:0-10099 GCA_036555125.1 Actinomycetota bacterium | reverse complement strand
CGGCGCTCGAGCCGCCCGTGTTGCCGCCGCCGAACCGCGCGAGCGCGAACACGTCGCCCAAGGAACGGCCGAAGGACGACCCGTCGACCGGGTGGGTGAAGTGGGCGGTGGCCCACGAGGAGCTCGCCCACGCGACCCGCGCCGAGGCCGGCAGCGCCGGCGACTACCCGGCGCGCGACGACGTCACGGCGTTCGCCGAGCGCTACGACGGGGTGGTCCGGGTCTCGCTCGACGACCCCGGGACGGCGAGCACGTGGTCCGAGGGCTGGTTCGAGCTCCGCTTCCCCGAGGCGACCTGCACGAGCCACGCGGAGATGACCGTGGAGAGCGACCGGGACGCCTACCGCGTCGGGATCGACCTGGTGGTGTCGGAAGACGGGGTCGAGCGCTGGCGCCGCCGCTGGGATCGAACGTTCCCCCGCGACCTGCAGTGATCGGACGGACCCCGGACACACATAACCCCGGCGCACTGGCCGGGGTCACGGTCTTGATGGGATATCCCGACACCGATGGTACGGGTTCCCGCACCCACCGACAAGGAACGGCCCGGGAACGCTACGAGAAGCCGGGGAGATGGTCCCGGAACAGCAGGAACCCGATGCCCGCGCCGACGTCCAGCAGGAAGTGCGCGATCACGAACGGCCAGGTCCGGCGCCACCGCACGAACAGGAGCCCGAACAGCAGGCCCATCGCGAGGTTGCCGAGGAACCCGCCCCAGCCCTGGTACAGGTGGTAGGAGCCCCGCAGCAGCGCGCTCGCGCCGACGGCCTGAAGGTCGCTCCAGCCGAGCTGGCCGAGCCGGGTCACGAGGTACCCGAGGACGATGACCTCCTCGAGCAGCGCCGCCTCGGCCGCGTTCAGGAAGAGCACGGGCACGGTCCACCAGTGCCCCGTCGGCGGGACCGGCACGACGAATCGATTCACCCCCAGGGCGACCGCGGCCAGGTAGACGGCGATCCCGCCGAGCCCGACGACCGCCCCCAGCGCCACGCCCCGGACGAGGTCGGACCGCGGCCGGTCCCACGCCAGGCCGATCGAGGCGACCCCCTCGCCCGATCGTCGCGTCAGATGGACGACCAGGGCCACCGGCGCGAGCCCGAACACGAACGCCGCGAGCTGGCGAGCGAGCTGGGTGCTCTGGTTCACCGAGGCCACGTACCCGCCGCGCAGCGGCCCCTCGAGCAGGTTCAGCACGGCGTACACGGCGCTCGAGAGCAGCGAGAGCGCCAGGACGACGAGGATCTCCTCGATCAGGGTGCGGCGATCGGCCGGCAGGGTCTCGGACACGTCCTGAGGGTACGTCGCTCGCCTATCGTGGGGTTCACCATGACCGAGCCGAAGCCACGAGGCGTGGATCCATCGACGCTCGTGATCGGGCGGCGCTACCGCGTGGATCGCAAGCACGAGAAGCTCCGCCGGACGTTCCGGTTCACCGGCGTGCTCCTCGCGATCGAGACGACCCCCGGCTCGGGTCCGGACGAGCCGGAGACCGTCAGCCTCACGTTCGAGGAGAAGCCCCGCTTCGGCAAGCCGGTCCGCCAACGCCTCGACCTCGACACGCTCGTGGCGGTCGTCCCGGCCTGACGGCGCCGCACCACGCCCCGCCTACCGCCGCGCCGGAACGCCTCGCTACACTCGGCCGCTCGGGGAGGGAGACGGATGGCGAGGCAGACGGCCGACCTGGTGGTGGTCGGGGCGGGAACGGTCGGTGGATGGGCGTCGTGGTTCGCCGCGACGGACGGCGCCGGTCGGGTCGTCGTCGTCGAGAAGGACCTCGCCGGGCAGGGCGCCTCGTCCCGCGCGGCGGGGGTCGTGCGCGCGCAGGGCGGCACGCCCGCGACCGTCGCCCTCGGCCGCTTCAGCATCGACTTCTACAACCGCCAGCGGGCGATCCTGGGCACCGACTCGGGGTTCCGCGAGCTCGGGTACCTGATCCTCGCGACCACGGCCGCCGATGAGCGCGACGGCCGCGCCCGGGTCGAGATGCAGCGCGCCGAGGACATCGACGTCCGGTGGGTCGACGCCGTGGAGGCGTGCGCGCTCAACCCCACGCTCGCGGCCGAGGGACACCGCGGCGGGAGCTACCTGGACATCGACGGCGCGATCGACCCGCCCCGCAACGTGCGCGCGTACGCGCTCGCGATGCAGCGCGCCGGCGTGGACCTGCGCGAGCGCACGGCGTTCCTCGGTCTGCGCACCGCGAAGGGCCGGGCGGGATCGCGGCGCGTGACGGCGGTCGAGACGTCGGCCGGAACGATCGCGACCGAACGGGTGATCCTGACGGGCGGACCGAACCTGCGCGCGGTTGGCCAGCTGGCGGGCGCGCGGATCTTCGCCGGCGGGGCGCGTCACCAGGTCGTGGTGACCGAGCCGCATCCCGCGTTCGACGTGGAACGCCTGCCGATGGTCTTCGACGTGCGCGCGGGGATCTACTGGCGTCTCGAGGAGGGCGGTCTGCTCTGGGGGATGAGCAACCCGAAGGAGCGGCCGGGGCCGGCGACGGAGATCGACTGGCCCTACCTCCGGCGGATGGAGCGCCGGCTCCATCGGCTCGTGCCTGCCACCGCGGGCCTCGGGATCCGCAAGGCGTGGGCCGGCACGATCGACTACACGCCGGACCATCTGCCGATCCTCGGCCCGCTCCTCACGACCGAGGGCACGCGGATCGAGGGCGCGACGGTGGCCTCGCCGGGCGGCCACGGCATGATGTGGGGCCCGGCCGTCGCCCGGATCGCGGCCGACCTCGCCCTGACCGGGACGACCGACCTGATCGACGTGGCCGACCTGGGGATGGACCGGTTCGACGAGCGCGGCCGCTCCCCGTTCTACGATCCGATCGCGCTCCCGTTCCCGCCCGACGCGGACTGACCCGCCTACTGGATCAGCGTCACGTCGAAGAGGTGCCGCGTCTCGTCGTCCTTCGGCTTGCCCTGGCACGAGTAGCGCGTGTTGCGCCAGCACGTGAAGCGGATGCTTGCGTTCGTGAGCACCAGCGTCACCGAGGCGATCGCGCCCTTGCCGAACTTCACCGTCTTGACGCCGTCCCCGTCAGCGTCCAGCTTGAACGCGACGTAGGAGATCGCCCCCGACGTCTTCTTCACGACGAGCGTGGCCTCCGGGCCGCGGGCGTAGTCCGGGCCGTCGACCGCGACGCGGATCTTCGCGTTCGACGCCACGCCCGAACCGGGCTTCAGGAGCACGTAGCCGGTGGTCAGGTGGTCCATCGTCAGCACGAAGGGTCCGACCTCCGGCTTGGACGAGCGGATCGTGAGCTTCCCGGCGAACGGCGGGGTCGGGTAGGCATCGCCCTCCGCGTACGTCGCGGCGGGGTTCGCGTTCCAGGCGCCGAAGTCCGCGTACGCCCAGCGGAACTGCCACTGCCGCTGTTTCAACGCCGCCTGCAGCGCCGAGGTCGAGTACCGGTCGGGACCGCCCTGCGCGCCGTCGGCCTGCTCCCACGACTCCCGGACGATCGAGGGATCCGGCTGGTCGGCGAGGTACTCCTCGAGGAAGCGCCAGAAGATCCACGAGCCGTACCAGCCCAGGTACCCCTGCGTCCCGAAGTCGAGCGGCTTCTCGGGATGGCGGAGCTGGCTGTCCGCCAGGTACTGGAGGTTGTCGTTGACGTCGGTGTAGACCTCGTCCTCCATCCACGACGCCGTGCCCTCCATGTACCAGGAGTCCTCGAACGCGTCGTAGGCGAACTGCACCGCGTGGAAGAACTCGTGGGCGACCGTCACCTGCAGGGAGGGGAGACCCGGCAGCGGGAACTCCTGGTAGTCGTTGTCCACGACGCAGTACGCCGAGGCATCCCAGAACTCGTAGGTGGAGTTCGGACCGAGGTTCGGGTCGTCGCTCGTGCAGTACCCGTAGAGCCCGTCGTCGCCCAGGTTCGCGATGTAGACGTCGATGTGCCCGTCGGGCCCGTGCTCCGTCGACGTGCTGTCGTCCTTCGGGGCCCGGTAGCCCAGCTGGGTGACCTCGTGGGCCCACACCTCCTCGACGACATCGCTCGTCTGCTCGACCCAGTCGGGGATCGTGTCGCCGTCGGTGTCCGTGGCCGCCGGCGCATCCGGCGTCGACGCGACCCAGGTGACGCAGGCGTTCGCCGAGCACGTGTCCAGGGCGGGGACGGTGTAGCCGTCGTCGCTCGGGTCGCCCTGGCCTTCGGTCGGCCGCCCGAGGATCGCCCGCGCCCGCTCGAGCTTCGCGCCGTGGAGCGCGCGCTGGCGGATCGCCAGGTCCCGCAGCACCAACGTCGCGTCGAGCCGCCGCGGCGCCGTGACGTCGCCGAACCGCTGGGCCGACGCGTCGGGGTGGAACAGGGAGCGTGCGCGGGCGAGCGCGTACTCGGCCTCGGTCAGCTCACCACGGTCGAGGGCTCGCCGGAGGTCGTCATGCCGCGTCGGGACGAGGCCCGGCAGCGTCTTGGCCCCGGCGGCAGGCGCCGCCGCGGCCGCAGCGAACGGGTCGCGGCCGGGAACCTCGCCGCGGGGCGAGGGGGCGGCTGCCGACGCGGGCAACGCCACGGCGATCGCCAGGACGGAGCCGAGCGCTGCACGAGCCGTGCGTCGCGTCCACATGTTCCGGAAGCCTCCTCGTTCGAGCGGTGCCCCATCCTCCCGGCGTGGGAGACCGGTGGCAACGACCGGATGGCCCTACCAGACGTCCCCCGGGCGATCGTCGCAGCTGATCCGCGCGCGGAGATCCAGCGCCGGGGTGCTGGGGGTCCGGCGCACGAGCACGGCGCCGTCCTCCTCGGGCGTCGCGATCAGGTGGCCCGCTCGACGCACGGCCGTGGGACCCCGCCATCGCTCCCAACCGAGCCGTTCGTAGAAGCCCGGCCGACCCGTATCCAGCGCCCCCAGCTCGAAGGCTCCGTGGATCCGGCGACCGATCTCCGCCATCACGGCGGTGGCGTATCCGTTCGCGCGGAACGCCGGCTCGGTCGCCACGTTCTCGACGTATCCGGTCCGCAAGCGGAGGTCCCCGACCCAGAGCTCGCGCTCGATCACCGCGCCGTGGCTCACGATCCGCCCGTCGAGCTCCACCAGCACGTGGTCGGCCGGGAACATGTGGTCCCAGTCCGCCTGCGCGAAGTCCGGCCAGCAGGTCTCGAAGAGCGCGCGGAGCGTGGCGCGCTCGTCCGCCGACAGCGCGTCGCTGCGGACGACGCGGATCGGGGTCACGTCCCGGCGTCGTCGAGCGAGACGTCGACCAGGATCAGCTCGGTGTCCTCGGCCGCACCGATCCCGATCCGCTCCTCATCCATGATCTGTGCGGCCGAGCCCGTGATCATCCGTTCCCCGTTCACGGCGACGTCGCCCCCGATCACGTAGAGGTAGACCCCGCGCCCGGGGATGAGCTCGTGGACGACCTCGGCTCCGGGGGTGAGGTGGGAGACGAACACGTGCGCGTCCTGGTGGACCAGCACGGCATCGCCCCCGTCGCCGCTGATCGCCTTCAGGAGCCCGTCCGTGCGGTCGGCCAGCGTGAAGACCTTCTGCTCCACGCCGGGCGTCAGGCCCGGCGTGGCCGGCAGGATCCAGAGCTGGATGAACCGCATCGGCTCCGTCTGGCTCGCGTTCTGCTCGGAGTGCCAGGCCCCCGAGCCGAGCGTCATCCGCTGCACCGAGCCCGCCGGCAGCGGCCCGGGCGGCCCGCCCACGTCGTCCTGGTGCCGGAAGCTCCCTTCGACGACGTACGTGAGCCCCTCCACGTCCTGGTGCGGATGCATCGGCCAGATCGCTCCCGGGATCAGCCGGTCGTCGTTGAAGACCCGGAGCGTCCCGAACCGGACGTACTCCGGATCGAAGTAGGAGTCGAACGAGTAGTGCCAGCGCGCGCGGAACCATCCCCCGTCGACGTCGGAGATCTGGTCGTCGGTGCGGATCCGGATGGTCACGGGCGGCGGTTCAGAACTGCAGGACCGGGCACGTCAGCGTGCGCGTGATCCCCTCGAGCTCCTGCATCGGCATCACGATCGCCTTGGCCAGCGCGTCGAGGTCGGTGGCCTCGACGCGGGCGATCACGTCGTACGGGCCGGTCACGCCGTCGACCTGCGAGACGCCCTCGAGCCCGCGGATCTGGTCGGTGACCTGACCCGCCTTCCCCACTTCCGTCTGCACCAGGATGTACGCGCTCACCATCGCTCAGGACCTCCCGCGTCTCGACGGCCGAGGGGTCATCGTAGCCGCGGCGGGCGTTCTGCGAGACTGCCGACCCGATGGGCCCCCGCAGGAAGATCGTGCTGATCGGCGCCGGGAGCGTCGAGTTCACCCGGAGCCTCCTGGCCGACCTCTGCGCCTACCGGGAGCTCCACGGCACCCTGACGATCGCGCTGCACGACATCGACGCGGGCCGGCTCGCGACGGCGGAGCGGCTCGCGCGGTACGCGGTCGACGCGACGGGCGCCGGGTACATGGTGGAGTCCCACCTCGACCGCGGCCCCGCGTTCGACGGCGCGGACTTCCTGATCAACGAGATCCAGGTCGGGGGCTACGCGGCCACCGTCCGCGACTTCGAGATCCCGAAGCGATACGGCGTGCGGCAGACGATCGCCGACACGATCGGGATCGGCGGGATCTTCCGCGGTCTCCGGACGATCCCCGTGATGATCGAGATGGGCGACGAGATGGCGGAGCGGTGTCCGGACGCGCTCCTGCTCAGCTACACGAACCCGATGGCGATGGTCCCGTGGGGTGTCTACGCGGGATCGCGGTTCGCGAACGTCGTCGGCGTCTGCCACTCGGTGCGCGACACCCACGCGTTCCTCGCCCGGATGGTCGGCGTGCCACGAGAGGAGATCACGTTCCGGACCGCGGGCTTCAACCACCAGTGCTTCGTGATCCGCTTCGAGCGGGCCGCGACCGGCGAAGACCTGTACCCGCGCCTCCGCGAGCGGATCGAGGCCGACCCCGAGGGCCTCGGCCGACGCGTGCGCGTCGAGCTGTTCCGGCGCTTCGGGTTCTTCCCCACCGAGTCGAGCGAGCACTCGGCCGAGTACGTGCCCTGGTTCCTGCACGACGACACGCAGATCGAGCGCTTCCGGATCCCGGTGGACGAGTACATCCGGCGCAGCGACGAGAACCTGGCGGAGTACGCCGCGATGGAGGAGGCGCTCGCCGCCGGCGAGGCGATCGAGCTGGAGCCCGGGTCCGAGCTCGCGTCGGAGATCGTCCACGCGATGCTGACCGGCCGGGCCCGTGAGATCTACGGCAACGTCCGCAACGACGGGTGGATCGACGGCCTGCCGGCCGACGCGTGCGTCGAGGTCCCCTGCACGGTCGATGCCGAGGGCGTCCACCCCCAACGGATCGGCGCGCTCCCCCCGCAGTGCCTGGCGCTCAACCGGACCTTCCTGAACGTGGTGGAGCTGACGGTCCGCGCCGCGATCGAGCGGCGGCGTGACCTGGTCTACCAGGCGGCGCTCCTGGATCCGAACACCGCGGCGACCCTTCCGCCCGATCGGATCGTCGCGATGTGCGACGACCTGATCGCGGCGCACGGCGAGCTGATGCCGCCCGGGATCCGCGCGTACTGACGTCCGGCCGGCCCCGCGCTCAGTCGGTCACGTCCTTCGCGGCGTCCTTCGCCTGCTTCGCGACATCCTTCGCGTCCTTCGCCGTGTCCTTGGCCGCGTCCTTGGCCTCGCCGGCCGCGTCGCCCGAGGCGTCCTCGGCTCGGTTCAGGAACCCCTTGACCTTGTCGGCGAGCTCCACCACGACGTCCTTCGCCTTCTCGGCCGCCGGAGCGGCCTTCTCGGCGAGGTCGCCCGCGACCTCCTTGGTCCTGTCGGCCAGGTCGCCGACGACGTCCTTCGCCTTCCCCGCCGCGGGGCCGGCCTTCCCGGCGAGATCGCCAGCGACCGCCTTCGTCTTGTCGGCCAGGCCGCTCGCCACGTCCTTCCCCTTGTCGACCAACCCTCCGGATCCGTCGGGCATCACGACCTCCTTCCACGTGAACGTTCGGTGTCAGACATCTTCCCCGGCGTCGCCGTGAGCGTCGACCTCACCGAGGCGACGACGGACCGTCTCGGGCCGGCTCTCCGGGCAGGCGGTCGCGCACGCCGGCCAGGCCGCTCGCGACGAACCCGGGCTGGTCCGTGTCGAGCCCGTGCGTCACCTCGTACCAGGGCCCCAGCCGATCGTAGAACGCGGCGCGCTCAAGGAACCGCTCGTCGGCCGCGCCGCCGTACGCCTCGAGCGCCCGCTCCCCCGCCTCGGGGGCCCGATGCAGGAGCCAGGCGAAGTCGATCGCCGGGTCGCCGACCCCCGCATCGCCCCAGTCGATCACGCCGGCCAGGTCGCCGTCGGGGGTCAGCAGGACGTGCTCGGGACCGAGATCGCGGTGGACGACCCCCGTCGCGAACCGGAAGTTGCGGTCGTCGTCGACGAAGTCGGAGAACATCCGTTCGGCCGCCGTGCGTTCGTCCGGCTCGAGCAGCGGGAAGACGCGACGGGTGAAGCCGTCGAGCTCGGCGCGGTACGCCTCGCGCCACGCCGCCGGAGCCGAGGCCCGGAGCCCCGCGAACTCCGGCGGCACGAGGTGCAGGTCGTAGAGGAACCGGCCGAGCCGCTCCGGCCAGATCCCCGGCGTCGCGGGGTCCGCGATCGGCGTTCCCTCGATCCGCCGGTAGACGAGGCACGGCGGTTCCTGGGGCACGAACGACGGGGCCGGCAGCGCGCCGGACACCTCGCCCTGCAGGCCCTCCAACAGCGTCGCCTCGCGACGCAGGACCTCGTCGGTCCCGGGCAGGCGGGGGAACTGCACGATCCACCCGCCGTTCGCGACGTACGTGAACACGTCCCACCCGCCGTCGACCGGCTCGAACGTCTCGACCGGCCCGAGGTCCGGGAACCGCGACGCGACGAACGACCGGTGTTCCTCGACGGTGCTCACGGCGGCACCTCGCCGGGCGCCGGCGGCGGCTCGGCTTCCAGGCCCATCGCCAGGGGCGCCGCCGGCTCGTCGAGGACGGGCGTGTCGAGCGCGAACCACGAGATGACGGCGCCCGCGAGCGCCAGCGCCGACGCGCACGTGTACAGCACGAGGGTCCCGGCGCGGTCGTACAGCACGCCGCCGATCCCCGCGCCGAGGATCGGGCCGATGCCGAAGCCCACCATCGCCGCCACGGAGTTCGCCGAGGAGTACAGCGTCGAGGGGACGAGCCGCCCGATCACGACGATCCCGGTCGTGAACAGCAGGGCGAACGCCGCTCCCTCGAACACCGTGAGCAGGCTGACGATCGTCGGCGAGTCGATCAGCCCCCACGCGAGGAACCCGATCGCGTAGATCGTGCAGCCGAGGGCGTAGACGCGGCGGAGACCCCAGCCGGATTGGAGGCGCGAGGACCGGCGCATCACCGGGACCTCGACGAGCCCGCCGAGCGCCGTGCCGAGGCCGATCAGCAACGGCCCGCCGCCCTCGCTCGCGATCTTCAGCGAGATGAAGTTCCAGGCGGCGTTGAACCCCGTCCAGACCAGCAGCGTCGCGGCGAGGAAGCCCCAGAAGCGCGGCGCCTCGCGGAACACCGCGCCGACGGCACCCAGTCGGCCGTGGACCTGGCCCCGCGCGGGCCGGTCCCGCTCGAACGTGAGCGTCCACACCAGCACGCCGAGGCTCGCGACCGCGTAGAGCGGCATCGCCCACCGGAGGCCCGCGGCCTGGAGGATCGCGCCGAAGACCACGCACCCGGCCGCGTAGCTCAGGCTCTCCCAGGCCCGGATCCGCCCGTAGTCCGCCATCCGCTCGTCGCCCAGGTGCACCAGCGTGATCGCGTCGATGTTCGGGCCGGTCGCGACCATCGCCGCCGCGAGGATCGCCGCGACGATCGCGATCGGGACGACGCCGTCGACCCGGTTCATCGCGAGGGCCGCCGCGCCGGAGCCGATCGTGCCGAGCTGCAGCGCGGCGAGCCGGCCGATCCGCGTGTCGGCCTGATGGCCCCACAGCGGGTTCGCCACGATCCGGGCGAGCGCCATGGCGGCCAGCACGAACCCTACCTGCGACGCCGACAGTCCGCGCGATTCCAGGTAGATCGCGAGGAACGGGAAGAATGCCGCGATCACGAAGCCGAAGACGACGAACAGGCCGTTCA
>DATBLY010000059.1:0-21188 GCA_036555125.1 Actinomycetota bacterium | reverse complement strand
ATCGACGAGGTGAAGGCCAAGCTCGAGGAGCTCGGCCTGGGCCTGCGGGAGGAGTGAGGTGCCCAAGCCGAAGAAGGGGCCGCGACTCGGCTCGAACCCGGGCCACCAGAGGCTCCTGCTCTCCGGGCTCGCCTCCCAGCTGTTCGTGCACGAGGCGATCGACACGACCGAGGCGAAGGCCAAGGCGCTGCGACCGTACGCGGAGAAGCTGATCACGTACGCCAAGCGCGGCGACCTCGCGGCTCGTCGTGAGGTCCTGAAGGACATCCCCGACCGCGACGTCGTGGCGCGCCTGTTCCACGAGATCGGGCCCCGGTTCTCGGAGCGTCCGGGGGGCTACACGAGGATCCTCAAGCTGGGACCGCGCAAGGGCGACGGCGCCCCGATGGCGCGCATCGAGCTGGTCGACCGCGAGGCCTGACCCGGCTCGAACGATGCGGAGGGCGGGCCTGCGGCCCGCCCTCCGCCATACTCCGGGCGTGCCGGACGAACGCACGATCCGCCTCGACCTGGCCTACGACGGCACGGGGTTCCGCGGGTGGGCCCGGCAACGGGACCCGCGGATCCGCACGATCGAGGGGACGCTGCTCGCCGTCCTGGAGCCGATCGTCGGTGCCCCGGTCCGGCTCTCGGTCGCCGGTCGGACGGACGCCGGCGTCCACGCCCGCGGTCAGGTCGCGTCGTTCGGGACGGCCCATGCCCCCGACCCCGACCGCCTGCAGCGAGCGCTCAACGCACGGCTCGCCCCGGAGATCGTGGTGATGCGTGCGTCGGTGGCCGCGTCGGGCTTCGACGCGCGCAGGTCCGCCTCGGCGCGCGAGTACGTCTACCTCGTCGACACGGGTGCGCTGCCGGACCCGTTCGCGGCGCGGTTCCGGTGGCATCGCCCCGGCGTGCTGTCGCTCTCGCGGATGCGGGCCGGTGCCCGGTCGCTGGTCGGGACCCACGACTTCGCGTCGTTCTGTCGCCGCGACGGCGAGCGGTCGACCGTCCGGGACCTGCAGCGGCTCGCCGTGGTCCGATCCGGGGACACCGTCCGGTTCGGTCTGCGGGCCAACGCCTTCTGCCACCAGATGGTGCGATCGCTGGTTGGGACCCTCGTCGCCGTGGGGGACGGGACGATCGAGCCCTCCGGGCTCGGTCGGATCCTGGCCGCCCGGGACCGGTCCGCGGCGGCGCGGGTCGCGCCGCCGCACGGGCTGACCCTCGAGCGCGTCGTCTACGGGGAGCGACGCGGTGGCGCCCCCGGCCGAGCGCCGGCGCCGATCGCGGACGTGACCGCGTGAGTGGACGCGCGGAGGCGGTATGGGATCCGCGGGGACGGCCGGTCACGGCGTGGGTCGAGCAGGCCGTGGGTCCGGGCGCCCGCGTGCGCGCCGTGAGGGCGATGCGGTCCTCCAGCACGGAGAAGCACCTGTTCGAGATCGAGCGTTCGGATGGGCGGATCGTGCGCGCCGTCCTGCGTCGCTACCCCGACGTGGATCGCCTCGCGGGCGACCCCTGGTACGAGCCCGCCAACGAGGCTGCCGCCCTGCGGATCCTGGAGCCAACGCCGGTGCCGGCGCCGCGGCTGCTCGCGCTGGACGACACCGGCATCGCCTGCGGCGCGCCGGCGCTGCTCGAGTCGCTGGTTCCGGGCACCGCGGCCTGGGTCCCCGACGACCTGGAGGCCTACCTCGTGTCCGCGGCCGAGCGCCTGGTGTCGATCCATGCCGTCGCCGCAGCCGCGGCGAGCCATCTGCCGGCGTACGCCCCCTACTTCGCCGACGACCCCGGCCCCGTTCGGCCGGTCCCTCGCTGGACGTCCCGCGGCTCGATGTGGGAGCGGGTGTTCTCGCTGTTCGGGTCCTCGTGGCCGGCCGCGCGGGTCCGCTTCATCCATCGCGACTACCACCCGGGCAACGCCCTGTGGGACGGGAGCGGCGGCGGGGTGGTCGACTGGGCCACGGCCGCCCGCGGACCGGCAGGCATCGACCTGGCGCGGATGCGGCAGAACCTCGCCGCGCACCACGGGACCGGGGCGGCCGACCGGTTCAGCCTCCGGTACGCCGCGGCCGGCGGAGACCCGACCGCGCGCGACCCGTTCTGGGATCTGCTGGATGCCGCCGACTCGGTCGCGGACCTCCTGGAGCCCGGCGCCCCGGGCGACGGCGATGGCAACGTCGAGCGGTTCGAGGCCTACGTCGCCTCGGTGCTCGCGGAGCTTTGACGCTCTCACGGCGTCGCAGGTAGCATGGGCCGTCGGCCGGGAGCTGCCCGGCCGTTCACTCTGTTCCGCATCATGAAGACCTACTCACCCAAGCCCGAGCACATCGAGCGCCGCTGGTACGTGATGGACGCCGACGGCCAGGTGCTCGGGCGCCTCGCGTCGGAGGCTGCCGCCGTGCTCCGCGGCAAGCACAAGCCGATCTTCGCGCCACACATGGACACCGGCGACCACGTGATCATCGTCAACGCCGAGAAGGCGGTCTTGACGGGCGGCAAGGAGCTGAAGAAGGTCGCCTACCGCCACTCCGGGTACCCGGGCGGGATCAAAGGTGTCCGGTACGACCGCCTCATGGCCGAACGGCCCGCGTTCGCCGTCGAGAAGGCCGTTCGGGGGATGCTGCCCAAGAACCGCCTCGGCCGGGCGATGGGCAAGAAGCTCCACGTGGTCGCCGGGCCCGATCACCCGCATCGGGCTCAGCAGCCGGTCGCGCTGGCTCCCGGTGAGCGCCCGCGCTGGGAGGGGCTCCCGGAGCCGACGCCCCTGAAGCCGCGGCACGTGAAGGCGCCGGGGCGGGTCCCCGTCGAGGCGGGCGGCGAGGCCCCCGCCGAGGGATCGACGGCGAAGCGTCCGGCGACGAAGCCGGCGACGGCCACGAAGGCCGCAGCGAAGCAGCCGACCGCGAAGAAGACCACCGCGAAGAAGACCACCGCGAAGCGAACGTCGGCCCCCGGGTCCACGGCCAAGCGTTCCGCGGCGAAGCAGGCGACGGAGAAGACCCCGACCGCGAAGCGCACCAGGAAGCCGGCGAAGGACGAGGAGGAGTCGTAGGTGGCCCCCAGCACGCTGAAGATCAACACCGGCCGTCGGAAGGAAGCCGTCGCCCGCGTGCGCCTCGTGCCCGGCTCCGGGAACTTCGACATCGGCGGCCGGTCGCTCGACGAGTACTTCCCGACCCGCGTCCATCGGATGGTCGCGCAATCCCCGCTGCGGCTGGTCGGACGCGAGAAGGACTTCGACGTCGTCGCCACGATCAGGGGCGGTGGGGTCAATGGCCAGGCCGGCGCGCTCCGGCTCGGGATCTCTCGGGCCCTGATCGAGATCGACCCCGAGCTCCGGCCCCAGCTGAAGGCGGAGGGCTACCTCACCCGCGACGCCCGGGAGAAGGAACGCCGCAAGTACGGGCTCAAGAAGGCCCGCAAGGCGCCGCAGTACTCGAAGCGCTGACCGTCGTCAGGCGTCCGACCCGTCGGCAGCGTCGTCCGGGGCCGCGCCAACGTCGTCGTCGTCCACCGCGAACTCGCCACGTTCGATCGCGCTGAGGACGGCTCTCGCGTCCGCCTCCCGGTCCGCCGGGACCCAGAGGTCGACGGGTCCCGCCCGGTACGGTCCCTCGCCCTCGCCCTTCATCATGACCGGGATCCCCTCGGCCTCCAGGCGCCCCCTCGTGAGCTCGCCGTCGAACGTGTTGCCGCTCGAATACACCCTGACCAGATCCGCCATGCCGCGATCCTCCCATGCCGGCCACGCCCCCGTCGATCGTCCGTCGATCGTCGCTCCCGTGGATCGTCCGCGCCCATGCGTTCGGCGGGAGCGCGGTCGCCTCCGGTAGCCTGAGCCCGATGGCGCGTCTGTTCGGCACCGATGGCATCCGCGGCGTGGCGGGGGTCGACCTGACCGAGGAACTCGCCACCGGCCTGGGCCGGGCGGCCGTCGTGGTCCTGGGTCGGCACGGCGATCGGCAACCGTCGATCGTGATCGGCCGCGACACCCGACGATCCGGCGGCTGGTTGGAGCATGCGCTGGTCGACGGGATCCGCTCCGCCGGAGGCGATGCCGTCGTCGTTGGCGTGGAGCCCACCCCCGCCATCGCGTTCCTCACCGTCGAGCTCGAGGCGTCGGCCGGGGTCGTGATCTCCGCTTCGCACAACCCGCCCGGCGACAACGGGATCAAGTTCTTCGACGCATCGGGGATGAAGCTGCCCGACGAGCTGGAGGATGAGATCGAGCTCGCGCTGAACGAGCGAGCGCAGGCTGCATCTGCGGGCAGATCCCTGCGACCCACCGCGGGGCGCGAGCGCTACCTCGACCACCTGATCGCGTCGGCCGAGGGCAAGCTCGACGGTCTGCGCATCGTCGTCGACTGCGCGAACGGTGCCGCATCGGGCTTCGCGCCCGAGGTGCTGGCGCGCCTCGGCGCCGAGGTCCACGCGATCCACGACGCACCCGATGGCGACAACATCAACGTCGGGTGCGGCGCGCTGCACCCGGAGGTCGTCGCGGCGGAGGTCGTACGCCTCGGCGCCGACGCCGGCGTGGCTCATGACGGGGACGCCGACCGAGCCATGTTCGCCGATGCGGACGGGAACGTCGTCGACGGCGACCAGGTGCTCGCCGCGTGCGCGCTGCACATGGATCGCGCGGGCCGGCTCGACGGTCACCGGGTCGTCACCACGGTGATGGCGAACCTGGGGTTCCATCGGGCGATGCGAGATGCGGGCATCGAGGTGATCACCACGCAGGTAGGCGACCGATACGTGCTCGAGGAGATGCTGAAGACCGGGGCGATGCTGGGCGGGGAGCAATCGGGTCACGTGATCTTCCGCGAGCACGCCACCACGGGCGATGGGCTCCTGACCGCGGTCCGGTTCCTCTCGCTGGTGGTCGCGGGCCGGACCTCGGTCGCGGAGCTGGCGGCGTGCATGCGTCGCTTCCCTCAGGTGATCGTGAACGTGCGGGTCCGTGACCGGTCGGGGTTGGCCGACGCCGACGCCGTGTGGACCGAGGTCCACCGGGCCGAAGAGGCGTTCGCCGGGGCCGGACGGGTCTTGGTCCGCGCGTCGGGGACCGAGCCGCTCGTGCGCGTGATGGTCGAGGCCGAGGACGGCGCGGCGGCAGAGCGGGAGGCGCACGCGATCGCCGGGGCGGTCGTCGCGTCGCTCGGGGCCGCCTGACCCGATCGTCGCGTCGCTCGGCGAGCCGAGCCGAGCGTCGTCGGGCCCCTGCTAGGCTCGATCGGACTCATGTGCGGCATCGTGGGCTACGTGGGCCCCGATCAGGCGCTCCCGATCGTCCTCGAGGGCCTGCGGCGGCTCGAATACCGGGGATACGACTCCGCCGGGGTCGCCATCGTGGACGGCGGCCTCACCGTGACGAAGCGCGCCGGGAAGCTCTCGGAGCTCGATGCGGCGCTCGCGAACGGTCGGCTCGTGGGTTCGATCGGGATCGGACACACGCGGTGGGCCACGCACGGGGCCCCGACCGACGCCAACGCGCACCCGCACGTCGACTGCACGGGACGGGTCGCCGTGATCCACAACGGGATCATCGAGAACTTCCGGTCCCTCCGATCCCGGCTCGAGAAGGACGGGCACACCTTCGCGTCGGAGACCGACACGGAGTGCATCGCGCACCTGCTGGAGGCGCGGCTCGGCCTCGGGCTGGCCGAGGCGCTCCGTGAGACGGTCCGGGAGCTGCAGGGGGCGTACGCGATCGTGGCCGTCTCCGCGGACGACCCGGGGCTGATCGTCGGAGCCAAGGTCTCCTCGCCGCTCGTGGTCGGGCTCGGCGACGGACTGGCGCTCCTCGCCTCGGACGTCCCCGCGCTGCTCGACCGCACCGAGACGGTGATCGCCGTCGAGGAGGACCAGCTCGTCGAGGTCCGTCGCGAGGGCGTGCGCGTGACGACGTTCGAGGGCACGCCGGTGGAACCGGTCCCGCTCGAGATCGAGCGGGACGTCGCCCGGGCGCGCAAGGGCGGCTACGACGACTTCATGCTGAAGGAGATCCACGAGCAGCCGGCGGCGATCCGCGACACGCTGAGCGGTCGGGTGGTCGACGAGCGGATCGCGATGGACGAGCTGCGGATCAGCGACGACGTGCTCCGAGAGGTGGGCAAGGTGTTCGTCGTGGCGTGCGGGACGGCCTTCCACTCCGGCATGGTCGCGAAGTACGCGATCGAGCACTGGACGCGGCTGCCCGTCGAGATCGAGATCGCGTCGGAGTTCCGGTACCGCGACCCGGTGCTCGGGCCCGACACGCTGACCCTCGCCGTGAGCCAGTCCGGGGAGACGATCGACACGCTGGAGGCGGCGCGTCACGCCAAGCGGCAGGGCTCGCACGTGATCGCGGTGACGAACTCGGTCGGGTCTTCGCTCGCCCGCGAGGCCGACGCCGTCCTGTACATGCACGCCGGACCCGAGATCGGCGTCGCGGCGACGAAGACCTTCGCGACGCAGATGGCCTCGCTCTACCTCGTGGCGCTCTATCTCGCGCAGGTCCGCGGGGCGATGTTCCCGACCGAGATCGCCGAGGTGCTCGCGCGGATGGACGAGCTGCCGGCGCAGGTCGCGCGCGCGATCGAGACCACGGAGCCGATCGTCCGGAGCCTGGCGGATCGGTACCACGGCGCGCGGGACGTGCTGTTCATCGGCCGTCACACCGGCTACCCGGCGGCCCTCGAGGGCGCGCTGAAGCTGAAGGAGATCAGCTACATCCACGCCGAGGGGCACCCCGGCGGCGAGCTGAAGCACGGGCCGATCGCCCTGATCGAGCCGGGCGTGCCGGTCGTCGCGGTGGCGACCGAGTGCCACGTGTATCCGAAGATGGTCTCGAACATCCAGGAGGTCCGGGCCCGCGGCGCGTCCGTGATCGCCATCGTCACCGAGGGGGACACCGAGCTCCCCGGCATCGTGGACCACGTCGTGGAGGTGCCACGCACCCCCGAGTTGCTCTCGCCCGTGGTCGTGACCGTTCCCCTGCAGCTGTTCGCCTACCACGTGGCCAAGCTCCGGGGGTGCGACGTGGATCAGCCGCGCAACTTGGCCAAGAGCGTCACGGTCGAGTAGCGCCGCGGCATGGGGAGCGCATGAAGCCACGGATGCTCCGACGCCGCACGGCCCTGCTCCTCGTCCTCGCCGTCCTGCTCTCGCTGCTGGTCGCCCCGGCGGCCCGCGCGTGCTCCTGCTTCCTCGGAGACCCGCGCGACGCGTTGCAGCGAGCGGACGGCGCGTTCATCGGGACGCTCACCGACGTGCACCCGGTCGCGAGCGACCCTGCGTACGCCGACTACACGTTCGAGGTCGAGACGGCCGTGAAGGGCGACCTCGGCGCGACGATCGAGCTCCGGGCGGGATCCACGGATGCCTCCTGCGCGTTCGAGGCGCAGGTCGGCGACCGGATCGGTGCGTTCCTCGCCCAGCAGGACGGTCGGTGGTGGTCGGGGCTGTGCAGCCAGATCGACCCCGACCTGCTCCTGCGCGCGGCCGCCCCCCTGCCGGAGCCCGACGGTACGGAGCCCACGCGATTCGTCATGGGGATCAACATCGGGCCGAACCGCCTGATGGCCCTCGACGCTCGCGGGAAGACCCTCGCCTACGGCCGCGGCGACGGCAGCGCGATCGACGTCGACCTGTGTCCCGGATCGCGCCGGGTCGTGGAGGCCGCGCGGGTGGACCGGTCGGGCATCGTGGTCGTCCGCGAGCTCCCCTCCCTCCGGGTCGTCCGAAGGATCGAGGTCGTGAGCGGCCCGCGCTCGCCCCGGGTCTCGGCGGTCTGCCTGAACGGATCCGGGAGCCGGGTGCTCGCGGTCGAACGGCACGGCGGCGAGCACTGGGTCCACGAGATCACCGGCGCGGCCGATCGGATCGCCTGGCACGGGCCGGCCCGGAGCGTGACGATCGACGGGGATCGCGTCCTCGTGCTGGACGGTCGAGCGTTGTCGCAGGTGGATGTCGCGACCGGCGCCCTCGCGCCGCTCGCGACGGTGCCGGCTCGGGCCTCGTCGCTCACGGTGTCCCCGGCAGGGAGCTGGGTCGCCGGGCTCACCTCCGATGGGGACGGTGCCTCGTCGATCTTCGTCGTCGCTCGAGGCGGCGGCGCGGCCGACCGGTTCGACCTGGACACGCTGTTCGCCTTCGGCTCCCTCATCTGGCTCGACGACCGGCGGTTCACGTACCTGCCCTCGGACGGGAGCAGGGCCTACGTGATCCAGGCCTCGACGACCGAGCCCGTCTCCGGGTTCGACGGCTGGTTCGCCGATGCGTCGACCCTCAGCGGGCGCACCGCGTTCGGGACCTCGTGGGGCTACCTGATCTCGGCCCGGCTCGGCGACGGCGAGGTCCGGGTGATCCGGATCTTCGACAGCCCGGAGACCGGCGCCCTGGACGTGGTGCCGCGCTCGGTCGGGTAGCGGTCGGTCCCCGGGCCGATGGGCCGGGGCCGGGCCCGCGTGGTCTAGCCTTCCGTCCGTGGAGATCGTGGGCCTGGGGGTCGACATCAGCGAGATCGCACGGGTCGAGCGGGCGCTCGAGCGACACCCGACGATGCGCGAGCGGGTGTTCACGGCGGAGGAGCGCGCCTACTGCGACTCGAAGGCCCGCCCGGCCGAGTCCTACGCGGGCCGGTTCGCGGCCCGTGAGGCGGTCATCAAGGCGCTCGGCGGGTACCGCGGGAAGCGCTGGAAGGACATCCACGTGCGGCGGGCGCCGAGCGGTGCGCCGGAGATCGTCCTGGAAGGCAACGCGAGGCGGCGAGCGGATGCGCTCGGCGTCGAGCGGGTCCTGATCACCTTCACCCACGAGCGGTCGAACGCGGTGGCGTTCGCCGTCGCGGTGCGCGGATGAAGCCGGTCCTGACGCCGGAGCAGGCGGTCGAGCTCGACCGGGCCACCCAGGCGCGCGGGGTCGCCGCGAGCGATCTGATGGACCGGGCGGGTCGCGCCGTCGCCCGAGCGGCCGTCGACCTCGCCGGCGGGACGTACGGGCGCCGCGCCGTGATCGTGTGCGGGAAGGGCAACAACGGCGGGGACGGCCTCGCCGCGGCCCGGCACCTCGCTCGATGGGGCGCGTCTGCCACCGTCGTGATGCTCGAGGCGGGGAGCGACCTGCGGGAGCCGGCCGCGACCCACCTCGCCCGGCTCGGCGAGGTGGACCGGGTGCGGATCCGTCCGTTCTCGCCGGCGACGCTGGAGCGCGAGATCGCCCGAGCCGACGTGGCGATCGACGCGATCTTCGGGACGGGGTTCCGCGGGCAACCGGACGACGCCTGGGCCGAGGCCATCGTGGGGCTCGGCGACGTCGGGGTCCCGGTCGTCGCGGTGGACGTTCCCTCGGGGGTGGACGGCGCCACGGGCGCGGTCGAGGGGGTCGCCGTGCGCGCGGATCTCACGGTCACGTTCGGCGCCGCGAAGGTCGGAGCCGTCCTGCTGCCCGGCGGCGAGTACGCGGGGATGCTGCGCGTCGTGGACATCGGCTTCCCCGACGACCTGATCCGGGCGGACGCGTTCGTGATCGAACCGGCGGATGTGCGCGCGGCGCTGCCCGTGCGGGACGCGGACACGCACAAGCGCGCGTCGGGCGTCGTGTTGATCGTCGCCGGCTCGCGGGAGATGCCCGGCGCGGTCCGGCTGATCGCGCGCGCGGCGGGACGGATCGGGGCCGGCCTGGTCACCGCGGCGGTCCCCACGAGCGTCCTGCCGGTCGTGGCCGCGGGGCTCACGGAGGCCACGTTCCGCGCGCTGCCGGAGACCGCCGAGGGCACCGTCTCGCCGGCGGCCCTCCCGGCGATCCTGGAGGCCGCCGAGCGCGCCGACGCCCTCGCCGTGGGCCCCGGCCTCTCGACGCACCCCGAGACGGCCGCCCTCGTCCGTGAGCTGGTGCGTGCCGCCCCCGTGCCGCTGGTCTTGGACGCGGACGGCCTGAACGCGTTCGCCGGTCGAAGCGCTGACCTGGAGGTGCGGGAGGCCGACGCCGTCCTCACGCCGCACGCGGGGGAGTTCACGCGGCTCACCGGGCTGGAGGGGAGCGCGCTCGCACGGGACCGGCTGGGATCCGTCCGTGGGCTGGCCGCGTCGAGCGGATGCACCACCCTGCTGAAGGGGAGCCGGACGCTCGTCGCGGAGCCCCGGGGAGCGATCGCGATCAACCCCACGGGCAGCGCGTTCCTCGCGACCGCGGGGTCCGGCGACGTCCTCACCGGGATGATCGCGGGGCTGCTGGCGCGCGGCACGGCCCCGGGCGACGCGGCGTCGGCCGGTGCGTACCTCCACGGCCTGGCGGGACGGTTGGCGGGCAGGGAGCGGGGGGAGGGCGTGGTCGCGGGCGACCTGGTCGATGCGATCCCCGACGCCGTCGAGCGCGTGAGGGATCCGTGACGGACTTCCGCGCGACCCGCGTCGAGGTCGACCTCGGCGCGATCCGCGACAACGTCGGCGTCCTCAAGCCCGACGGGGTGGAGCTGATGGCGGTCGTGAAGGCCGACGGGTACGGCCACGGCGCTCCCGAGGTCGCCCGGGCCGCGCTCGAGGCCGGGGCGGCCTGGATCGGCGTGGCGCTCGTGGAGGAGGGTCTCGTCCTGCGGTCGGCCGGCGTCGAAGCGCCGGTGCTCGTGCTCTCCGAGCTCCCGGCCGGATCGGAGCGGGCCGCGATCGACGCAGGTCTCACGCCGCCGCTCTACACCGATGCGGCCCTGGGACGACTCGTCGACGCGGCCGGCGGACGTCCCCTCGGGGTCCACGTGAAGGTGGACACGGGCATGCACCGCGGCGGCGTCTGGCCGCCCGAGGACGCCACGGGGTTCGTGCAGCGCGTGCTCGCCGCTGGCCTCCGCCTCGACGGGTTCTGGACCCACCTGGCGGTCTCGGCCGAGGATCCGGTGGAGACGGCGCTCCAGCTCGATCGGTTCGATGCCGCCGTGGGACGGCTTCGGGCGGCCGGACTCGACCCCGGCCTGCTGCACGCCGCGAACACGGGGGCGGTGATCCTGCATCCTCGGTCGCACCTGTCCCTCGTCCGGCCGGGGATCGGGATCTACGGGCTGCCGCCGGCCCCCGGCATCGGAGAGGGCCTTGGGCTCCGCCCGGCGCTCGCGTGGCGCTCCGCGGTCGTGAACGTGAAACCGCTCACGTCCGGCGAGCGCATCTCCTACGGGCTCCACTACGAGCTCGACCGCGACGCCTCCGTGGCGACGGTGCCGGTCGGGTACGCGGACGGCTACCCTCGGTCGCTGTCCTCGCGGGCCGACGTCCTCGTCCGGGGGCGGCGACGGCGGATCGCGGGGAACGTGACGATGGATCAGCTCATGGTCGACTGCGGCGACGGCCCCGTGGAGCCGGGAGACGAGGTCGTGCTGATCGGGACGCAGGGGGACGAGACGATCGAGGCCGAGGAGCTGGCGGGGCTGGCCGGGACGATCGGGTACGAGGTCGTGGCGCGGATCGGCCGCCGGGTCCCGCGGGTGTACGCCGGATGACCCGGCGGCGGACGGCCGTGGTGACCGCCGGGATCGCCGCCGGCGCGGTCGCCGCCGGCGCGGTGGGGGCCGTCGTTCGGCGACGCCGGCTCGAGCATCACGAGCACGCACCGATCGGGCAGCTTCCGCCGGAGCTCCTTCCGTCGGTCCGGTCGTTCGATGGGACCGAGATCGTCGTGCGCGCGGCCGGTGACCCCGCCGCGCCCGTGCTCCTGTTCGCGCACGGGTTCAGCCTGGACCTGTCCACCTGGTCCGAGCAGTGGCCCGCCCTGTCGGCTCGGTTCCGATGCGTGCTCATGGATCATCGTTCCCACGGCGCGAGCGCCGCCGCCGCGGACGGCGACCTGACCCTGCGGGCGATGGGCCGGGACATCGCGGCCGTGCTCGACGCGGTCGCGCCCGACGGCCCGGCGGTGCTCGTCGGCCACAGCATGGGAGCGATGTCGATCCTCGCCCTGGCCGAGCTGCGCCCGGAGCTCTTCGGCCCCCGGATCGCGGGGGTCGTGTTGATCGGCGCGGCGTCCGGTCAGCTGATCCGCGGCGCGATGGGCTCGGTGACCGAGCTCCTGCGCCCCCGGCTGGGGAGCCTGCGCGCCGCCGCCGGTCGCGTCGATCGCTTGCGCCGCGCGGTCCTCGCGAGCCCGGCCGACGTGGGCGGCGTGGTCGCCCGCGTCACGCAGTTCGGCCCGGACGCACCGCGCAACGTCGTCGACCACGTCGTCGCCCTGGCCGGGCGCGCCTCGTCGCAGGTCTGGACCGACGGGCTCGCCGACCTGATGGAGATGGACCTGCGGCATGCCCTCCCGAGGGTGACCGTGCCGGCGCTCGTGATCGTCGGTGAGCACGACCGCGTCACGCCGCCGGCGGCCGCGGTCGAGCTGGCGGGTGCCCTGCCGCGCGGGGAGCTCACGATCGTGCCGGGCGCCGGGCACATCGCGATGCTCGAGCGCCCGGAGGAGCTGAACCGGGCGATCGACCGGTTCGCCGACCGATGTCTGCGCGACCGGGAGCAGGGGACGAAGCCGAAGGCGCGTCGTCGGACGCGGGCCGGCCCTCCTGGGGGCGATGAGCCGGGGCCGGCGCCGCCCGGGCGTCGGCGAGCGAACGAGCGGGACTCGTCGTGATCACGGACGTTCCGGGGGTCCGGGTCGGGCACTGGACGGATCCGGTGGGGATCACGGGCTGCACGGTGATCCTCGCGCCCGAGGGCACGGTGGGCGCCGCCGAGGTGCGCGGCGGGGCCCCCGCGACCGTCGGGACCGACGGGCTCCGACCCGGGTCGATCGGGACCGGGGTGGACGCGGTGCTGCTGACCGGCGGCAGCGGCTTCGGGCTGGCGGCCGCCGTCGGCGTGCAGCGCTGGCTCGAGGAGCGCGGTCGGGGGTTCCGGGCCGGACCCGCACGGATCCCGATCGTGGCGGGCGCGGTGCTCTTCGACCTCGGCGTCGGGGACCCGGGCGCTCGACCGGGGCCGGACGCGGGCTACGCGGCCTGCGAGGCGGCCGGCGAGGGGCCGCTCGCGGAGGGCTCGATCGGCGCCGGGACGGGTGCCACGGTCGCGAAGCTGCCGGACCCGCGGATGGGGATGAAGGGCGGCCTGGGTTCGGCCTCCACGCGGTACGGTGAGGTGATCGTGGGGGCGGTGGCGGCCGTGAACGCGCTGGGGCGGATCGTGGAGGCGGACGGCTCGTCCCTGGCCGCGAACCGGGGGGATCCCGACGCGACGCCGACGATGTGGCCGATCGCGAACACCACGTTGGTGTGCGTGGCGACGAACGCCCGGCTATCGGTCGCGCACGCGCTCCGGCTGACCTACGCGGCCCACGATGGCCTCGCGCTGGCGGTGCGACCGGCCCACACCCACTGGGACGGCGACGTGGCGTTCGCGCTCGCGACGGGCGAGGTCGAGGCGGATCGGAGCCGGCTTCCAGAGCTCGCGGCCGACGCCGTGGCCGAGGCGATCCGGCGCGGCGTCCGGGCGGCGACGGGCGTCCCGGGGGCTCCCGCGGTCGGGGACGGAACGGACGGATGACCCGGACGCTCGCCGAGGTCGCCGCCGAGGCGTCCACCTGCACCCGGTGCCGCCTGGCGGAGACCCGGACCCAGGTCGTCTTCGGCGTCGGCGCCCCCGACGCCGACGTGATGCTGATCGGCGAGGCGCCTGGGTTCCACGAGGACAAGCAGGGCGAGCCGTTCGTCGGCGCCGCGGGTCAGCTGCTGACGAAGGTGCTGAACGGCATCGGCCTCGAGCGCCGGGACGTGTACATCGCGAACGTCCTGCGGTGCCGCCCGCCGGGCAACCGCGATCCGCTCCCGGACGAGATCGAGGCGTGCACGCCATGGCTCGTGGAGACGATCTCGATCGTCCAACCGTCGGTGGTCGTCACCCTCGGGAACTTCGCCACGAAGTTCGTCCTGAACACCAAGCAGGGGATCACACGGGTGCGTGGGCAGACGTTCCCCTGGCACGGGCGATGGGTGGTGCCGACGTTCCATCCGGCCGCGATCCTGCACGGCGGCGGCGAGGGCTCGCGGCAGTTCCAGGAGCTGCAGGACGACTTCCGCCTGGTCCGCGCGACGCTCGATCGGACCCTGCACCCGCCGACGCCCGAGACCATCGTCCTTCCTCCCGAGCCCGAGGAGCAGCTGGGGCTCTTCTGATGACGATCGAGCTCCGGTCGGAGACGGCGGACGACACGCGGGCGATCGGCCGCGCGCTCGCCGACGTCTACCGCGCGGGCGACACGACGATCCTCACCGGCGAGCTGGGGGCCGGCAAGACGACCCTGGTCCAGGGCGTCGCGCAGGGGTTGGGGTCCGAGGACCGGGTGGCGTCGCCGACGTTCACCCTGGTGCGGGAGTACGGTGGCGGTCGCCTCGACGTGATCCATGCGGACGTCTACCGCCTGGACCGCGTGCAGGACGTGGTCGACCTCGGCCTCGACGAGCTGCTGGAGGCGGGCGGGGCGGTCCTGCTCGTCGAGTGGGGCGATGCCGTCGGGGCCGTGCTGCCGTCCGAGCGCCTGCAGGTGGAGCTCACCGAGCCCGACCCCGGCTCCGATGCGCGGCGGATCGTCCTGTCGGCCGTCGGTCCCGGCTGGGCCGAGCGGTGGGAGCGGCTCGAGCTCGGCGTCGCGGCGTGGGCGGCGAGCGGATGATCGTCGTCGGGATCGACACCTCGACGCCCCAGACCTCGGTCGCCCTGGGGAGCGACACCGAGGTGCTCGGCTCGATCCGGATCGCGGGCGCGGCCCGCCAGGAGTCGGTCACCCCGGCCCTGGAGGCATTGCTCCGGTTCACTGGCCTCGACGTGTCCCGGATCGGGGGTGTCGCCGTGGGGATCGGGCCCGGCCTGTTCACGGGCCTGCGGGTCGGGGTCGAGACCGCGAAGACGCTCGCCCAGGTGCTCATGCTCCCGATCGTGGGGATCACCAGCCTCGACGCGCTCGCCTACAGCGTGCGGTACACGCCGCGGCGGATCGCGGCCGTGATCGATGCGCGGCGGAAGGAGGTCTTCTGGTCGCTCTACCGGTCCATCCCCGGGGGCGTGATGCGCGAGACCGAGCACGCCGTCGGTCCCGTGGACCACCTGGTGGCCGACCTGGGCGCCCTCCCCGGCGAGGTGCTGTGCGTGGGCAACGGTGCCATCCTGTACCGGCGTGAGATCGAACAGCTGGGGAGCCAGATCGAGTTCGCCTCGCCGTCGGTGGCCCATCCCGACGCCGCGGCCCTGGTCGAGCTCGCCGCGCCCCGGTTCCTGCGCGAGGAGTTCGATCGTCCCTTCGATGTCGTCCCCCTGTACCTGAGGAAGTCGGATGCGGAGATCGCTTGGGATCAGCGAGCCAGAGGCGCCTAGGCTCGAGGTGACCCGGATGCGCCGCCGTCACCTGCGCGGCGTCATGGTCATCGAACGGCAGGTCTACGCGCGCCCATGGTCGCCGAACCTGTTCATCGCCGAGATGACCGACCCCGCGAACCGCTGCTACCTCGTGGCGCGTGTCGACCGCGAGGTCGTGGGATACGGGGGGCTGATCTGCTACGGCGATGAGGCGCACGTGACGAACATCGCGGTGGATCCGAACCAGCACCGCCGGAAGGTGGGCTCCCGGCTGCTGCTCGAGCTGTTGCACGGGGGCATCTCGATGGGCGCGCGCGCCGTGTCCCTCGAGGTGCGGGTCTCGAACTGGGGCGCGCAGCGGATGTACGGGCGGTTCGGCTTCCGCCCGGTCGGGATCCGGCGGAACTACTACCAGGAGCTGAACGAGGACGCGTTGATCATGTGGACCGACGACGTCCGGACGCGCGCCTACGCTGCCCGCCTGCGAGCGATCGCGGACGAGCTGCCCGAGGGCGTGCGGCCGAGGTGATCACCCTCGGCATCGAGACCTCGTGCGATGAGACGGCCGTCGCGATCGTGGAGGACGGCTACGCGGTCCGCGCGAACCTGATCGCCGCCCAGGCACACCTGCATGAGCGGTTCGGGGGGGTGGTGCCCGAGGTCGCCGCGCGCGCCCACGTCGAGGCGCTGAACCCGCTGCTGGAGGACGCTCTCCTCGCCGGCGGCCTGTCCGGCTTCGGCGACGTGGACGGGGTCGCCGTGACGGTGGGTCCGGGTTTGGTCGGGGCGCTGCTCGTGGGGATGGCGGCCGCCAAGGCCGTGTCCCTCGCCACCGGCGCACCCCTGATCGGGGTGAACCACCTCGAGGGTCACGTCTGGGCGAACTTCCTGGTCCACGGGCGGCCCGACCCGCCGTACATCGCCCTGATCGTGTCCGGTGGGCACACGATGATCGTGCACATCCCGCAGATGCACCGGCACGAGGTCCTGGGGCAGACGCTGGACGACGCGGCGGGGGAGGCGTTCGACAAGGTGGCGCGCCTGCTCGGCCTCGGTTTCCCGGGCGGCCCGCTGCTCGACCGGCTGGCGCGCGATGGCGACCCGGACGCGATCCGGTTCCCGCGCGCGATGGAGGACTCCGGCGACCTGGACTTCTCGATGAGCGGGTTGAAGACGGCCGTGCTGCGCCACGTGAAGGCGGAGCGCGCCGCCGGGCATGAGATCGACGCCGCGGATCTGGCGGCGAGCTTCCAAGAGGCGATCGTCGACGTCCAGGTGTCCAAGACGCTGCGGGCGGCGACGGAGCGAGGCGTGGGCACGGTGCTGCTCGGCGGCGGGGTCGTGGCGAACACCCGCCTGCGTGAGCGGATGGAGGCCGACGGCGCGGCGGCCGGCATCCACGTGCTCTTCCCGCCGCTCGATCTGTGCACCGACAACGCCGCGATGATCGCGTGCGTCGGAGCCGCGAGACTCGCTCGGGGAGAACGGACCTCGTTCGACATCGGGGCCGATCCCAACCTAAGGTTGGCGTCGTGACGACCGTCCTGGTGACCGGGGGCGCCGGGTTCATCGCCTCGCATCTCGCCGACCGCCTCCTGGCGGAGGGATACCGCGTGGTCAGCGTGGACGACCTCGAGACGGGGCGCATCGCGAACCTCGCGGAGGCGCGCGGCTACGGCAAGGAGTTCACGTTCTTCAACATGGACGTGCGCGCGGAGGGGCTACAGCCGCTCTTCGAACGCCATCGCCCGGAGATCGTGTTCCATCTCGCGGCGCAGTCCGGCGTGCGGCCCTCGCTCGAGGACCCGGTGAAGGACGCCTCGATCAACGTGATGGGCCTGCTCAACGTCCTGGAGTGCTCCATCCGCTCCGGCGTCCGCAAGGTGATCTACGCGGCGAGCGGCGGCACGCTGTACGGGGAGCCGAAGCGGATCCCGGCGAAGGAGACCAGCGCCCAGGGGTCGCACCCGACCTCGCCGTACGGCATCTCGAAGAAGGTCTCGGTCGACTACCTGGGCTTCTACCAACGCTACCGGGGCCTGGACTACACGGCGCTCGCGCTCGGCAACGTCTACGGGCCGCGGCAGGACCCCTACGGCGAGGCGGGCGTGATCTCGATCTTCTCGGCCAAGATGCTCGCCGGCGAGACGCCGACGATCTTCGGGGACGGGAACCAGACGCGCGACTACGTGTTCATCGACGACACGGTCCACGCGTTCGTGCAGGCGGTCGAGCGCGGCTCCGGCAAGCTCGTGAACGTCGGCACCGGCCTCGAGACGAGCGTGAACCACCTGTACCGGTTGCTCGCCGACATCATCGGCTTCGACCGCGAGCCCGAGCGCGGCCCGCTCCCGCCGGGTGAGCTCAGGCGGATCGCCCTCGACATCTCGGCCGCCGCGAGCGCGATCGCATGGAAGCCCTGGACGCACCTCGAGGACGGCCTCGCCGAGACGGTCGCCTACCTGAAGGGGATCTGACGGGAAGGGCCCGCCGGTCCGGAGGGGTGTGGGCCGGCGGACCCCGATCCGCCCGATCGCGTCAGCTCGCGTCGCGGAGCTGATCGTCGATCACGATCGCGTCGCGGCCGGGGGCCGCCGCGACCCGCGGGACGAGGACCACGACGGTTCCGCCGTCCGGCCTACGCAGCAGCGCTCGGAAGACCGAGGCCGAAGCGACGGCCGCCCCGACGAGCCGGGTCGCCCTCCGTGGACGGCGTCGCTCGCTTCCCTGCCCCCACACGTCCTCGTAGCGCTCGCCCCACGCGACGCCCATGTTCATGGTCGACCACCTCCTGCTCTTCGGTCTGGTCCGCCGGGCGGCGGAACACGGAGGCCGTGACGCTCGGATCGCTCGTCACGGCCAGGGTCGATCGGTCCAACCGGTACGTCTCCCATGCTCGGGGCGACCGCGCCGTCCGTCAAAGCGCTCCGTCCTTCGTCACAGGATGTTCACCTGCCTGTGGACGGAGCGAGGCCCGCCCGCGACCGGGCTCGGGTCGGAGCCGCCGCCTGCCGATACCTGGGGGAGATGTCCGCGCTCCCACCCCCGCCCTCGGAGCCGATCCGGTGGACCGATCTGGTCCCGGCGGCCGGACCACGCCGTCGCCCCGGCCTCGTGACGGCGTCGGCCGTCCTGTTGCTGATCTCGGGCGCCTTCAGCGTGCTCGCCGGCGTGGCGATCCTCGCCTGGGGCGACGACCTCAAGATCGACGAGGCGACGCGCCAGCTCCTGTCGATCGTCGGGGTCGTCTCGTTCGCGATCGGCGGGCTCCAGGGCCTGACGGGCGTGCTGATCCTGCTGCAGATCCGAGCCGGCCGGACCCTCGGGCTCGTGCTGGCGGCCCTCGGCGTGGCGTCCGCCCTGCTCACGTTCGGTCGCGGCGGGACGAGCGGGCTGATCGGCCTGGCCCTGAACGGGCTGATCCTGTACGCCCTGTCGGTGCACGGCGACGCGTTCGGGCGTGTGGCCCGCGGACGGTAGCCGGCCGCCCGGCCGCGCGTTGACCCTTGGCACTCTCGTCGTTATCCTGTTAGCACTCAAGCAGGCCGAGTGCTAACGCGAGGAGGGCAACCAGCATGGCGAAGGACTTCAGCCTGAAGCCGCTCGAGGACCGCATCGTGGTCCACGCGAACGAGGGTGACGAGATGACCTCGTCGGGTCTCGTGATCCCCGACACCGCGAAGGAGAAGCCCCAGGAGGGCACCGTCGTGGCCGTGGGCGAGGGCCGTTGGGACGAGGACGGCGAGAGGCGGATCCCGGTCGACGTGAAGGTCGGCGACACCGTGATCTACTCGAAGTACGGCGGCACCGAGGTGAAGGTCGAGGGCGAGGAGTACCTGATCCTGTCGGCCCGAGACGTGCTCGCCGTCGTCAACAAGAAGTAGCACCCAAGCGTCGGGACGGGGCTCGAGCGCGCGTGCGCGCCGGGCCCCGTTCCATCTGAACGACCGAAGGAGGAGCCGTGGCTTCGAAGCTGTTGAAGTTCGGTGAGGATGCGCGGCGCGGCCTGGAGGCCGGCGTCGACAAGCTCGCCGACGCGGTCGCCATCACGCTCGGCCCCAAGGGCCAGAACGTGGTGCTCGACAAGAAGTGGGGCGCGCCCACGATCACGAACGACGGCGTGACGATCGCCAAGGAGGTCGAGCTCGACGACCCGTGGGAGAACATGGGCGCTCAGCTCACGAAGGAGGTCGCCACCAAGACGAACGACGTCGCCGGTGACGGCACGACCACCGCCACCGTCCTCGCGCGCGCGATGGTGAAGGCCGGCCTGAAGAACGTCGCCGCGGGGGCGAACCCGATGGCCCTCAAGCGAGGCATCGAGCGCGCGGTCGAGGCGGCCGTGGACGCGATCAAGGAGCAGTCCAAGGACGTGGAGTCCAAGGAGGAGGTCGCGCAGGTCGCGTCGATCTCGGCGGCGGACCCCTCGATCGGCGAGACGATCGCCGAGGCGCTCGACAAGGTCGGCAAGGACGGCGTGATCACCGTCGAGGAGTCGAACACGTTCGGCATGGAGCTCGAGTTCGTCGAGGGGATGCAGTTCGACAAGGGCTACATCTCGCCGTACTTCATCACCGACCCCGACCGGCAGGAGGCCGTCTTGGACGAGCCCTCCGTGCTGATCGTGAACAAGAAGATCTCGAGCGTGCAGGAGCTCGTCCCGGTGCTCGAGAAGGTGATGCAGGCGGGCAAGCCCCTCGCGATCATCGCCGAGGACGTCGAGGGCGAGGCGCTCGCCACCCTCGTCGTGAACAAGATCCGCGGCACGTTCAACGCGGTCGCGATCAAGGCGCCCGGGTTCGGCGACCGCCGCAAGGCGATGCTGCAGGACATGGCGATCCTCTCGGGCGGGCAGGTGATCTCCGAGGAGGTCGGCCTGAAGCTCGAGAACGCGACGCTCGACCTGCTGGGCACGGCGCGCAAGATCGTCGTGACGAAGGACGAGACGACGATCGTCGAGGGCGGCGGGTCCGACGAAGAGGTGAAGGGCCGGATCAACCAGATCAAGGCCGAGATCGACAAGACCGACTCCGACTGGGACCGCGAGAAGCTGCAGGAGCGGCTGGCCAAGCTCTCCGGCGGCGTCGCGGTGATCAAGGTCGGCGCGGCCACCGAGGTCGAGCTCAAGGAGAAGAAGCACCGGATCGAAGACGCGGTCTCTGCGACGCGCGCTGCGGTCGAGGAGGGCATCGTGCCCGGCGGCGGCGTCACGCTGATCCGCGCCGAGCAGGCCCTCGACAAGCTCGACCTGGAGGGCGACGAGGCGACGGGCGCGACGATCGTCGCGGCCGCGCTCTCCGAGCCCGCGCGCCGGATCGCCCACAACGCCGGCTACGAGGGCGCCGTGATCGTCCAGCAGATCCGCGCCGAGGGCAACGGCAAGGGCAAGGGGTTCGACGCCGCGACCGGCGAGTGGGTGAACATGGTGAAGGCGGGGATCATCGACCCGGCCAAGGTCACCCGGTCGGCGCTGCAGAACGCCGCCTCGATCGCGGCGCTGGTCCTCACGACCGAGAGCGCCGTCGTCGAGAAGCCCGAGGAGGAGGAGCCGGCGGCCGCGGGCGGCCACGGCCACATGCACTGAGCGGATCGGAACGCGGAATCGAAACGGGCCGGGCTCTCGCCCGGCCCGTTCCGCTTCGGGTAGCCGAGCACGGGTGGGCACCCAACTCGACGTGGACGACCGGGGCGCCCGCCGGATGGGCCGACCCTTCGATCGGCTTCCCGACTCGGTTCCCGCCGGAGCCGGTCACCCGGCCGGCGCCCGTGGTCGCTCCCGAAGGGTAGGTCCGGGCGCCCGTGCGCGCATCGGACGCGGGCGGTACTCCTCCTACGACGTCTACCGCAGGCCCGTCTACAGGGCGGTGCGCTCGGTTCCGGCCCGGGCGAGCGCCG
>DATBLY010000057.1:0-3688 GCA_036555125.1 Actinomycetota bacterium | reverse complement strand
CCGTCGCCAGCGTCAGCGTGCCTCGTCCCTCCGGTCGCTCGTAGGTCCTCCGAGCACCCACCGCGACTCCCGGGACGAGGCGTCCGCACGCCATCGATCCCGAGGAGGAACCCGCGTTGCACGATGAAGCGTTCGAGCACTTCCTGGACGAAGGGCTCATCCACTCGGTCATCCGACCGATCAAGAGCGGCAAGGAGGCCTCCGTGCACCTGTGCCGCGCCAATCCGAGCACGACCGACGAGCGCCTCGCGGCGCTGAAGGTCTACCACCCACCCGACCGGCGGGCCTTCCGCGACGAGGGCCTGTACCGCGACGGCGAGTTCATCAAGCCGCGCACGGTCCGCAAGGCGGTGGAGAAGCGCACGCGGTTCGGGCGCGAGGTCGCCGCGGCGATCTGGGTCAACCGCGAGTGGGAGATGCTGGGCGAGCTCCACGGTGCGGGTGCAGACGTCCCCCGGGGGATCGCGCGGACCGACCGCGCGATCCTGATGACCTACGTCGGCGACGAGGACGTCGCCGCGCCTCAGCTCCGCTCGTACCGCACGGAGCGATCCGAGGCGGAGGACCTGTTCCGCCAGGTGATCCGCAACGTCGAGCTGTTCCTGTACCGCAACGTGATACACGGGGACCTCTCGCCGTACAACCTGCTGGTCTGGGAAGGTCGGGTGACGGTGATCGACCTGCCGCAGGCGGTCGACCCCCGCAAGAACCGCCACGCGCGCGGGCTGCTGGATCGCGACGTGGAACGCGTCGTCGAGCACTTCGCGCCGCTCGGGGTGCGGGCGTCGGCATCTCGGATCTCGGGGGACCTATGGACCGCGTGGCAGTTCGCCGATCTGGTCCCAGAGGAGCTACGGGGCTTGGTGTGAGGCGAGGGGGTTCGCGTCGCGGCCGGCCCTCTCCCGAGTCTCGGCCGGTTCCATCCCTGGCGGGACCACGTCATGCTGGGCGTGTTCACTAAGCGAAGCGGCCCGCGGCGGCATCTAGGACGTGATGCAAGCGAATGGCGACGTCATCTCGTTCCCCGACAGGGCCTCGACCCCGGTGGATTTCTCGACCTTCTTCGCCGAGGAGCACCCCAAGGTCTTCAAGGCTCTCTACTTCGTGACGGGCAACCGGGCCGACGCCGCCGAGCTCTCACAGGATGCCTTCCTGAAGCTCTGGGAACGTTGGGACGAGATCGACCGGATCGACGATCTGACGGCGTACCTGTTCCGCGTGGCGCTGAACGGATCGCGCATGCGGACCCGCGCGGCGTTCCGAGCCTCGCGGAGGCTGACCGCCTCCGGCCCGGAGTCCGATCCGTTCAACGAGATCGATATCCGCGAGGACGTCCGTCTCATGCTCCTCCAGCTGGCGCCACGTCAGCGCGCCGCGCTCGTCCTGCTCGACCTGTACGGCTATGGCTCCGAGGAGGCCGCGCGGATCATGGGCGTCCGCCCGTCGACCGTGCGGGCGCTCGCCACGCAGGGCCGGAGCGCCCTGCGAACCACCGGAGGTCCCCATGCCTGAGCTGAAGGAGGTCTTCGAGATGGTCACGAAGCAGATCGATCCCGATCAGGACGCGTACACGGCGCTCCAGGGACGGCGGCAGCGATCCATGCGCAACCGCAAGATCGCGGCGCTAGCGGTGGCCGCGGCGATCGTCGCCGCGATCGCGTTCGCGGCAGGTGCGATCAACCGAGGGCGGGAGGGATCGGCGCCGGCGACGATCGAGCCGAGGGGATCCGGGAACGCGTTCACGGTGGTGGCACTCGATGGCTCGGTCCGGTCGTCCCTCCCCGGCCTCCCCGGCGGCGCGACCCCCGACCTCTCGCCGGACGGCACCAGGATCGCGTTCACGCTCGCAGATCGGACGGTGCCCCAGGTCGCCACGATGCGGCTCGATGGTTCAGGGTTCCGCATCCTCACGGAGGATCCGATCGGGGCGAAACAGCCGCGCTGGTCGCCGGACGGGAGCCAGCTCCTGTACTTCCGGGTCGACGACGAAGGCAACCTCCGGCCCATGGTCATGGACGCGGACGGAACCGACGTCCGCGAGATCCCTGGGAGTCATCAGGCCGCCGACTTCAATCCGGCGGATTGGTCACCCGACGGGTCGCTGATCCTGTACACGTCCGTCAAGGACGGGTTGCCGGTCCTCGCGACCCTTCCGATCACCGGTGGTCGTACCCGATTCCTCAACACCGGGAGCGGCTGGCCGGAGGTCGGCGGTGCCTGGTCGCCGGACGGGAGCCAGATCGCGTTCACGCGCGGGATCGGGACCGACAGCGGCGGCGTCCTCGTCTTCGGGGTCTGGGTGATGAACGCGGATGGAAGCGGAGAGCACCAGGTAGCGGCACTTCCGGGAGCGAGCGCCGAAGCCCCCGCTTGGTCCCCGGATGGCTCCAAGATCGCGTTCGTCGGGACCGAGGGCGGGATCTACCGGGGGGACGGGGTCCTGTACGTCGTCGACGTCGCGACCGGCGAGGTGACCGAGGTCCTCGCGGGGACGGCCACCGGCCGCCGACACGAGAACCGTCCGAACTGGTTGCCGGACGGCGAAGCCGTGCTGGTGATGACCGAAGCACCGTGACGTCATCGAGCCAGCACCTTCTGCCCACATCGAGCACGACGATCGAGAGGGAGGGAACAGATGAGCACAGCTCGGAAGCTCCTCGCGGTGGCCGGAACGATCGCGGCCATCGCGGCCGCCATCCCGACGGCGTCTGCGGGCACAACGCTCCAACCGCTCCACATCACGAAGGAGTGCAGCGAGTTCACCGGTGATACCCCGAGCTTCTGCACGATCACCGGGTCCGACCTCGCGGCGATCCCGGTCGGGACGAAGGTCATGTACCGGGGACCGGTGCTCACGGATCCCAACTTCATGAGCAGCCGGGTCGTCCTTCGTGCCGGACACGGCAACCGGGCGTTCGGCTATTGCCAGACGATCGCCGACCCGTACCACGGGACGTGCACCTTCTGGCGAGGGACCGGCACCCTGGACGGGTTCCACGCCAGCGTCGACGTCACGTACGTCTCGGGGGCCGACTTCGACTGGGACGGGGCCTACGTCTTCAGCTGACGCTGAGGATGCTCCCTGGGCGGCAGCCGCGTCGCGATGACGCGACGAGGCCCGGTCGCCAGTGGCCGGGCCTCGCGCGCCTGAGGACTTCCCCTCCGAACATCGCGGGCCTAGCGTGGATCCCGCCCGCGGAGGAGAACCTCGGATGGTCTTCAGCGGACCGGACCGCTCGCGCATCCATGACGTGATGCGAGCAGAGGGCAGCGAGGTGCTCCCGTTCCCCACCGAACGCGTCGAGGCATGGGCCCGCTTCGACACGTTCTTCGAGGAGGAACATGAACGCCTGTACAAGGCTCTCTACTTCGTCGTCGGGAACCGGCACGACGCGGAGGAGCTCATGCAGGACGCGTTCCTGAAGCTCTGGGAGCGCTGGGACGCGATCGATGCGATCGACGACCTGACGGGCTACCTGTTCCGCGTCGCGCTGAACGGCTTCCGGATGCGCAGGCGGCACGCGGCCGTCGCGATCCGTAAGGCGCTCCCGGTGCCGGAGCCGCGGGACCTGTTCTCGGACGCGGAGATGCGGGCCGACGTGCGCACGATGCTGCGTCGGCTCACCCCCCGCCAGCGAGCGGCCCTCCTGCTCGTGGACCTGCTCGGCTATCCGTCCGAGCGGGCCGG
>DATBLY010000048.1:0-15910 GCA_036555125.1 Actinomycetota bacterium | reverse complement strand
ACGTCGAGGCTCCGGATCCAGTACGACCTGGCGACGGTCCCCGTGGCAGGCGGCCGGTCGCACCGGCTGACGCATTCCGTGCTCGTGTTCGAGGGGGAGCGGGACGTGGTCGCCCGACGGGACCCGCATCGCGTTCATCGGCAGCACCGGCGGCGTCGCCGGGAACGACGTGCCTGCGAACAGCCTGTTCGTCGGGGACGTGAGCACCGGTGGGCTCACCGAGATCGAGCTGAGCGTCCCGATCGGCAACGGTCACACGGCCCGAGCGACCTGGACGCCCGACAGCGAGGCGCTGATGGTGGGTACGGGTTGAGAGGGCCGCTGAGCGGATGACGACGCCTGCGCATCCAGGGGATGCGATCCTCGGATACGTGCACGACACCGGGGTCTTCGCCTTCTCCGATCCGGAGCGACGCGACATCGTCCGAGATCCTTCGGTCGTGCCCGATCGACCTCGGGCGTGAGGAGCGATGCGGACTAGCGTGAGGGTGTGGGCTGGCCGGGGACCGAGGCGGAGTTGGACCAGGTCCAGCTCGAGCTCGCAGCCCGAGCGGACGAGGAAGCACCGTGCGAGCTCGAGCCGGGAGCGATGACGATCGGTGCATGCTTCCTCGCGCCGGGCACCGTGGACGGGGATCGGGCCTGGGCAGGAGCCGTGGTCTTGCGGGATGACGCTCCCGTGGCGACGTCCGCGGTCGCGGGCGAGCTGACCGCCCCGTACCGGGCGGGCTACCTGGCGCTTCGGCACGGACCGCTGCTGGAGCGCGCGGTGCGAGCACTGGAGGTGGCCCCCGACGTACTGCTCGTCGACGCGAGCGGGCGTGATCATCCCCGGGGTGCCGGGTTGGCACTGCACCTCGGCGCGGTCCTCGAAGTGCCGACCGTCGGCGTCACGGACCGACCGCTCGTCGCACGGATGGACGAGCCCGGGACCGAGCGTGGCAGCGCGACGCCGCTCACCCTCGGGGGTCGAACCGTCGGGTTCGCCGTCCGGACACGCACCAGGGCCCGGCCCGTGCTCGCGCACGCCGCCTGGCGGACGGATCCTTCGACGGCGCGGGACGTCGTGCTCCGGACGTCGGGCCGGGCCCGGACGCCCGAGCCGCTCCGACTCGCCCGCAGGGCCGCGCGGGTGGCCCGCGCCCAGGCGGAAGGTCGCACGCCACCGGGATGGCGGGACGCGTCCATGTCGTGACGCCGCTTCGGATCCTCATCGCTCGCCCGCGTCGATGTACCCTCACATCAGCGAGGTCATCACGATGCGCATAGACCGGTTCACCTTCGGTTCGATCCGCATCGACGGCGTCGTCCACGAGCACGACGTCGTGATCGCTCATGGCCAGGTCCGAGAGCGCAAGAAGAAGCCATCGAAGCCCTTCCGCGATCGGTTCGGCCATACCCCGCTGTCGATCGCGGAGGACATCCCCTGGGACTGCCGTCGACTCGTGATCGGGACCGGTGCCGATGGCGCGCTTCCCGTGATGGACGAAGTCCGGCAGGAGGCCACCCGCCGGGGGGTGGAGCTGCTGACCGTCCCGACCCGTGAGGCCATCCAGGACCTGCAGGTCGAGCCCCCCCACACGAACGCGATCCTGCACCTGACCTGCTGACGAGCGGCTGACGGACGCAAGCCGCGGAGCCGAACGCCGCGCGTACCGGACGCTTGGCGGTGCTCGCGCATCCATGCATCATGCGAGCGGAGGGTGAGATGTGCGGGCGATCCGTCTGGACCGGCGGGTGAGCGACGCCCTGATCCATCGAGTGCGCAGCGGCGAGCTTCGGCACATGCTGAGCGGATGCGACTCGCCGAGCATCCATGGTTCATGCCGATGCAGGATGCCCACCCGCCAGGATCGTCGTTGTCGTGAGCGAGCGGCTCTGCCTCCGATGTGACTGGAACGGGGAGGATCGGTCCTCCGCATGCCCGGATTGCGGGGCTCCGCTCTACCGTCTCGGGGACCCAGGATCGAAGCGCGAGGAGGCCAGCTCCTCCGCGGCACCACCGCCGAGCCCCATCCACGATCCCGCGCCCGCCTTCCCCCTCGAGGCCCCTGGGATCGACGAGCGTCCGCCCGCCCAGGACATCTCTTCCGGCAGGAAGACGACGGTGATCGTCGTCGCCTTCATCGTGGCGGCGATCGGCATGGTCGGTTCGCTCATCGAACGAACCGCCCGCGACGTCCCGTGGCATGAGACCGCCGAGCGTCCACAGGCGGCCGCCCCATCGGTCGTCGGGAGCCCTACGGATCCCCCGATCCCAACCCCCGAAGCAGCGCCGGGGGCTTGCGTGCCTGGCACGTCTGCGGGGGTCAGCGCGTTCAGGACCACGATCGAAGGCGGGGGGGCAGCCCTGACCGCCGACTACCGGTTCGGGGAGACCCTCTCGAGCTCCGTCGGGGAGAGCCCCCCACTGCTCGCGCTCGGCGGCGGCCCGGTTCGCTTCATCGGCGACGAAGGTCTGGGGCGCCATCGAACGGTGCTTGGGTTCGGACCGAACGGTGGACTCTCGTTCCCCCACGCGAGCGGCCTGATCGACGACGACGGGTACACGATCGAACTCCTGTTCCGGTTCGATCGGCTCAACGGTTACCGCAAGATCGTCGACTTCGAGGACGGCGTCGCGGACGATGGCCTGTACAGCTTCGACGGCTGCCTCACCTTCTACCCTCGGACCGCTGAGGCCCGCGCCTCCATCAGGACGGATCGCTACGTGCACCTCGTGCTGACGCGATCCGCCTCCGGGATGGTCCTGGGCTATGTGAACAGCAGGACGGTGTTCGCCTTCGCCGACCTGGGTGGGCACGCCGTCGTCCCTCGGGGCGGATCGCTCCGCTTCTTCATCGACGACGAGACGACCGAGTCGGAATCGTCAGGCGGGGCGGTCGCCCGGATCCGCCTGTACGACGGTCCGATCACCGGCGAGCGCATCCGGAAGCTCTGTGCGGGGCTCCTGCCCGAAGCGTGCGGGCCCCCGACCGCTGCTTACATCGCGGAGGTAGCGGAGATCTGCGGTGAGGCCACCGATCGATTCTTCGACGCCGTCGGTCGGCTCGGGTCCTCGCTGGAGGATCAGGCGCGCTGGAGCGAGGTTGCCGTCCGGATCGCGGACCACGCGATGGCCGAGCTCCGTGCGCTGCCGGCCCCCAGGGGCGTCCCGCGCGGCTGGCTCGAAGCGACCTACGCGCTCCTCGAGCCGCCGATCGACATCTTGCGGAGGGTCCCGGCAGCAGCATCCGCCGGCGATGCGGAGCGTGTCCGGGATCTGCTCTGGGAGCGCGTCCAGCGTACGCACAGCAAAGACAGGCTCGTGCTGGAAGAGGGCCGCTCTTGGCTGGGCTTGACCCTCGAGTCATGCCCGATCGCCCTCGGGGCGTGACGAGCGAGGCCCGGACCGGCCGGGACCGAGCGAGCGGCCCGGCTCCGGTCGCCTACTCGGGTGAGCCGGCCAGCTCGACGGGGGGCGTGTCCGGCGGCAGCATCGCGCCGGTCCCCTCGAACACGATCTCGCCGTCCTGCGCGTCCACGATCACGGTCTGACCGGCGCGGAACTCCTTCCACAGGAGCTTCTCGGCGAGCGGATCCTCGACGAGGCGCTGGATCGTCCGCCGCAGCGGGCGTGCGCCGAGCGCCATGTCGTAGCCCTTCTCGGCCAGCAGCGACTTGGCGGCGTCGGTGAGCTCGATGTCGATGTCCTTGGCCTTCAGCTGCTCCTCGACGCGCTTCATCATCAGGTCGACGATCGACTTCACGTCGTCCTGCGAGAGCGACCGGAACACGATGATCTCGTCGATCCGGTTCAGGAACTCGGGCCGGAAGCTCTTCTTCAGCTCGTCGGTGACCCGGTCCTTCATCTTCTCGTACGTGATCTGCTCGTTCGCGCTGGCCGCGAACCCGATCCCCGGGCCCTTCTGGATGTCCCGGGTGCCCAGGTTGGAGGTCATGATGATGATCGTGTTCTTGAAGTCGACCTTGTGGCCCTGCGCGTCGGTCAGGTGCCCGTCCTCGAGCAGCTGTAGCAGGGTGTTGAACACGTCGGGGTGCGCCTTCTCGATCTCGTCGAACAGCACGACGCTGAACGGCTTGCGGCGCACGGCCTCGGTCAGCTGGCCGCCCTCCTCGTAGCCGACGTAGCCGGGGGGCGAGCCGATCAGGCGGCTGACCGTGTGCTTCTCCATGTACTCGGACATGTCGAGCTGGATCAGCGCGTCTTCGTCGCCGAACAGGAACTCGGCGAGCGCGCGGGAGAGCTCGGTCTTCCCGACGCCCGAAGGCCCCAGGAAGATGAACGACCCGGACGGACGGCGCGGGTCCTTGAGGCCCGAGCGCGTGCGGCGGATCGCGCGGGACAGCGCGGTCACGGCCTCGTTCTGGCTGACGTAGCGCTTGTGGAGCTCGTCCTCCATGCGCAGCAGCTTCTCGGTCTCCTCCTCGGTGAGCTTGAAGACCGGGATGCCGGTCCAGATCGACAGGACCTCGGCGATCTCCTCCTCGTCGACCTCGGACAAGATGTCCATCTCGCCCGACTTCCACTCCTGCTCGCGGCGCGTGCGCTCCTCCTGGAGCTGACGCTCCTCGTCGCGGAGCGACGCGGCGCGCTCGAAGTCCTGGCCGTCGATCGCGGATTCCTTGCGGAGTCGGACCTCGGCGATCTTCTCGTCGATCTCGCGCACGTCGGGCGGCGCGGTCATGCGGCGGATCCGCATCCGGCTGCCGGCCTCGTCGATCAGGTCGATCGCCTTGTCGGGCAGGAACCGGTCGCTGATGTAGCGGTCGGCCAGGTTCGCCGCGGCGACCAGCGCGTCGTCGGTGAAGTTCACCCGGTGGTGCGCCTCGTAGCGGTCGCGCAAGCCCTTCAGGATCTCGATCGTGTGCGGCACCGTGGGCTCGTCGACCGTGATCGGCTGGAACCGGCGCTCGAGCGCGGCGTCCTTCTCGAGGTGCTTGCGGTACTCGTCCCGCGTCGTGGCGCCGATCGTCTGCAGCTCGCCGCGCGCGAGCATCGGCTTCAGGATGCTCGCGGCGTCGATCGCACCCTCGGCGGCGCCCGCACCGACGAGCGTGTGCAGCTCGTCGATGAACAGGATGATGTCGCCGCGGGTCTTGATCTCCTTCAGCACCTTCTTCAGGCGCTCCTCGAAGTCGCCGCGGTAGCGCGAGCCGGCGACCAGCGCGCCCAGGTCCAGCGTGTAGATCTGCTTGCCCTTCAGGGTCTCGGGGACCTCGCCCTTCACGATGTCCTGAGAGAGCCCCTCGACGACGGCGGTCTTGCCGACGCCGGGCTCCCCGATCAGCACCGGGTTGTTCTTCGTCCGGCGCGACAGGACCTGCATGACCCGCTCGATCTCCTTCTCGCGCCCGATCACGGGGTCGAGCTTGTTCTCGCGCGCGAGCTGGGTGAGGTTCCGGCCGAACTGGTCCAGGACCATCGAGCCCTGCTGGCCTCCCTCGGACGACCCGCCGGGCGTCTGCTCGCCCTTGCCGCCCGTGTAGCCGGAGAGCAGCTGGATCACGGTCTGGCGGACGCGGTTCAGGTCCGCGCCGAGCTTCTGCAGGACCTGCGCGGCGACGCCCTCGCCCTCGCGGATCAGGCCGAGCAGGATGTGCTCGGTGCCGATGTAGTTGTGTCCGAGCTGCAACGCCTCGCGGAGGCTGAGCTCGAGGACCTTCTTCGCGCGCGGCGTGAAGGGGATGTGGCCGGTGGGAGCGGCCTGGCCCTGGCCGATGATCTCCTCCACCTGCTGACGGACCGCCTCGAGCGAGATGTTGAGCGACTCGAGCGCCTTGGCGGCGACCCCTTCGCCCTCGTGGATCAGCCCGAGCAGGATGTGCTCGGTGCCGATGTAGTTGTGGTTGAGCATCCTCGCTTCTTCTTGCGCGAGGACCACCACGCGTCTGGCTCGGTCCGTGAAGCGTTCGAACATGTCAGCGTCCTCCGGGCCACGACACCCATGTTCCGGTTCCCCGGGGATCCTCGGACCACGTCCTACCCCCGAGTCGCGCCGGGCGCCGCATCCCAGGATCGGCCGCGGCGCCCGCTGGAAGGCAGTATACCCAGCCACCCAGATAAGCCTCGTACGCGACCTGCGTGTTCCCGAGCGGCACGGACGCCTCCTTCCTCTAGGTATTCGGATGTTCTCCCGGTGGGGATTAGCTCATCGCACGACCGATGTCGGAGCGATCACCCGGGGGATGCGGAGATCACCCCGATGTGCGTTGTCGCGGAGCGTGTCGCGGTGTGACGATCGGAGCGGCCTTCCCCGCCCGCCGCCCGGGGCGTGCACCGCGAGGAGGGACCATGTCGATCCGCGTCCTGGTCGTCGACGACCATCCGATCTTCCGCGAGGCGCTCGTGCGCGCGCTCTCCTGGGTGGAGGGGATCCGGGTGGTCGGCGAGGCGACCGGCGGCGTCGCGGCGTGCGGCTCGGCGGTCGAGCTCGACCCGGACGTGATCCTGATGGACCTCTCGATGGGCGACCTCTCCGGGATCGACGCGATGCAGCGGATCCATCGGCGCCGGCCCGAGATGCCCGTCGTGTTCCTGACCGCGCGGGGGGACGCGGGCCTGCGGCGCGAGGCGCTCGGCGCCGGCGGAGCCGGCTACGTCACGAAGGGGGCGATGCTCGTCGAGATCGTCGAGGCGCTCCGGGCGGCCCTCCCCGAGGGCGCCCGGTCGGGCGAGCGCCCCTCAGTCGGTGTCGCGTCCCTCGACGGCCCGGAGCCGCCGACAGAGCTCGATCAGGAGCTTCTTGGTCAGCTCGGGATGCTGGTCGAGCAGGGCGTTGAAGTCCCATGAGGTCATCGAGACGGTCCGCAGCGGGGTGAGGGCCCGCACGGTGGCCGAGCGGGGGCCGCCGTCCAGCAGGGACATCTCGCCGAAGTAGGCACCGGGGCCGAGGGTGGTGTGGACGCTCCCGTCGACCTCGACCTCGGCATCGCCCTGCGTGATCATGTGGAAGCCCACGCCGGACTCCCCCTGCCGGGCGATCTCCTTCCCCGCCGGGAACTCGACCTCCTTGGCGATAGCGGCGACACGCTCGACGTCCTTGTCGCCGAAGCCCGAGAACAGCGGCACGGACCGGATCCGTGCGTGCAGGTCATCCGTCATCGGGTCCCCCCATCGGATAACGACGCGCGGAGCATATCCCGCACCCGTCGACCGGCGCTCAGTCCTCCGCCTCGACCTCGGACGGCCGGTGATGGGGGAACGCGATCAGGTCGCGGATCGACGGCGCGTCGGTCAGCACGATCAACAGCCGGTCGATCCCGATCCCGAGTCCGCCCGTCGGCGGCATCCCGTGCTCGAGCGCGCGGAGGAAGTCCTCGTCGAGGGGGTGCGCCTCCTCGTCGCCGGCGGCCCGCTCCCGCTGTTGGGCCAGGAACCGCTCGCGCTGGTCGTCCGGGTCGATGAGCTCGGAGTACCCCGTGCCGAGCTCGATGCCGCCGATCACGGGGTCGACGTGCTCGGTCAGCCGGGGGTCGTCCCGATGCGGACGCGCGAGGGGCGACACCTCGCGCGGGAAGTCGCACACGAACGTCGGCTCGAAGAGCGTGGGCTCGACGAGCCCCTCGAACAGCTCCAGCACGATCTTGCCCGGACCCCATCGCGGGTCGACGGAGACGCCGGCCCGGTCGGCCACGTCGCTCAGATCGGGGTCGTCGAGCGACACCTCGCGGCCGACCGCCTCGGACACCGAGCCGAGCACGGTGATCCGGTTCCACGGACCGCCCAGCTCGAGCTCGGCGCCGCGGAACGGCACCACCGTCGATCCGCGGACCGCGAGCGCGCTCTCGCGGACGAGCGCCTCGGTGAGGTCCATCATCGTGTGGTAGTCGCCGTACGCCTGGTAGACCTCGAGCATCGTGAACTCGGGGTTGTGGGTGCGGTCGATCCCCTCGTTGCGGAAGTTCCTGCCCATCTCGTAGACGCGCTCGAGCCCGCCGACCAGCAGGCGCTTCAGGTACAGCTCGAGCGAGATCCGCAGGTACAGCTCGACGTCGAGCGCCCGGTGATGCGTGGAGAACGGGCGCGCCAGCGCCCCGCCCGCGAGCGGCTGCAGGACCGGTGTCTCCACCTCCCAGAACCCGTTCGCGTCCAGGTACGCGCGGATCGCGCGGAGCGTCTCGGCGCGGGCGCGCACGTGGAACCGCGCGTCGGGATCGGTCGCGAGATGCAGGTACCGCTGGCGCTGCTGGAGATCCGGGTCCTGGAGCCCGTGCCACTTCTCCGGGAGCGGGCGGAGCGCCTTCGACAGCATGGTGAGCCGGTCGATCCGCAGCGACAGCTCGCCGCGCCGGGTGCGCACGACCCGGCCGTGGGCGCCGACGATGTCCCCGAGGTCGACGTCCTCGAGCATCGCGTAGGCGTCGGGCCCCAGCGTGGCCTCTTCGCAGAACAGCTGCAGATCGCCCGACCGGTCGCGGATCACGAGGAAGGTCAGCCTGCCGTGCCGACGGGCGAGCACCACGCGCCCCGCGACCGTCGCCTCGCGAACGGAGTCCTGCCCAGGTTCGAGCACGCCCTCGAACTCGCGGTGCAGGGCCGCCGCCTCGGCGTCGGGCTCGAACCGGAGGGCGAACGGCTCGTTCCCACCGGCGCGGAGCCGCTCGAGCGACTCCCGGCGGGCGCGCAGCACCTCGGCTTCCCGCGAGAGGGGCTCGTGCGACGCGAACTCGCGGGGATCCGGAGGGAGCGCGTCGTCAGTCATCGACCACGACCGCGTTCTTCTCGAACACCAGGCGCAGGCCCTCGAGCGTGAGCCAGGGCTCGTGGTGGTCGATCGTGCGGCAGTGCGGGATCACGACGGGGGCGAGGCCTCCGGTGGCGACGGTGATGGCCCCCGGGAGCTCGCCGCGGATCCGCTCCACGATCCCGTCGACCTCGCCCGCGGTGCCGAAGATCAGCCCGGCCTGGAGGGCCTCGACCGTGCTCTTGCCGATCGCCGAGCGGGGCGCCGACAGCTCGACGCGCGTCAACCGAGCCGCTCGCGTGAACAGGCTCTGCGCCGAGATCTGCAACCCGGGCGCGATCACCCCGCCCAGGAACTCGCCCGCCTCGGACACGATGTCGAAGTTCGTGCCCGTTCCGAAGTCGACGACGATCGCCGGGCCTCCGAACCGGGTGAAGGCCGCGAGCGCGTTCACGACGCGGTCGGCGCCGACCTCGCGAGGGTTGTCGGTGAGGACCGGAACCCCCGTCTTCGTCCCGGGCCCGACGATCACGGGCGGGAACGGGAGGTAGCGCTCGGCCAGCTCCCGGATCGCCTGCGTGACGTCGGGCACGACGGACGCGACGACGACGCCCGAGATCGCCCCCTCGAAGGACCATCCGCGCTGCCCCAGGAGGCCGGCGATCATCAGGGCGAGCTCGTCGGACGTCCGCTCCGGCTGGGTCGACACGCGCCAGGTGTGCGCGAGCGTCGGCCCGTCGAAGACCCCCAGGACGATCTCGGTGTTGCCGACGTCGGCGGCGAGGAGCATCAGGCGTGCATCGTCGCCCACGCGGTCGCCGCGCGACAACCGGACGACGACGCGCGACGGGCCGTCATGCGGGCAGCGGCAAGGACAGGTTGTCGATCAGCCTCGCCGACGGGAACCGCACGGCCACGATCGCGCGCGCGCCGGGTCCTACCCGGACGACGGGCGCGAAGGTCGCGTCGTCGACCACGGCGATGTAGTCCGGCCGCGCCAGCGGGGTCGCTCCGATCTCGCGCGCCATCGCGGCCACGAGGACGGCGGGATCCTCCTCGCCGGCGCGCGACCGGACCGCCGCCTCCGAGAGCGCGAGGAACGAGCACGCCGCCTGCTCCCGCTCCTCCGTCGACAGGTAGGCGTTGCGCGAGGACAGGGCGAGCCCGTCGGGCTCACGGACGGTCGGGCACGCCACGATGCGCACGGGCATCGCCTCGTCCCCGACCATCCGCCGCACGAGGAACAGCTGTTGGGCGTCCTTCTCGCCGAAGCACGCAACGTCGGGACCGACCGCCGTGAGCAGCCGGTGGACGGCCCTGAGCACGCCCGCGAAGTGCCCGGGACGGGCGGCGCCCTCGAAGGTGTCGCCGACCGGGCCCGGATCCGGAGCCGGCAGGTCCGATCCCGACGGGTACATCTCCTCGACGGTCGGCCCCCAGACCGCGTCGACGCCGGCCTCGCGGCACCGCTCCAGGTCGCCGGCCTCGTCCCGCGGGTAGCGCGCCAGGTCCTCCCCCGGTGCGAACTGGAGAGGGTTGACGAAGATCGAGACGACGACCGCGTCGGCCTCCGTGCGCGCCCGGTCGATCAGCGAGCGATGACCCTCGTGCAACGCCCCCATCGTCGGCACCAGGGCGACGCTCCCGCCCGCGTCGCGGCGCGACCGGACCCATGCCGCGATCCGGTCCGCCTCCCGGATCAGGTCCACCGCGCCAGCACCGCCTCGACCTGGGCGCGAGCATCGGGGTCGAGCCGTCCGCCGGCGGTCGCCAGCTCGAGCGCGATCCGGCCGAGCGCCACGTAGGCCGGCACCGCCGCGGGGGCGACCTCGGCGAGCGCCGTCAGGTTGCGCTCGATCGTGTGCGCGTCGCCCCGGACCGCCGGGCCCGTCAGGGCGTCCGTGGTGCCGAGTCGCTCGACGTTGTCGAGGGTCGCCCGCTGCAGCGGGAGCATCGCCGCCGCCGGATCGGGGACGCCCGCGTCCCGGAAGAGGCGCTCCGCGACCGAGGACAGGACGACGAGGTCGTTCGAGGCGATCACCGCCGCTGCGTGGTAGCGGGGACGCATCGCGTCGGCGAGCCGGAACGGCCGCGCGCCCAGGTCGCGGGCGAGGCGTTCCCCCAGCCCGAACCCCTCCTCGTCGTCGGCGGTCACGGCGGCCGCGGACCCCGGCAGCAGTTCGATCGCGCCATCCACGTCGGCGAAGGCCTGCAGCGGGTGGACCGACAGTCGCCGGCCGCCCGCCTCGACGACCGGCTCGAGGACGTCCAGCCCGGAGGCCCCGGACACGTGGGCGACCCATGCCCCCGGTCGCACCCCGTCCCCCGAGACGATCTCGGCGACCGCGCCCGCGATCGCGTCGTCGGGGACGGCGATCAGGGTGAGGTCGGCGCGGGCGGCGGAGGCGCCCGCGCCGAGGACCGGGACCCCGGGGAGGAACCGCGCCACGCGCTCGCGCGTGGCCGTGCGCCCGGACACCGCGACGATCCGGTGTCCGGCGCGCCGCAGCAGCACGGCGACGGCGGTCCCCACCCGGCCGGCACCCACCACCGAGACGTCCATCCGCGGCGAGTATCCCAAGCCCGTCAGGGGATCCAGACGATCGGCCCGTCGGGCGCCGGCGCGTCGGCCGGGAGCCTCAGCGGGACGAGGATGCCGTCGCGCACGTACGACAGGGACGGACCGTCGACGACGAACGCGACGCCGCGTTCGGAGAACGTGGCGGAGGCGCGGCCCGAGCTCGGGCCCAGGAAGCGTGGAGGATCGAGCCCGTCGCCCGCCCCACCGTCGAGGACGAACAGCCCGTCGAGCTCCCCCCAACGCCCCTCGACGATCACCGACAGGGCGTCGATCGTCCACGCCAGGACCCGAACGATCGCGAACGGCCGGGCGCGCGTCCCGTACGCGATGGGCCCGGTGTCACCGAGGCCTCGGAAGAACAGCGAGACGTCGCCGCCGAGCACCTCGGCTCCGCCGTAGGTGTCGGCCTCCCCCGGGGTGGGGACCACCAGCAGGTCGCTGGTCGGGGAGACCGAGACCATCGTGTGGTCGCGCAGGATCCGGTGCGGGTGGACACCCGCGAAGTAGACGTCGGTCCGGCCGTCGCGTCGGAGCGTGAAGAAGGTGACGAGGGACGCCCGCCCGATCGTCGTCACGCGGCCGCAGAGCCGGTCCCGCGCGTACTGCCGGTCCCGGTCGAGGGTGGCGAGCCGCACGAGGTCGATCGACACATGTCGCAAGCACCCGTCGACGAGCGATCCCTCGTGGAGCGCCGCGACGGTCATCCCGCGACCGTCCCACGCGATCCGGTCGCCGGCGATCAGGGGGACGGGCCGGTCGTTCGGCTCCAGGAATCGCAGCACCGAGGCCCGCGAGCCGCCGCCGGCGACGCGGGAGGTCACCCCGATCCAGCCGGGGTTCGCCGCGTCGGCATCGACCAGCTCCGCGGGCGCCGGGACCACCGGACCCCGTCGGAGGCGGCCCGACACCAGGTCCCATCGCCACAGGCGCGACGTCCCGTCTCCGCGGTCGACCGCGTACACGAGCGTCCCGGTGAGCCCTCGCGGGAGCGCGACCGCATCGCTCCCCGGCCCGTGCGGGCGATGAGCGGCGAGCCAACCCCCGACCGCGACCGTGACGAGGGCGACGGCGAGGAACGACGCGACGCCTCGTGCACGGCCTCGCGGGATCGGTTCGCCCTCACCGGGTCGGCGGACGTCGGGCCCGCGCGGCGGCCGGCCCCCGGCGCCCGCCGGGAGACGGCGGCCGGGCGGCACGGCGAGGCCCGGTCGCTCGCGGGCGGGCGACCGCCCCGACCGCGGCGATCCCGCCGGCCCGGTGGGCGCCGATCCGGACCCCTCGACGCCGGGGCGTGCCCCGCCCCGGGCGGAGCCCATCCGGTACAGCGGCTCCCCGCAACGAGGGCAGCGAACACCCGATGGCCCCGCCCAGTCGCAGCGGAGACAGAACGGGTCGGTCACGGCCCCGTCGGGAGCGGCGGGGCGAACGGTCGTGCCCCGGCGACCGCGTCGGGACCGAGCGGGAAGTCGACGAGCCGCCGGCCACCCGGCAGGGCGAGGTCGGGCTCGAGCTCGAGGAGCGGCAGCAGGACGAACGCCCGCTCGGTCAGCCGAGGATGCGGCACGATCAGGTCGGGCTCGTCGATCGTGCGGTCGCCGATGAGCAGCACGTCGACGTCGATCGTGCGCGGCCCCCATCGCACCTCACGCACGCGTCCGAGGGCGGCCTCCACCCGATGGGCCGACGCGAGCAGCTCACGCGGCGTCCCGTCGAACCCGACCTCGATCACGGCGTTGAGGAAGTCCCCCTGCGGAGGGCCGCCGACCGGATCGGTCTCCCAGACCCTCGAGGACCGGAGCACGCGGATCCCTTCGTCCTCGCGCAGCATGCGGACCGCGTCGCGCAGGTGCGCAAGGCGGTCCTCGATGTTCGACCCGAGCCCCAGGAAGGCCCGCTCCGTCATCGCGCGTCAGTCTCCTCCGGCGGTGGCGGCCGCGGCGACGCCGTCGATGCCGAGCCGGGCGGCCGCGTTCGGCTTGTGGACGACGGCCGTGACGCGCGTGACGTTGTCCAGGCCGAACACGGCGGCGGCGACCGCGCGGGCCATGACCTCGATCAGGTCGAACGAGCGCTCCTCGACCACCGACCGGACCGCCTCGGTGATCGCCCGGTAGTCGGCCGTGGCGAGGATCTCGTCGCCCGAGACCGTGACGTCGAGGTCGAGATCCACCACGAACGGCTGGGGTTCGTCCTTCTCGCCGGGGCGAGCGCCGTGACGCCCCTCGGCTCGGATCCCGGACAGGAACAGCTTCGCCGTGCTCACGCGTCCTCCTCGTCGTCATCTTCGTCCAAGCCGGCCATCTCGACCCAGGGGGGCTTGCGCTCGAGCTGGATCGTGACGATGCCCTCGACCCCGTGCCCGTGGGGGGCGTGCAGGAACCGGGCGCGCAGGTACTCGAAGATCATCGGGACGAGCGTCTCCGGGGCCTCGTCCATCAGGAAGTGGCCGCAGCCCGGCAGGAGGCCGAGCGTCGAGGTGGGGATCGCCTCGTTCAGGCGCTCGCCGATCGCGGACGGGTAGAACGGATCCCGCTCGCCCCAGAAGATCAGGACCGGGATCTCGAGCCTCCCGAGGTCCGCTTCCCGACCGGCGAGACCCGTCCCGTCGATCTGCCGGACGAACCGGAAGAACGACGCGACGCCGTCCGGGCCCGACCATGCCCGGACGTACGCCTCGACGTCGTCGGGCGGGAGACGGTCGGGCTCGACCATGCCGAAGCGCAGGCTCGCGCGGATGCCGGCCGCGACCAGCTCCTCGACCTCCTGGTCCTCGGGCGTGTCCTGGATCTCGCGGGTCGCGGCCGTCGGCCACGCGTCGAACGCCGAGCTCGCGAGCAGGACCATCGCCTCGACGCCGGGCCGGTCCAAGGCGAGGAGCTGGGCGATCCCGCCTCCGTACGAATGGCCGATCACGGCGCAGCGGTCGATGCCGAGCCCGTCGAGGAGCTCGCCGACGTAGGCGGCCTGCGCGACCAGGTCGAGCGGCACGCCGGACGGACGTTCGGAGTCCCCGGTCCCCAGCTGGTCGGGGACGATCACGCGGAACCGCGACGACAGGACGGGGATCGCGTGCCGCCAGACGTGGGAGGACTGGGGGAACCCGTGGAGCAGCACGACCGCCGGGCCCTCGCCCTCCTCCCGGAACGCGAGCTCGCCGCCGGACGTCCGGAACCGGCCGTCCGCGGTCACCGCGCGGTCCCGCGGACGATCGCGTCGACGACGCGCACGACGCGTGACATCTCGCGCACGTCGTGCACCCGCACGACGTCGGCGCGCTGGGCCGCGCACCAGGCCACGGCGCCCGCGGTTCCCTCGAGGCGGTCGTCCGCCTCGGCCCCCGTCAGGGCGCCGATGAAGCGCTTCCGGCTGGGCCCGACCAGCACGGGCACGCCGAGGTCGCGCAGCCGCGCCAGGTCACGCAGGAGCGCCAGGTTGTGCTCCAGCGTCTTCCCGAACCCGATCCCAGGGTCGATCGACAGCCGCCCGCGACCGATCCCCGCCGCGACCGCCGCGTCCACGCGCGCACCGAGGAAGCCCCGGACCTCCGCGACGACGTCGTGATACGTCGGCTCGTCCTGCATCGTCTTCGGCTCGCCCTTCATGTGCATCAGCACGAGCCCCGCTCCGGCGTCGCGCACGACGGCGAACATCTCCGGGTCGGCGCCCGCGGTGACGTCGTTCACGATCGCCGCGCCGGCATCCACGGCGCCCCGAGCGACCGCGGCCTTGCGCGTGTCGACGGAGATCGGAACCGCGGTCCTCTCCACGAGCGCCCCGATCACGGGGATCACGCGGCCGGCCTCCTCGTCGGCGGGCACGGGGTCCGAGCCCGGCCGGGTCGACTCGCCGCCCACGTCGAGGATGTCGGCGCCGTCGGCGACCAGGCGCAGCCCGTGCTCGATCGCCGCGTTCGGATCGAGGAACGAACCACCGTCTGAGAAGGAATCGGGCGTGACGTTCACGACCCCCATCAGCAGCGTGCGCCGGCCGACCTCGACCTCGTGATCTCGGCACGACCACACGGCACCCGTCACGGAGCGCATCGTAGTCCGGGGGTGAGGAGGCGACCGCGACGCGCTACGGGCGGTGTCCCATGTGGTACATCGCCTCCTGGCGCGTGCGCGCGTCGTTGCGGAACAGGCCGCGCACCGCGGAGGTCACGGTGACGGCCCCCGGCTTCTTGATCCCGCGCATCGTCATGCAGAAGTGCTCGGCCTCGATCACGACGAACACGCCGCGCGGCGACAGCGCCCGGTCGATCGCCTCGGCGATCTCGGTCGTCAGGCGCTCCTGGACCTGCGGTCGTTTCGCCAGCAGGTCGACGACGCGCGCGATCTTCGACAGCCCGGTGATCTGCTGCGACCTGTTCGGGATGTACGCGACGTGCGCCTTGCCGGCGAACGGGATCAGGTGGTGCTCGCACACGCTGTACAGCGGGATGTCGCGGACCATGATCATCTCGTCGTGGTCGGCACCTTCGACGACCGTGACCAGCGTGCTCGCGTCCTGCCCGATCCCCGCGAAGATCTCGCGGTACATCCGCGCGACCCGCGCCGGCGTCTCGCGCAGCCCGCCCCGTTCGGGGTCCTCGCCGATCCCCTCGAGGATCAACCGGACGCCCTGCTCGACCTTCGCGGCGTCG
>DATBLY010000029.1:0-25805 GCA_036555125.1 Actinomycetota bacterium | reverse complement strand
CCTGGGCGCCTACGGCGCGACGCACCGGCAGTACCGGATCACGATGGACTACCTGAACCGCCGGCGCGTGGACCTCGAGGGCGTCGTCACCCACCGGTTCTCCCTTGAGCACATCGCGGAGGCGTTCGACACGATCCGCTCCGGAACCGGGCTCAAGATGGTGATCCTGCCGTGAGCGGTCCGTACGTGATCGGCTGCGACGTCGGGAGCCAGGGCACGAACGCGGCGCTGTACGCGGCCGACGGGACGCTGGTCGCGTCCGCGTACGAGGGATACGACCTGTCGTACCCCCATCCGACCTGGGCCGAGCAGGATCCGGCCGCCTGGGCGACGGCGCTCGAGCGGACGGTCGGGAAGCTCGTCTCCGACGTGCCGGATGGACCGAGCGCCGTGAAGGCCATCTCGTTCGGCTCGCAGCTCGACGGCATGGTGGTGTGCGACGCGAACGGCCGGGCGCTGCGGCCGGCGATGATCTGGATGGACCGGCGCGCCGAGGCCCAGGCCGCCGCGGTGGCCGAGCGGCTGTCGCCACCCGACTTCTACGGGCACGTCGGAGCGAACCTGGACTCCTCGCACGCCGTGTTCAAGGCGCTCTGGGTCCGCGACGAGGAGCCCGACGTCTGGATGGACGCTCGCGTCCTGATGTCGCCGGGGACGTACGCGCTCCGCGCGGTCTCGGGGGTCACGGCGGTCGACTACTCGAACGCGTCGTCGCTGGCGCTGCTCGATCCACGCACGCGCACGTGGTCCGAGCCCGTCCTCGAGGCGACGGGGATCGATCCCTCGATGCTGCCCGAGCTCGGTGCGGGAACCCAGGGCGTGGGGACGATCACGGGAGCGTTCGCGGAGGCGACGGGCCTCGACCCCGGCACGGTCGTGGCGATCGGGTGCGGCGACGAGATGGCCGCGACGCTCGGCGCCGGGGTGTTCGCCCCGGGTGACGTCTGCGACGTCGTCGGCACGGCGGAGCCCGTGTGCGCCGCGTCCGCCGAGCCTCGCGAGGACCCGACGATGCTCGTCGAGTGCCATCCGCACGCCGACCCGGACGCCTGGCTCCTGGAGAACCCGGGCTTCGTCTCTGGCGGCAACCTGCGGTGGTGGCGCGACACGTTCGCGCCGCTCGAACGGGAGGCCGAGGCCTCCGGCCAGGGCGACGCGTACGACCTGCTCTCCCGCGACGCCGCCGAGGTCCCGCCCGGCGCCCAGGGGCTCGTCTTCCTCCCGTGCATGCAGGGAGCGATGGCGCCGGAGTGGAACGGTGCCGCGCGCGGCACGTTCTACGGCCTGACGCTCGCCCACACGAGGGCGCACATGACGCGGGCGATCCTCGAGGGGAGCGCGTTCGCCCTGCGCGACATCCTGGAAGCGATGGTGGCGGCTGGGCTCGACGTCCGCCGTCTGACGATCGTCGGCGGCGGCGCGAAGGGTCCGCTGTGGCGGCAGATCAAGGCCGACGTCACCGGCCTTCCGGTGCGCGTGCCGACGAGCGTCGAGACCACGGCGACGGGTGCCGCGATCCTCGCGGCGGTGGCCGCCGGGGTGCACGCGTCCGTGGCCGACGCCGTCGATGCGTTCGTGTCGTTCCAGCCGGACGAGCACGTCCCGGACACCGCGCGTCGCGAGGCGTACGACGAGGCGTACCGACGCTACCGCGAGGTGTACTTCGCCCTCAAGCCGGTATTCGCTTCCGGATAGCGAGGGCGGGTGCGCTAGACCGCGCGGTCGTAGCGCTCCCGTTCCCAGTCGGTGACGGTCTCGCGCCAGGCCTTCAGCTCCCAGGCGCGCGACGTCGCGAAGTAGTCATAGAACTCGGCCCCGAGCGCGGTCCGCAACCCGTCGTCCGCCTCGAAGGCGCGGAGCGCCGATTCGAGCGAGCCGGGGAGCTCGGGCAGGTCCGCCCGAGCGTACGCGTCCCCCTCGACGGGATCCGGCGGCATCGAGCCCCGGGCGATCCCGTCGGCAGCCGAGGCGGCCAGGGCCGCGAGCGCCAGGTACGGGTTGGCGTCGGCCCCCGGCCGCCGGCACTCGAACCGCCACAGCTCCGGCCGTTGCGACCGGATCGCCCGGATCGCGCAGGACCGGTTCTCGTAGCCCCAGGTGGCGTTCACGGGCGCGAACCAGCCCGGGACGAGGCGCTTGTAGGAGTTCACCGTCGGGTTCAGCAGCAGCGAGGCCGCGGGGAGGTGGTCGAGCACGCCGGCGATGGCCGCCGTGAAGACCCCGGGGAGCGGGTCCGTCGCCCCCGCGCCGGCGAAGGCGTTCGTCGCGCCGTTCCACAGCGACAGGTGGATGTGGCCGCTCGAGCCCTCCTCGCCCGGGACCGTCTTGGCCAGGAAGCTCGCGCGCAGCTCCATCGACGCGGCGACCTGCTTCGTTGCGAACTTCACGAGCGCCGCATCGTCGGCCGCGGCCATGCCCCGCGACGCCGCGAGGTTCAGCTCCAGGAGACCGGGGCCGGCCTCCGTGTGGACCGCCGCGAGCGCGATCCCCATCGCGTCGAGGGCGTCGGAGAGCTCCCCGATGAATCGCTCGTAGCGGCCGATCTCGGCCAGGCTGTAGCTGATCCCGCTCGACATCGGCTCGCCGCGGGCGTCCCAGATCCGCACCTCGTACTCGACCGCGGCGAGCGGCTCGAACCCGAGCGCGTCGAGCGTCCCGAGCGCGTGCGCGTAGACGTCCCGCGAGGCGAGCGCGCACGGCGTTCCGTCCGGCCAGCTGGGGGTCGCCAGGCAGACCGCCCACCCGGGGCGCCAGCGCAGGGGCCGGAGCGTCTGCGGCTCCGGCCGCACGACGAGGTCCGCCGCGCCGGTGCGGATCCCGAACCGCTCGTAGTCGGCGATCGGCGTGTCGACCGGGTCGAGCCCGAGGATCAGGTCGGTCATCACCGTTCCGTGGTCGACCGCGGACGCGAAGGCGTCCGCGCTGAGCGCCTTGCCCCGGATCGACCCGTTCATGTCGGGGACCCCGAGGAGGACCCGTTCGTGCTCGCTCACGGGGTGCCTCGGGGAGCCGGCGTGCCCGCGAGCTCGGTCGCGATCGCGCGCTCGACGTCCACGATCGTCGCCGCGAACCGCTCGGTCATCTCGGCGAGTTCGGCCTCGGTGCTGGTGTAGGCGGGGCCGAGCAGGACCTGATCGCCGACGAATCCGTCCGCCTGCGGGTGCGTCGACGTCACCAGCAGGCCGTGCGCGAACGCGGTGTCGTCGACGATCGCGGCGACATCGAGCTCGACCGGAAGGAAGGACGTTCCATCCCGTGGGTCGACGAGCTCCACGCCCAGCAGGAACCCGCGCCCCCGCACCTCCTTCACGATCGCGGATCCGGCGAGGGCTGCCTCCAGCTCGTCGCGGAGCGCCGGTCCGCGGCTCGCGACGCGGTCGACCCACCCGCCGTCGACCAGCAGGTCCAGCACCTTCAGGCCCACGGCCGACGAGAGCGGGGCCCCGTCCCACGTGTGGCCGAGGTCGAACTCCCGCGAGCCGCGGTCCAGCGCGTCGTAGACGTGCCGCCGGCACAGGACGCCGCCGAGCGGTGTGTAGCCGGCGCCGAGCGCCTTGCCGATCGCCACGATGTCCGGCTCGATCGGGAGCTGGTGGGCGGCGAGCCACGTGCCGACGCGTCCCATGCCGGTCACGACCTCGTCGAAGCAGACCAGGAACCCGTGCTCGTCCCTGCGCTCGGCGAGCCCCTCCCAGAACCGTTGCGGGGGAGAATATCCGGGATGTGCCGCTGCACCGACGGGCTCGCAGACGAAGGCGGCGATCGTCTCCGGGCCCGCCTCCTCGAGGAGACGGTCGAGCTCCCGGAGCGCCGCCTCCCCGGTCGGATCGAACCGATCCGTCGGGGGCGGGAGGTGCAGGTGAGCGGCGAGGTAGGGCTCGTACGGCGACCGCACGGTGGCCCGTCCCGACAGGGCCAGGGTCCCCATCGTCGACCCGTGGTACGCCTGTGCGAAGGAGATCGCGCGCCAGCGGTCCGTCTCGCCGCGCTCCACGTGATACAGGCGGGCGAGCTGCAGCGCGGTCTCGTTCGCCTCGGAGCCGCCGGAGACCAGGCGCACGCGCGCCATCTCGGGCGCGGCGACCTCCAACAGGCGGTGGGCGAGCCGCTCCTGCGGCTCGCTCGTGAAGTGGTGGTTGTAGTAGTAGGAGAGCCGCGCGGCCTGCTCGGCCGCCACCTCGACGATCTCGGGCACGCCGTGACCGAGGCAGGTGACCATCGCGCCGCCGGAGCAGGCGTCGAGGATGCGGCGCCCGTCGCTCGTCGTCAGCCAGACGCCATCGCCAGCTTCGATCACGGGATAGGCGAGGTCGAGGAAGCGCGGGAAGACGCTCGTCGCGTCGGCTCGGATCGTGGCGGGCAGGGCCATCCTCAGGTCTCCGACCCGCCGGGAGCGTCCACGGGACGTCGTGCGACCCGTTCCAGGAAGCCGTCCAGCAGCCGCCAGGCGTTGCGTCGGCTCTCGCTCGCGATCCGATGGGTCTCGGTCAACAGGGCGTCGGGATCGACGCCGTCCGCGTCGAGCTCGTGGCGGTAGACGCGGACCCACTCGTCCATGATCTCGGTCGTCACCTCCGGATGGAACTGCAGACCGAGCGACCGGCCCGCGACGAACGCCTGCGGGCCGACGTCGGTCTCGGCGATCACGGTCGTGTCCGCCGGCAGCCGGAAGGTGTCGAAGTGCCACTGGAACCAGGGGCCTTCCGGGATCAGTTCCGGGTCGGAGCTGCGCACCGGCAACCAGCCGATCTCGGACTCCTCCGAGCGGTAGACCTCTCCTCCGAGCACGCGCGCGAGCATCTGGCCGCCGAAGCACAGCCCGAGCACCGGGACGTCGGCGTCCACCGCGCGCCGCATCAACCGGGCCTCGCGCGGGACGAACGGCTTCGAGTCGTCGAAGGCCGCGAACTCGGAACCGAGCGACACGATCAGGTCGTAGTCGGTGGGATCCACCTCGCGATCGTCGAGGTCGATCCGGTACGTCTCGATGTCCGCGCCACGCTCCCGGAGCCACTCGGTGACGTGTCCGGCGGGGGTCGGATCCTCATGCTGCAGGATCAGCGCTCGCAGGGGCTCGTCCCCGGGCTCCATCAGCCACCTCCCTCCCTCGCCGCCGTGCCGGCCGAGAGTTCGTCGTCGACGGCCTCCGCGACGCGACGGACGGCGCCGGCGAAGCGCGACACCATCTCGCCGAGCTCGTCGTCGGACGCGACGAACGCAGGCGCGAACAGCGTCTGGTCGCCCGCGTACCCGTCGCGGGTCGGTTGCGTCGACAGCGTGATCAGGCCGGCGTCGAACGTGGCGCGGTCGATGCGACCGCCGACCCTCAGCTCGGGCGGCAGGAAGGACGCGCCGTCGCGAGGATCGGCGTAGCGCACGCCGAGCAGGTATCCGTGACCGAGCACCTCGTGCACGATCGGGATCCCTCGCAAGGCCCGCTCCAGCTCGTCTCGCAGGGCCCGGCCTCGCGCGTCGACGCGCTCGACGAGCCCCTCGGACCGGACCGCGTCCAGCACGGCCAGCCCGACCGCGCACGAGAGGGGGGCGCCGTCCCACGTGTGACCGAGGCTGAAGCGCCTCGACCCACGCGCGATCGCCTCGAACACCGGCTCGGCGCAGAGCACCGCGCCGATCGCCGCGTAGCCGCCGCCGAGCCCCTTCGCGGTCGCGATGATGTCGGGCGTGCACGCCGTGGCGGCGCCCGCGAACCATCGACCGGTCCGGCCGATCCCGGTGACGATCTCGTCGAAGCAGACCAGGAACCCGTGGCGATCGCGCCGCTCGGCCAGGCCCTCCCAGAACCGCCGTGGGGGCGTGTACCCGGGGAGCGCCGCCGCGCTCACCGGCTCGCAGAAGTAGGCCGAGACCGTCTCCGGCCCCGCCTCCTCGAGCGCCCGGTCGAGCGCCTCCAGCGCCGCCTCGCCGGTGGGGTCGTGGGGCCACGTGCTGGGTGGGATGTGCAGGTGGGCCGGGAGGTAGGGCTCGAACGGCCGCTGCAGGCCCGGGCGTCCGGTCAGGGCGAGGGTCTCCATCGTCGGCCCGTGATAGGCCTGGGCCGGAGAGATCACCTGCCAGCGCTCGGGTTCGCCGCGCTCCACGTGGTAACTGCGCGCCAGCTGGATCGCCAGCTCGTTCGCGTCGGCGCCGCTCGTGACGAACCGGGCCCGGGTGAAGCCGTCGGGCGCGACGTCGACCAGCTCGCGCGCGAGCTGCTCCTGGGCGGGGTTCGTCAGTCGTTCGTTGTGGACGTAGGCGAGGCGTTCGGCCTGGGCCCGGGCGGCGGCGACGATGTCGTGGCGACCGAGGCCGAGCGTGGCCGCCATCGACCCGCCGCTCATGGCGTCGAGGTACCGCCGGCCGTCGGCGTCTTCGATCCAGACGCCCTCGCCGCGGACCAGCACCGGGTAGGCGTGCCCGAGGTCGAGCGGGAGGACGTGCGTCGCGGAGCTCTCGATCAGCGTCCGGCTCATGGACCCTCCCGGACGAGCTCGGCGAAGCGGGCGAAGACCGCCCGGCCCCGCGCTTCCTGGCGTGCCATATGCGTCCGTGCCTCGTCGCGGATCTCGTCCGCCGATTTCCCCCAGACCGCCTTCAGATCGACCTCGGCGTCCGCGACCTCCAGCCACCAGCCCAGCTCGAGGGCGTCGACCTCCACGTGGAACTGGAGACCCCACGCGCGATCCCCGATGCGGTACCCCTGGACGGGGATTCGTTCGCCGGTGACCAGCAGGACGGCCCCCTCGGGCAGCTCGTGCGTGTCCTCGTGCCACTGCAGCACCGTCTCCTCCTCGTCGAGGAACGCGAGCAGGGGATCGTCGTCGGCGCCCGCGGTCGGTCGGACCGGTTCGAACCCCACCTCCCGGACGGGGCCAGGCGTCACCTCGACCCCCGATGCCCGCGCGAGGATCTGCGATCCGAGGCAGATCCCCAGGTACGGCACCCCCCGCTCGACCGCCTCGCACGTGTACTCCCGGACCCGGGAGAGGTGCGGGTACTCGTGGACCTGGTCCACGTTCACGGTCCCGCCGAACGTGACGACGCCCGCCACGTCGGACAATCGAGGGAGTTCGACCCTCGGATCCATCGCGTTCGCCGTGAGGACGTCCGTGCCGGCCCAGGCGAGCGCGCCCGGTGCGACGCCGAACGACTCGAAGCGATCGTTGCGCACCAGCAGGACGGGCTTCATCCGCTCACGCTACCCGCTAACGCTCGCGGTCAGCCGCGCTCGAAGTAGCGGACCAGCTCCCAGTCGGTCACGGTCTGGTTCTCGAAGATGATCTGCTCCTGCTCGGCCGTGTTCAGGAGGTGCTCGAACACGAAGTCGCCGAACGCCTCGCGGGCGACCTTGCTCTTGCGGAACACGTCGACCGACTCGCGCAGGGAGTACGGCACCCGCGGCACCCGCTTGGCCTCGTACGCGTTCCCCTTGAACATCGCGGGCGGCTCGACCTTGTTCTCGATGCCCCACAGGCCGGCGGCGATCGTGGCCGCGAAGGCCAGGTACGGGTTCGCGTCCGCTCCGGGGATCCGACACTCGACGCGGGCGCCGTTGTGCTCGCCGACCGTGCGGAACCCGCAGGTCCGGTTGTCGCGGCTCCAGACGATCGCGGTCGGCGCCCACGAGGCGGCCTGGTAGCGCTTGTAGGAGTTCACGAACGGCGCGTACATCCACGCCATCTCTCGGGCGCACGCCATCAGGCCGCCGAGGTACCAGCGGTAGGTGTCGCTCATGTGGTGCTCGCCCTTCGCATCCCACATCAGCGACTTCTTCCCGGTCTTGTCCCACACGCTCGAGTGCAGGTGGCAGCTGGAGCCCGCCTCGGCCATCGTCCACTTCGCCATGAACGTGATCGCGACGCCGTTCAGCTCGGCGATCTCCTTCACGCCATGCTTGTAGAGCGCGTGGTGGTCGGCGTTGGACAGGGCATCGGAGTACGTGATGTTGACCTCGTGTTGCCCCTTACCGAACTCTCCCTTGCTGAACTCCACGGGCAGGCCGGCGCCCAGCATCCCGTTGCGGATCTGCCGGAGCAGCCACTCGTCCCGCGTCGTCTGCAGCATGTGGTAGTCCATGATGTACGGCGAGCTCGGCCGCAGGTCGCGGTAGCCGCGCTCGGCGGCCTCGCGGTACGAGTCCTGGAAGAGGTAGAACTCCAGCTCGGACCCGGTCTTGATCGTGAAGCCCTTCTTGGCGGCCCGCCCGATCTGGCGCTTGAGGATCGTGCGCGGGGCGACCTCGACCTCTTCGTCCTTGTCCTCCTCGTCGTAGATGTCGCAGATCACCATCACGGTCTTGTCGATCCACGGGCACCAACGCAGCGTGCTCATGTCGGGGACCATGCGGAAGTCGCCGTAGCCGGTCTCCCAGCTCGCGTACCGGTAGCCGGGGAGCGGTTCCATCTCCATGTCGATCGCCAGCAGGTACAGGCACGCGTGCAGGCCCTCCTCGCCGAGGATCTCCTCCAGGAAGAAGTGAGGGACGACCCGCTTGCCCATGAACCGACCCTGCAGGTCCGTGAACATGCACAGGACGGTGTCGACCTCGCCGGAGTCGGCGAGCGCCGCGAGCTGCTTCGCGTCGAGCGTTCCCTGGTTCATGTCGGCTCCCTCCCGTGGTCGTCAGGGACGCGCGAACGCGGCGGTCCGGATGGACCGCCGCGTTCGGCGTTGCGGTGCACCTCGCCTCGGCTATCCCGTCGGCGCGGACGGCGGCATCGGCGAGCTCGAACCGCTGTCGCCGCGCAGGATCGCCTCCTGCTCCTCACGCGACGTCGTGTAGCCCTCGCGTCCGGGCATCCCCGCCTCGCCCCTGGTGAGCGCGAACTCCTCCTCCGGAGAGAGCACCAGACGGTGCCGGCCGGCGATGGCGAAGTACAGCACCCCCAGCACGTAGTAGACGGCGACGCCGTAGATCCCGGGCCGGTACGCCTCGTTCAGGAAGATCGCGACGAGGGAGATCGCCGCGAGGGCTCCCGCGATGACGGCCCCGGGCACGCCCCACTTGCTGCGGTAGGGGCGCTCGATGTCCGGGAGGTTGCGGCGCAGCATCACGAACGACGTCATCTGCATGATGTACGAGATCACCGCGGCGAACACCGCCATGTTCAGCAGGGCCGCCACGATCTGGGTGCCGAGCTCCTCCTGCTGCAGCCGATAGACGAGGTAGGAGACCGCGTATCCGACGATCGCGCCGGCGATCAACGCGACATGTGGGGTCTTCCGCGTCCCGTGTGTCTTCGACAGGAACTGCGGGAAGTAGCCGGCCCGCGACAGCGAGTAGGTGTTGCGGCCGTAGGCGAAGATGATCGTGAAGAAGCTCGCGACGAGTCCGATCACGAACAGCAGGCCGAGCAGCTCGGTCGCCGCGTTCTGTCCGAAGATCGCGTACAGGCCGTCCAGCAACGGGAACCCGGACGCGCCGTATAGGAACGCCCCGCCCGGAAGCGCCGTGTTGAAGATCATCACGAGGATCGCCGCGACCAGCAGCGTGTGCATCGCGTTGATCGAGCCGCGCGGCACGTCGCGCCGCGGGTCCATCGACTCCTCCGCCGCGAGCGGCACCTCCTCGATCGCGAGGAAGAACCAGATCGCGAACGGCAGCGATTTGAAGATGCCGCTGATCCCGAACGGGAGCCATGGGCCTCCGCCGCCTGGGATCTCCTCGCCGCCCTTCGCGATGTTCGTCCAGAGCGAGAAGTCCAACTTGCCCGAGAAGATCGCCGCGACGATGAAGAACAGCAGGACCGCGATCGCGAGCACCGTGATGATCACGGTGAACCGCATCGTCGCCTCGATCCCGACGATGTTGATGCCGACGAAGATGATGTAGAAGACCGCCCACCAGAACGGCAGGCTGTTCCACCACGGGCTGCCCGTGATGTCGAACAACCCCGCCGTGATCTCCTGCATCAGCAGGCCGATCGCCCCGACGACCACGGCCGGCGTGATCACGTACTCCATGTTCTCGGCCAGGCCGGTGAGGAACCCGCCCCACGGCCCCATCGCCGAGCGGGCGAACGAATAGGCCCCGCCGGTGTGCGGCAGCGCGGGCGACATCTCGGCGATCGAGTAGACGAGGCCGTAGTACATGACGGCCATGAGCGCCGCGGCGATCAGCAGCCCGCCGAACCCGCCCGTCCCGAGGCCGAAGTTCCAGCCGTAGTACTCGCCGGAGATGACCGCGCCGACCCCGAGCGCCCACAGACCCCAGACGCCCGCGTGACGACGCAACTTCCGTTGCTCGAAGTACTCCTCACCTACCTCTTGGTAGGTGACCGAGCCCACCTTGCGTTCCTTCTCCGACACCGGGTTCCCCCCTTCCAGCATCGCCGCACGCAAGCAGCGCGGTGCGTATCAGGCCACAGGCGGCGCTTGTCTGTCAAACGTCTAGCCGGGGGGCTGCAGCCTCCTGCGCGGGAGCCACTGGGGGAGGGCTACCAGCCCCGCGAACACCAGCGTGACGGTCACCGTTCTGGCGAATCCGGCCGCGTCGGCGACGGCTCGGAACAACGGAGCCGCGAGCACGACGGCGATCGCCGTCACCGGACCGATCCGCATGCGGAAGAGCACCCTGAGCAGGATCAACGCCACGATCGCGATGACGACGGGCACGAAGTCCCACTCGCCCCCCGCCTCGAACGCCTGGGGTGGGCCACCCAGTCCGAGCACGACGTCCAACCTACTCCCGCGCGCCCGATCAGTCCTCCGGCGTCACGTACGCGGCCGTGATCCCCCCGTCGACGATCAGCGAGGCGCCCGTCATGAACGACGCGTCGTCGCTCGCCAGGAACAGCGCCGCCTTGGCCAGCTCCTCGGCCCGGCCGAGCCGTCCCATCGGGATGTGGACGAGCCGTCGCTGGCGACGGGCGGGATCCGAGAGGAGCTCGGCGAGCAGGGGCGTGTCGATCGGCCCGGGGCAGAGCGCGTTGCACCGGATCCCCTTCCGCGCGTACTCGACCGCGATCTCCCTCGTCATCGCGAGCACCGCCCCCTTCGAGGCGGTGTAGGAGGTCTGGGACGTCGCGGCTCCCATCCAGGCGACGAACGAGGCCACGTTGATGATCGAGCCGCCCCCGGAGTCGATCATCGCCGGGATCCCGTACTTGCAGCCGAACGCGACGCCCTTGACGTTGATCCCGAGGACCAGATCCCAGGTCGCCTCCGTGTTCGTGTGCACGGAGCCGTCGTCGTTCGGCATCACGCCGGCGTTGTTGTAGAGGATGTCGAGGCCGCCGAAGGCGTCGACGGCGGCCGCCACCATCGCCTCGGCATCCGATTCCTTCGAGACGTCCGCGTGGACGTAGCGCGCGTCGCCTCCGTCGGCGCGGATCTCGGCCGCCGTCGCCTCGCCCGGCTCGTCGGTCACGTCGGTGAGCACGACCCTCGCCCCCTCCGACGCGAACAGCCGCGAGGCGACCTTGCCCATGCCGCTCGCGCCGCCCGTGATCAGTGCGACCTTGCCTTCCAGACGCATCCTGCCCCTCCCTCGACGACGCGACGACCGACGCGCCGAAGCCTACGCAAGCGACCCGGCGCCGTCCGCTTCCGGTCGACCGGCGCGTTCCACTACGCTCGGCGCATCCAGCTGTGAAGGGGAGGAACCGTGACCGAGCTGTTGGTCCTTGCGGGGGAGCGCACGGCGTCGGCCGGCGGGGAGACGATGCAGGTGATCGAGCCGGCGACGGCGGAGCCGATGGCCGAGGTCGCCCAGGCCGGGCCGGAGGACGCCGATCGGGCGGTGGCCGTCGCCCTCGACGCCTTCGAGACCGGGGTCTGGCCGCGGATGAGCGCCCGCGAACGCGGCCGCATCCTGACGAAGGCGTCGTTCCTGATCCGCGATCGTTTGGAGGACCTGGCCCGGCTCGAGGCGCGCAACGGCGGCAAGCCGATCGCGGCGGCCCGGGGCGAGATCGACCTCGTGGCCAACGTCTTCGAGTACTGGGGCGGAGCCGCGAACAAGATCTTCGGCGAGACCGTCCCGATCGTGCCCCCCGGGATCGACGTGACCCTCCGGGAGCCGATCGGCGTGTGCGTCCTGATCACCCCCTGGAACTTCCCGGCGGCGATCGGCTCGTGGAAGATCGCGCCGGCGCTCGCGTGCGGGAACACGGCGATCGTCAAGCCCGCCAGCCAGACGCCGCTCACGACCCTCGCGCTGGCCGACGTCCTGCGTGAGGCCGGGCTCCCCGACGGCGCGCTCTCGGTCCTGCCTGGCCCGGGCTCGACGGTCGCGGGCGCGCTGATCTCGGACCCCCGCGTGTCGAAGATCGGGTTCACGGGTTCGACGGAGGTCGGGACCCGCGTGATGCAGGCGGCCGCGACGAACATCACGCGGGTGTCCCTGGAGCTCGGGGGCAAGTCGGCGAACGTGATCTTCGCCGACGCCGACCTGGACGTCTGTGTGGAGAAGTCGGTCTGGTCGGTGTTCGACAACGCGGGACAGGACTGCTGCGCGCGCTCGCGCGCGTTCGTCCAGCGGCCGCTCTACGACGAGTTCGTCGAGCGCTTCGCGAAGCGCACGGGCTCGATCGCCGTCGGGGAGCCCCTCGACGAGGCCACGGAGATGGGGCCGCTGATCTCGGACGACCAGCGGAAGACATCGCTCGACTACCTGGAGATCGGGATCGACGAGGGCGCCCGGCACGTGACCGGGGGCGACGTCCCAGACGGCCCCGGGTACTTCATGCGTCCCGCTGTGCTGGCCGACGTCGACAACGGGTGGCGCGTCGCCCAGGAGGAGATCTTCGGCCCGGTGGCGTGCGTGATCCCCTTCGACACCGAGGACGAGGCGATCCGCATGGCGAACGACTCGCCGTACGGCCTCTCGGGGTCGGTCTGGACTCGGGACATCGGCCGCGCGATCCGTCTGTCGAAGGCGATCCGGACCGGCGTGATCAGCGTGAACTCCTCGTCGAGCGTGCACACCGAGGCGCCGTTCGGCGGGTACAAGCGCAGCGGGATGGGCCGCGAGATGGGGATGCACGCCGCGAACCTGTACACCGAGGTGAAGAACATCTACTTCTCCCAGGAGTAGTGGTCGGGAGGCTGAGATGCGCTCGGGCTCGTGGCGTTCGGCGCTGAACGGCGATCCCCTCCCGTGGCTGCTCGAGACCGACACGCCCGCGGTCCGTCACCGGGCGCTCGTCCAGCTGGCCGGGGAACCGGAGGACGCGCCGGTCGTCCGCCGGGCTCGCAGGGCCGCGATGCGCAGCGGCCCGATCGCCTCGATCCTCGCGGCCCAGGATCCGCAGGGGTTCTGGGTGAGGCCCGGGAGCGGCTACTCGCCGAAGTACACGGGCACGGTCTGGTCCCTGATCTTCCTCGATCAGCTGGGCGCCGATCCCGCCGACCGGAGGATCGCGCGCGCCTGCGGCTACGTGCTCGGGCACGCGCAGGCTCCGAACGGCGGGTTCGGCTGGCAGCCGACGAACAGCACCGTCGTCCATTGCCTGAACGGCAACCTGCTTCGGGCCCTGCTCGGGTTCGGGTGGTTCGAGGACCCACGGGTGCGATCGGCGATCGAGTGGGAGGCCCGCTCGATCACCGGCGAAGGCTTCGACGGGTACCACCCGTGGGCCACGTCGGGACCCGGGTTCGGCTGCGGGATCAACGGCGGGCTGCCGTGCGGGTGGGGCGCGATCAAGGCGTTGCGGGGGCTGGTGCGCGTCCCGGCCCGGCGGCGGACCGCGGTGGTCCGGCGCGCGCTCCGCGACGGGACGGCGTTCCTGCTGTCGCGCGATCCGGCCGACGCCGACTACCCGACGAACACGACCGTGAGCCGCAACTGGTTCAAGCTGGGGTTCCCCTCGGGATACGTGGCGGACGTCCTGCAGGACCTCGAGGTCCTGACCGAGCTCGGGCACGCGCGCGACCCTCGGCTCCACCGCGCGATCGAGCTCGTCCTCGCGAAGCAGGACGCGGCGGGCCGGTGGAAGAACGAGCACGCGTACCCCCGCAAGACCTGGGGGGAGATCGACCGCCAGGGCCGACCGAGCAAGTGGGTGACGCTGCGCGCCTGCACGGTCCTGCGGGCCGCCCTGGGCTAGGCACCGTCCCCTGACCCGCGCGGAACCGGGTGGGTAGACTCGGCGCCATGGTGGAACTCCCTGAGGAGCTCCGGAACCGTCCCGAGCGCAAGCCTGGACAGGAGCCGACCGCGATCCTCACGGTCGACGCGTACGGCCGGTTGAGGGCCGAGCTGCAGGATCTCGAGACGGACGGCAGGGCGCATATCTCCGAGCGCCTGAAGGCCGCGCGGGAGCACGGCGACATCCGCGAGAACGCCGAGTACGACGCGGCGAAGAACGAGCAGGGGCTGATGGAGGCCAGGATCCGGACGCTCAAGCACATGCTCCGTGACCCCGAGATCGTCGAGGCGCCGGTCGACGCGGACGCCGTGGCTCCCGGGATGCTCGTGACGCTCCGCCCCCTCGACGAGGACGACCCCGACGACGAGACCTACCTCCTGGCGAGCCACGCCGAGGAGAAGGCGCCCGGCGCGCGGACGATCACCACGTCGTCCCCGCTCGGGAGGGCGCTGATGGGCGCGGCGCTGAAGCAGGAGATCCTGTACGAGGCCCCCGGCGGCAGCTTCCGCTACGTGGTCGTCGGGTTCGCGCCGCATCCGGGATGACTAGTCCGTGACAGACTAGTGACCGCGCACCGAGCCGACGCCGCACGCGGAGCCGTTCCCAAGGTCCGGGACATGCCGGCCCCCCGCAAGGCGGAGGGTGCCGCCGGCGGGGCCGTGCAGCGGATCTTCAAGTGGCCCTACCGGGCGATCCTGGCGTTCCTGCTGTGGACCCGGGTTCGGCCGTGGCAGCTCACGCTCCTCTCGCTGATCCTGAACGTGATCGTCGGCTGGCTGATCATCGAGGGCGAGTGGTTCGTCGCCGGCTGGCTGCTGCTCGTCGCCGGGATGTGCGACGTCTTCGACGGCTCGGTGGCCCGCCAGCGCGGTGAGGATCGGCGCTCCGGCGCGTTCATGGACTCGGTCCTGGACCGGGTCTCCGACGCGATCCTGTTCTCGTGCCTGTTCTGGTCGCTCGCCGCGTCGGGCGATCGGTTCGACGCGGCGCTCGCCCTCGCGACCCTGGTCATCAGCCTCGCGGTCAGCCACACCCGGGCCGAGGCCGAGGCGGTCGGCGTGTCGCTCACGGAGGGGTTCTTCCAGCGCCTCGAGCGGTTCCTCGCGCTGATGATCGGGCTCCTCGTCCCCGGGGCGATGCGGCCCGTGCTGATCGCGCTCACCGTCCTGGGCGGGATCACGCTCCTGCAGCGCGCCTGGTCGGCGCTGCGTGACGCGCGCTGACCCACGCGCCGATAGGGTGTCCTGCGACGACCCGGAGGAGGCGACCAGATGGAGTACGTGCGCGTCGGAGCGTTGGCCGAGGTTCCCGAGGGTGAGGTGCGTGCGTACGACACGCCCGCGGGCCGTGTCTCGGTCGCGCACGTGGAGCAGCGGGTGTTCGCGTTCGGCGACGAGTGCACGCACATGGGGTGCTCCCTCGCCGAGGGGGAGCTCTCGGATCGGGAGGGGACGATCGAGTGCCCCTGCCACGGGAGCGTGTTCGACGTCGAGACCGGCGAGCCGGTCGACGGCCCCGCCCAGGATCCCGTTCCCGTGTATCCCGCCCGCGTGACCGAGGACGGATGGGTCGAGGTCGGGTCCGCGCCCGCCGGCGAGGAGGAGGAGGCCGGCGCGTGAGGCTCGGGATGGTCGGGCTCGGCCGGATGGGGGGCAACATGACCATCCGGTTGATCCGCGGCGGTCACGAGGTCGTGGCGTTCGATCGCGATCCGGCGGCCGTCGAGGAGGCGGTCGTTGCCGGCGGCGAGGGCGCGTCCTCGCTCGGTGAGCTGTGCGGCAACCTCTCGTCCCCGAAGATCGTCTGGCTCATGCTGCCCGCCGGCGACGTCACCGAGGCGACGATCCGCGAGCTCGGGGGGACCCTCTCGGACGGCGACGTCATCGTCGACGGTGGGAACTCGGATTGGCGCGACTCCCTGCGGCGCGCGGAGCAGCTCGCGGCCGGCGGGATCCGGCTCGTCGACTGCGGGACCAGCGGCGGGATCTGGGGGCTCGAGGCTGGGTACTGCCTCATGGTGGGCGGCACGCACGAGGCCGTCGCCCTGGTCGAACCGGCGTTCCTCGCCCTCGCGGCCCAGGACGGGTACGCCCACGTCGGGACGTCCGGGGCCGGGCACTTCACGAAGATGGTGCACAACGCGATCGAGTACGGGATGCTCGCCGCGTACGGCGAGGGGTTCGAGCTGCTCGCCGGGTCGACGTTCGCGCTCGACCTCGAGCAGGTCGCCGGGGTCTGGCGCAACGGCAGCGTCGTCCGTTCCTGGCTGCTCGACCTGCTCCACGAAGCGCTCGAGAAGGACCCGACGCTCGACCGCGTCGACGACTGGGTCGACGACTCCGGCGAGGGCCGCTGGGCGCTGCAGGCGGCGATGGACGAGGACGTCCCTGCCCCCATCACGGCGCTCGCGCTGTTCGCACGGTATGCCTCCCGCCAGGACGTGTCGTTCAGCGCGAAGGTGATCGCCGCGCTCCGCAACGAGTTCGGCGGACACGCGATCCACAACGACGGGGGCTGACCCTGGTGTCGCGCCGGCCCCGTTCCGCGTCGCCGCAGGCGATCGTGATCTTCGGCGCGTCGGGCGATCTCACCCAGCGGAAGCTGTTGCCGGCGTTCTTCCACCTGTACCTGGGGGGCCTCCTGCCCGAGCGGTTCGCGATCGTCGGTTACGCGCGGACGGTGCTCACCGACGACGAGTTCCGGGAGATGGCGCACGACGCGGTGCTCCAGCACGGCCGGCACACGCCGGCCGGCGAGGTCTGGTCGGACTTCGCGAAGCACCTGCGCTACGTGCCCGGCGAGTTCTCGGACCGCGGCGCGATGGACCACATCGTCGAGGAGCTCCGCGAGGTCGACGACGCGCACGGCACCCAGGGCAACCGCTTCTTCTACGCCGCCACCCCCGAGGCCGCCTACCCCGACATCGTCCAGCGGATCGGCGAGTCGGGCCTCGCCCCCGCCTCCCGGATCGTGTTCGAGAAGCCCTTCGGACACGACCTGCAGAGCGCCCGCCACCTGAACGAGATCGTCCACGAGGTGTTCGACGAGTCGCAGGTGTTCCGGATCGACCACTACCTGGGCAAGGAGACCGTCCAGAACATCCTCGCGTTCCGGTTCGCGAACGGGCTCTTCGAGCCCGTCTGGAACCGGCGGTATATCGATCACGTGCAGATCACGGCGGCGGAGTCGATCGGGATCGCGGGGCGCGGCGTGTTCTACGAGCAGACCGGTGCGATCCGGGACCTGATCTCGACCCACCTGTTCCAGATGATGACCTTCCTGGCGATGGAGCCGCCGGTCTCGTTCGAGCCGAACCGCCTGCGCGATGAGACGGTGAAGGTCCTGCGCTCCACGAACCTGTGCGACCCGCGCCGCGTCGTCCGGGGTCAGTACGAGGGATACCGATCGGAGGAGGGGGTCTCGGACGGATCCGCGGTCGAGACCTTCGCGGCGATGGAGATCGAGCTCGACAACTGGCGGTGGGCGGGCGTCCCCTTCTACCTGAGGACCGGCAAGCGCCTGGCCCAGAAGGCGACCGAGATCACCCTCAAGTTCCGCAAGGTGCCGTTCAACGTGTTCAAGGGCAGCGACATGGATCTCCCGATGCGCGACCACCTGACGATCCGGATCCAGCCGGACGAGGGGATGACGCTCGCGCTGAACGCGAAGCGACCGGGGCCCGGGCTCGAGCTCGGACGGGTCACGATGGACTTCGACTACGACCGCGAGTTCCCCGCACATCGCCTCGGCGACGCCTACGAGACGCTGTTGCTCGGGGCGATGGAGGGCGACCACACGCTCTTCCTGCGCGAGGACGGGGTCGAGCGCGCCTGGGAGCTGCTCCAGCCCGTGCTGGACCTGCCCGGCGTCCCCGAGCCGTACGGGCCCGGGACCTGGGGTCCGGCGAGCGCCGAGGCGCTGATCGCGCCTCGGCGCTGGCACGTGTCGGTCGAGGACCGGCCGTAGACCCCGACCTCCCGGGTCTGCCTAGGCACGGCGCGGTCTACGGGACGGGTGTCGGCACCGGCTGCCCGTCCCCGCCGCCGGTGCCCTCCGTGTCGATCCCGTGCCAGGGGGGGACCGTCACGGTCCGGTTGCCCGGGGTCCCGCCGAGCTCGATCTCGCGGAGCTCGACATCGTTGTCGGTCCGTCCCTCGTGCAGCAGCCCGAGCGGGTTCGCCTCGACGGCGATGTAGTAGGTGCCGTTCGGCAGGTCGGTGATGTTGAACGACTGGCCGGGCAGCCCCTGGAAGTAGGTGTCGCCCCAGCCGGCCGGCAGGACCTCGCGGACCCACAGCGCGCCAGGCCCCGAGCCGCAGTTCGAGCCGCCGAGCCCGATCGCGCCCGGGTTCCACACGGCCCCGGGGGTCAGCAGGTCGATCGCGTCGGTGGGGGCGAGGCAGAACGCCTCCTTCCGGCTCACGATCGTCGTCGTCCGCGTCTCGTCGAGCAGCGCGTAGCGTGCGAACTGCATGAAGTGCCAGTGCTGGTGACCCTTGCGCCGGTCCCACATCATGTCGCCGGCGGACGCCTTGCCGACGACGTGTCCGGACGCGTCCATGAAGTACTCATACGCGTCCATCGTCTCCTCGCCCGAGCGGCGGAAGCCCTCCACCACCATCGGCGCCGGGCCCGCGTTCCACACGGTCGCCCCGAAGTCGAGGAAGTCCCCCTGCCGCCGGTGCTCGACGACGATGCTCCACGCGGGCAGGGCCACCAGGTCGGGCAGGACGTTCGCCGGGGGGTCCGGCAGCGTCGGCACGGCGTCCGCGGGCGTGACCCGGCCGCTCGGGTGGTGCGGGCCATCGCCCTCGCAGCGCGGGGGACAGCCCCCGCCTCCGCCACCACCCCGGGTGATCACCTTCACCCGCACGGTGGCCGCGGCGTCGGCGGCCGGGATGTCGAGCATCGTCGCGTACCGCTCGGGGATCGAGACGCGCACCGTGTACTCGCCGTCGGGCCCCTTGATCGGGTCGCCGTAGTACGCGGTCGCGTTCGTCGCCCATCCCTCGTCGATGCCCCAGACCGTGCCCAGCGTGAAGGGCGAGCCGTAGCAGTACCCCATGTAGGTGGCCGCCTGCGGGCCCTCGTCGTTCACGCGGACCTCGCTCGTCGGGCAGAACGCGTGGTACCGATCGAGCACGACCTTCCCGTGCGGGTCGGTGATCGTGAGATGGATGAACCGCCGCAGGCCCACCAGGCTCCGGGCGAGCCCGGCCGGAAGGGCGACGTCGCCGCCGCCGCCGACGTGCTGCGTCACCTCCATCGGATGGTCGTAGTCGGGCCGCTGGATCCGGATCTCGAACGGACCGCCCGTCGCCGCGACGTAGATCCCGGCGTCGAGCCACGCCCGGTTGCCGTAGCGGACGATCGTCACGGTGGGGTCGGCGGTGAGCAGCCGAAGGGTGGGGCGGGGGGTCGCCGCCCGCGCGGGGGCGCCGCCGGGCGTGAGCAGCGTCGCGAGGGCGATCAGCGCGACGGGCAAGGGGATCCAGCGACGGGTTCGTGACATGCGGCCTCCTCGGGGTCGATCCGGTGGCTCCGGGGACGATGCGCCCCGGCCCTCCGACGCCCGGCGGAGGCTCCAGGTTCCTCATCCGCGCTCGATGGTCCCACAGGCGTCGCCGTCGGGATCGGTCGCGCGCGTGGGCTAGCGTCCCGATGGCGTCTCCCGGTAGGCTCGCGGCCCCGACGACCACGCAGGAGGCGGTTCCCCATGACCGACGCGCGCACCCGCTTCGACCTCGGCCCCGACGACCTGCCCACCGCGTGGTTCAACCTGATGCCGGACCTGGTGCAGAAGATCGCGCCGCTCCCGCCGCTGAACCCGATGACGAAGGAGCCGCTCGGCCCCGACGACCTGGCGCCGCTGTTCCCGATGTCGCTGATCGGTCAGGAGGTCTCGACCGATCAGTGGATCGACATCCCCGGTCCGGTCCTGGACATCTACCGCCTCTGGAGGACGACGCCGCTGTACCGCGCCACGCGGCTCGAGCGGGCGCTGGACACGCCCGCGCACATCTACTTCAAGTACGAGGGCGTCTCGCCCGCCGGGTCGCACAAGCCGAACACCGCGGTCCCGCAGGCCTACTACAACAAGGAGGCGGGGATCCGGCGGATCGCCACCGAGACCGGCGCCGGCCAGTGGGGCTCGTCGATGGCGATGGCCTGCAACTTCTTCGGCCTGGAGTGCACGGTCTACATGGTGAAGGCGTCGTACGAGCAGAAGCCGTACCGGCGCGTGTTCATGGAGACGTTCGGTGCCGACGTGATCGCCTCGCCCTCGTCGCAGACGAACGCCGGGAAGGCGATCCTGGGCGAGCACCCAGACTCCACCGGCTCCCTCGGGATCGCGATCAGCGAGGCGGTCGAGGACGCGGCCACGCACGAGGACACGAACTATGCGCTCGGGAGCGTGTTGGGACACGTGCTGCTGCACCAGTCGGTGATCGGGCTCGAGGCCCAGCGGCAGATGGAGCTCACCGGTGAGGAGCCGGACGTGATCATCGGCTGCGTCGGCGGCGGTTCGAACTACGCAGGCCTCTCCTACCCGTTCATGGCCGAGAAGCTCCGCGGCACGAAGCCCGACCTGCGGTTCGTCGCGGCGGAGCCCGCAGCCTGCCCCACGCTCACGAAGGGCCGGTTCGCCTACGACTTCGGCGACACGGTCGGGATGGGACCGATCGTCCCGATGTACACGCTCGGACACGGGTTCGTGCCGGCTCCGGTGCACGCCGGCGGACTGCGTTACCACGGCGACGCGCCGTCGCTCTCGCTCCTGGTCCGCGACGGCTACATGGAGGCGAAGGCGTTCACGCAGAACCAGATCTTCGAGGCGGCCGTGCTGTTCGCGAAGGCCCAGGGGATCATCCCGGCGCCCGAGCCGGCGCACGCGATCAAGGCGACGATCGACGAGGCGCTCGCGGCGAAGGAGGCCGGCGAGGAGCGCGTGATCCTGTTCAACCTCTGCGGCCACGGGCACTTCGACATGCAGGCCTACGACGACTACCTGAACGGCCGACTGCCGGAGGTGGAGTTCGAGCCGGCGGACGAGGAGGCCGCGCTGGCGGAGCTCCCGGAGGTGCCGATCCAGGTCTGAGCGGGAGACCCCCCGCCGTCAGTCGGCGATCGTCTTGTCGGCGAGCTGGAACTCCTGCATCGCGAGCTCCATCGCGGCGCGGGCGAGGAGCTCGTAGCCCGTTGGCGTGAAGTGCAAGCCGTCCGGGGAGCGGATCTCGATCACCTTGTTGCCGTCGTGCAGGTACGCCGTGTAGCCGCCCGACGGCGTCGAGAACCGTCCCCACGTGTCGAGGAACGCGACGTCGGCCTCGTCCGCCGCGACGTCGTCGTAGATCCCGTTCAGGCGCTTCAGGATCTCCCAGCGCGCCTGGTCGCGGATCACGGGGAGGCCGACCCATACCACCCGCGACCCTCCGGACGTCGCGATGTGCGCGAAGTCGCGGACCCGCTCCTCGTAGGCGTCCGCCCAGTCGAACGTCCCGATCGGCATCGTGATGGGTCCCTGCGGCGACCGCAGCGACTGGCTGTCGTTCTCGCCGAGCATCACCACGACGAGATCGGGCTTGAACCGGTCCACGATCAGCCGCATCGTCGCCGGCCAGTTGAAGTAGTCCGGGCGCGAGAGCCCGGTGGAGATCTGCCCCTGCCGCGAGACGCGCACGAGGGACGGCTTCATCACGCGCTCCAGGTAGGTCCCCAGCCCCGACGCCAGGGAATCTCCGACGACCACGACGCGGAGCTTCTTCCTCGACGTCGGGACCCGGATCGGGCCGGTCGGCTTCGGATCCCCCTGGTTCGGACCCTCGGCGGCGTCGCCCGGGACGGTCGGGATCGGCTCGGGCGGCTCGACGATCCCGATCCCGGGCACCTCCGGGTCCTCGCGGCCGAGCGCGCGCACCACCGCGTCGGTCACGACGCTCACCCGCAGCGCCTCCGAGATCGCGGAGACGGGGCCGAGGACCGCGAGCGAGACGGAGCGCCGGGTGCCTTCGGGCGACGCCTCGGCCGACCGCTTCAGGCTCGGCGAGACCAGCAACGTCCACAGGCCCAGGCAGATGAGCATCGCGAGCAGGACCCGCCCGGCCGGCATCGAACGGCGCTCCGGACGGCGGTGCCGCTCCGGCCCCGCCGCCGCTCGCGGCTCGTTCCCCGACGTCCGTCCCATCGCGCGTCCCCTCAGAACTGGAAGTAGATGAAGGGGGCCACGCCCTGCGGCCCGAGCGTGGTGATGACGAAGAGCGACACGGCCCCGACGGCCCCCAGGCTAACGGGGCCGAGCGCGGCCACGCGCTCCTGCAGGTGCTCGGCGAAGGCGCGCGGCCAGAGCTGGGTCACGAGCATCAGCGCGATCGTGGCCAAGACCAGGGGGGTGACCAGCTCGGTCGGCGTGCCCCATCCCCACAGCAGGCGGCCGAGCAGCTCCAGGGCCGTCGCGAGCGAATCCGATCGGAAGAACACCCACCCCAGGCACACGAGCTGGAAGGTGACGAACCGCTGGCCCCACACGAGCCCAGGCCGGGCGGGCTCGTCGGCTCCTCGCTCGGCACGCCGCCCTTCGCGGTAGTGGTGCACCGAGAGCAGCACCCCGTGATACGCGCCCCAGATCACGAACGTCCACGCGGCCCCGTGCCACAGACCCCCGAGCAGCATCGTCAGCATCAGGTTCACGTAGGTCCGCGTGGTCCCGCGCCGGTTCCCGCCGAGCGGGATGTACAGGTAGTCGCGGAGCCATCGCGACAGGGTCATGTGCCACCGGCGCCAGAACTCCTGGATCGAGACAGCGCTGTAGGGTCGCTCGAAGTTCTGCGGGAACCGGAACCCCAGCAGCAGGGCGGCCCCGATCGCGATGTCCGTGTAGCCGCTGAAGTCGGCGTAGATCACGATCGCGTACGCCCAGACCGCGACGATCGCCTCGATCGCGCTGTGCCGCGCCGGGTCGCCGAAGACCGGGTCGACGATCGCGGTCGCGAGGAAGCTCGAGATCACGACCTTCTTGAACAGCCCGCCGAAGATCAGCCACCCGGCCTTCGCGACGTCGATGTGGCGCGGGTCGCGGCGCACGTCGAGCTGCGGGATCAGCTCGTTCGGGCGGACGATCGGTCCGGCGACCAGGTGGGGGAAGAACGACAGGTACAGGAACACGTCGATCCAGCTCGCGGGGGTCGTGTCGCCGCGCTCGATGTCGACGACGTACGCGATCGCCATGAACGTGTAGAAGCTGACGCCGATCGGCAGGATCACCTGGATCAGCGGCAGGCCGGCGTGGATCCCGAGCTCGCCGAGCGCGTTCGTCACGTTCAGGACGAAGAAGCCGTAGTACTTGAAGTACGCGAGGGGCAGCAGCAGCGCCACGACGGCGATGCCGGTCGCCCACCGCCTGCGGCGCGGATCCGTCTGGCGCGCGACGGCCAGGCCTCCGAGCTGGGCAAGCGCGCTCACGCCCGCCAGGAGCCACACGAAGTGCCAGTCCCACCAGGCATAGAAGACGTAGCTCGCGCCGATCATGAAGAGCTTCCAGGGCAGGGGGCGCGGGTTCAGCAGCCAATGGCCCAGGAAGACCAGGCAGAAGAAGAGCGCGAAGTCGACGGTGGGGAAGAGCATCGCCCGCAGGATGCTAGACGAGCGTTCCTACGGTGTCGCCGTCGGGTGCCGGCGTCAGAGCTGCCGGTGGTCGGCGAACTCGGTTCCGACGTCCCCGGCCTCATCCGGCGTGTCGCTCACGCCGGGGGCGAGCGGCGATCGTGTCGGTAGCGGGAGCGGCAGCGGCGACAGCGTCGGGAGCGGAAGGGGCGAAAGGGTCGGGAGCGGCAGCGGCGGGATCGAGGGGGTCGGGAGCGGAACCTCCGGCGAGCGCGTCGGAGACGGCTCCGGCGTCCGGGTCGGGGAGGGCTCGGGTGACGGCGTCCCGGACGGCCGTGGGCTGCCGGTGGGGGAGGGCGTCCCGGTCGGCGACGGCGACGGGAGCGGATCGCCGGGCGCCGGGCTCGGCTCGGGCCCTGGTGCGGGCGTCGTGCTCGGCAGCGGCGCCGGGGGCGCCGGCTCGGAGCCGCTCGATCCACCCGGGGCGTCGGTCGAGATCGCGGCCGCCGCGGCGGCGCGGTCCCGGACGGGTCCCTGGTGATGCCCGATCGCGTCCACCGGTCCCACCGCGGCGAGGGCGGTGACGCCCGCGGCCACGGTCGCCACCGTCGCGCCCTGGGTCACGGCGGTCACGGACTGGAGCCCGACCTCCTGGAGCCGCCACATGAAGGGCAGCTGGATCGCGAACGAGAGCGGCCCCGTCCGCCAGAGCAGCTTGGGCATCGAGATGCTCAGGAACGCGCGGACGATCTCCGGGTCGAACTGACCTCCGGCGCAGTCGGCCAGCTCGCGCCGAGCGGCCCACACGGCCATCGGCTTCTTGTAGGAGCGAGCGGCCGTCATCGTGTCGTAGCAGTCGGCCACGGCCACGATCCGCCCGGCGAGCGAGATCCGATGACCTCCGATCCCGGCGGGGTATCCCTTCCCGTCGAAGCGCTCGTGGTGCTCGACGATCGCGTCGCCCCAGGGACCGAGCCAGGCGAGCAACGGCCCGGCGATCCGCGCACCGTGCTCCGGGTGGGCCTTGATCTGGTCCCACTCGCGCGCGTCGAGCGCGCCCGGCTTGTTCAGGATCCTCGCGGAGACGGTGAGCTTGCCGATGTCGTGCAGGAGCGCCGCCCATCGCAGCCGGTACCGATCGGCCGACGGGAGCTCGAGCTCCTCGCCCAGCAGATCGGTGAAGACGCGCACGCGCTCGGCATGGCCCCGGGTGCGCCGGTCGTGCGAGCGGAGGGCGACGCACAGGGAGAGGATCTTCGCCGCGGTCCATGCCTCGTCTCCGTGCCCGTCCGCCAGCTGTGCCTCGAGCTTCTTGACGCTGCCGGCGGCCCGCGCGATCGCGAACCGCGACGGCGCACGGTCGGGGAACAGCATCGCGAGCTTGAGCAGGGTCACGAGCGGCATCAGGCGCCGGGCCAGCCGCTCGACCACGATCGCCGTGGTCACGGCGGTCAGCAGCAGGGCGCCGGCCCAGACCCAGCGGGCCCAGGTCTCGTCCGGCGTCGAGACGACCCGCCGGAGCACCGTCGTCAGCGCCAGCGAGAGCAGGATCGGGACCAGGACCGCGAAGGCCCGGATCGTCCACGCGAGCACCGGTCGTGCGTTCCAGAGGTCGTCGTGCGGGGACCGTCCGTCGTCCACCAGACGGTTATCGGCCGGCCGGGCGACGGCGTCGACGGTCAGGAGGGCAGAGATGGCGCCGCCGCGGCCTACGCCCTTCGAACGAGGCCCGATCGATCGGTCAGCTCACCGAGGCGAGCCGGCCCTCCAGGAATGCGCGCTCGCGCGGGTTCGAGACGAGCTCCAGGGCACGGCGGTAGGCGTCCGCCGCCTCGACGGGACGGTCGAGCCGGCGCAGCAGGTCGGCGCGCGCCGAATGGAACAGGTGGTAGGTGGCGAGCTGCGGCTTCAGCTCGTCGATCAGGCGGAGCCCCGCGGCGGGCCCGTCGGCCATCGCCACCGCCACCGCCCGGTTCAGGTCGACGACCGGCGACGGCGCGATCGCCGCCAGCCGGCCGTAGAGGCCGGCGATCGCCGCCCAGTCCGTGTCCTCCGGCCGGGGGGCGCCGGCGTGGATCGCCGCGATCGCGGCCTGGAGCCGGTACGGGCCGGCCGGCG
>DATBLY010000028.1:0-7116 GCA_036555125.1 Actinomycetota bacterium | reverse complement strand
CGCACCCGCACCACGGCCAATCCCAACCCGCCGAGCATGGTGCGCGCCCCGCGCGGAAGGAGATGGTTCCGATAGAGACCCAGGGAACGGCGGGAGCGGACGACGCTGCCGTAGAGACCGCCACCGAAGCAGCCGTCGCCGTGCCCGAGGCCGCGGCGCCGGAGGCCACCACGCCCGCGCCGGAGGCAACCACGCCCGCGCCGGCCGCCGTGGCGACGACGGAGCGCGACCTCACGCCCGAGGAACTGATCGCGGCGATGGAGGCGAGCTTCCGGGACTTCAACGACGGGGACATCGTCGAGGGCGAGGTCGTCAAGATCGACCGCGACGAGGTGCTCCTGGACATCGGCTACAAGTCCGAGGGCGTGATCCCCAGCAAGGAGCTGTCGATCCGTCACGATGTCGACCCGAACGAGGTCGTTCACGTCGGCGACCGCATCGAGGCCCTCGTGCTCCAGAAGGAGGACAAGGAGGGCCGGCTGATCCTGTCCAAGAAGCGCGCGCAGTACGAGCGTGCGTGGGGCCGGATCGAGGAGATCATGAAGTCCGGGGAGCCGATCAAGGGCCCCGTGATCGAGGTCGTCAAGGGCGGCCTGATCCTGGACATCGGCCTTCGTGGGTTCCTGCCCGCCTCGCTCGTCGACCTCCGCCGCGTCCGCGACCTGCACCCGTTCGTCGGGCAGGAGCTCGAGGCGAAGATCATCGAGCTCGACCGCAACCGGAACAACGTCGTGCTGTCGCGCCGGGCCTTCCTCGAGGAGTCGCAGTCCGAGGGGCGCAAGAAGTTCCTCGAGGGCCTGCAGAAGGGCGAGCGCCGCAAGGGCACGGTCAGCTCGATCGTGAACTTCGGCGCCTTCGTCGATCTCGGCGGCGTGGACGGCCTCGTGCACGTGTCCGAGCTGTCCTGGAAGCACGTCGACCACCCCAGCGAGGTCGTCACGGTCGGCCAGGAGGTCGAGGTCGAGGTGCTCGACGTCGACCTCGAGCGCGAGCGTGTGTCCCTCTCGCTCAAGGCGACGCAGGAGGACCCCTGGAAGGAGTTCGAGCGCACGTCCACCGCCGGCTCCGTGATCGAGGGGCAGGTGACGAAGCTCGTGCCGTTCGGGGCGTTCGTGCGCGTCGCACCGGGGATCGAGGGCCTCGTCCACATCTCGGAGCTCTCGCACGAGCACGTCGACACGCCCGAGTCGGTGCTGTCGGTCGGGGACACCGTCACGGCGAAGGTGATCGATGTCGACGTGCAGCGTCGCCGCGTGAGCCTGTCGATGCGTCAGGTCACCGAGAAGCCGCGCCAACCCGAGATCCAGGTCGAGGAAGCGCCACCCGCGGTCGAGGCAGCGCCGGAGATGGCGCCGGCCGGGGTGGCGATCCCGCAGGAGATCGTCGACGCGGTGGCCGAGGCCGAGGCGGCGGCCGCGGACGCCCCGGTGGTCGAGGCGATGCCGGAGGAGCCGTCCGAAGCGCCCGCCGACGCCGAGGCCCCGGTGGCCGACGAGACGGCGGAGGAGCCGGCCCCGGAGGCCGCTCCGGCCGAGGCGCCCGCCGAGGGGGCGCCCGCCGACGCCGAGGTCTCGCTCGAGGCGATCCTCGAGGACCTCAAGCGCCGCGAGGGCCGGTCGGAGTAGCGGCCGGGATCCGAGGACGCAGGCGCCGGGGATGTTGCTCGTCGGCCTGACCGGCGGGATCGGATCGGGCAAGTCGACGGTGGGACGCCTGCTCGCGGAGCGGGGCGCCGTGGTGATCGAGGCGGACCGGCTCGCCCGGGACGTGGTCGAACCCGGCACGCCGGGGTTCGACCGGGTCGTCGAGACGTTCGGGCCGGGGGTCGTGACCGCCGAGGGATCGCTGGATCGCGACGCCCTCGCCCGGATCGTGTTCGAGGACGCGGAGCGACGCCGGGCGCTCGAGGGGATCGTCCATCCCGAGGTGGCGCGGCGCTTCGCCGAGGAGGTCGAGCGCCAGCGCGGGACCGACCGCGTCGTCGTGTACGCCGTGCCGTTGCTGGTCGAGCGCGGGTTGGCCCCGGCGTTCGACGTCGTGATCGCGGTGTCGGCACCGGAGGAGGTCCGTGTCGCTCGGGTCGTGGCGGAACGAGGGTCGGACGAGGCAGAGGTGCGCGCCCGGATCGCAGCCCAGGTGGGGGACGCCGAGCGGGCCGCGGTGGCGGACCTCGTGATCGACAACACGGGGGGCCCGGCCGACCTCGCGCGCGCCGTGGATGCGGCGTGGGACGCGCTCGTTGCGCGCTCGAAGCACCGCTGAGGGGCAGCGTCGGTATCCTTCGGCGGTGAGGTTCCGAGCCGTGCTCTTCGATGCCGGGGAGACCCTCGTGCACCCCGTTCCGTCGTTCCCGGAGGTGTTCGTCCGGATCGTCGCCGAAGCCGGGCACCGATGCGAGCCGGAGGCCGTGATCGCGGCCTCGGCGGTGGTGCTCGAGCGGTTCAGCGAGGCGGCTGCGCGGGACGAGCGGTGGACCACGAGCCCCGAGCGCTCGCGTCGCTTCTGGACCGAGATCTACGAGCGGATGATCGTCGACCTGGGGCTTCCGTCCCGCGACGGGCTCCGCGACCGGCTGTACCGCGGCTTCACGGACCTCGCGAACTACGGGGTGTTCGACGACGTGGTGCCGGCCCTGGACGCGCTGTCCACGACGGGAACCACGCTCGGGGTCGTGTCGAACTACGAACCGTGGCTCGAGGATCTCCTGGCGTCCGAGGGCGTGGCCGACCTGCTCCCCGTCCGCGCGATCAGCGGGATCGAGGGGATCGAGAAGCCCGATCCGCGACTCTTCGAGCTCGCGCTCGCGCGGGCGGGCGTCGACGCCTCCGAGGCCGTGTACGTGGGCGACAACCCGGAGTTCGACGTGGACCCCCCGGAGGCGCTCGGGATGTTCGCGGTCCTGGTCGATCGCCGCGACCGCCATCCCGAGCACCCGGGCCCTCGCGTGTCCGACCTGCGCGACCTGCCCGCGCTGCTGGAGGTCGCATGAGCGAGGAGCGCTCGTTCACCGTGGCCGAGGCCGACGCCGAGCTCGACGAGCTCCGTGAGCGGCTCCCGCGGCTCCGGGACGCGCGGCGGCGCCTGATCGACTCGAGCACCCGGATCAAGGAGGCCGTGGCCACCGACGGCGGCGGCGTGGCGGGCAGCGAGTGGTTCGAGGCCCAGCAGGTGTTGAAGGCCGAGGTCGTCTACCTGGCCGAACGGGGGATCCTGCTGAAGGACCCGGAGACCGGCCTGGTTGATTTCCCGGCCGATCGCGAGGGTCGGACGGTCTACCTGTGTTGGCGCCTGGGGGAGGAGCGCGTGGCCTGGTACCACGAGGTCACGTCGGGGTTCTCGGGGCGGAGGCCGCTGTGAGCGGGAGCGGCGAGCGCGTGATCGAGGTGCGCGGCTTGCGGAAGGCGTACGGCGACGTGGAGGCCGTGGCGGGGATCGACCTGCACGTCGACCGGGGCGAGGTGTTCGCGTTGCTCGGGCCGAACGGGGCCGGCAAGACTACGACGACCGAGATCCTCGAGGGCTACCGGCAACGGACCGCCGGCGAGGCGATGGTGCTCGGCGAGGATCCGGCCCACGGCAGCCGCGCGATGAAGGAGCGGATCGGGATCGTCCTGCAATCGACGGGGATCGATCCGTTCCTGACCGTGCACGAGACGATCGAGCTCTACGCCGGGTACTACCCGTCACCCCGCGACGTCGACGAGGTGATCGACCTGGTCGGCCTGGCGGAGAAGCGCCGGACCCGCGTGCTCAAGCTGTCGGGCGGCCAGCAGCGCCGGCTCGACGTGGCCGTCGCCCTGGCGGGTGACCCCGAGCTCCTGTTCCTCGACGAGCCGACCACGGGGTTCGACCCGAACGCGCGCCGCAACGCGTGGGAGATCGTGAAGAACCTGACGGCGCTCGGCAAGACGGTCTTCCTGACGACGCACTTCATGGACGAGGCGCAGTACCTGGCCGACCGCGTGGCGATCATCGCGAAAGGGCGGATCGTCGTCGAAGGCGCGCCCGACACGATCGCCGGGCGCGACACCATGCGCTCGAGGATCCGGTTCCGGCCGCCCGCGGACGTCGACCTGCCGCCGCTCGGGCAGGTGCCGGCCGGGAACGGCACGGTCGAGATCCGTGCGGAGGATCCGGGTCGGGTCCTGCACGAGCTGACCGGATGGGCCCTCGACCATGGCGCGTCCCTGGAGAGCCTGGAGGTGAGCCGGCCGAGCCTCGAGGACGTCTACGTCGAGTACACGGGCGGGGAGGAGGGGACCGATTGAGCGCCTCCGGCCTCACGCTCCGGCAGGTCCGGTTCACGAACAAGGCCTTCTGGCGCAACCCGGCGTCGGCGTTCTTCACGTTCGCGTTCCCCCTGATGTTCCTCGTGATCTTCACGGCGCTCCTCGGCAACGGCGAGGTCCCGATCCGGGGGATGGACCTGAAGCAATCCACGTATTACGTCGTGGCGATGGCGACGTTCGGCGTGATCTCCGCCTGCTACACGAACATCGCGATCAGCGTGTGCTTCAACCGCGATGCCGGCATCCTGAAGCGGATCCGCGGCACGCCGCTCCCGGGTCGCTCGTACCTCTCGGCACGGGTGATCCACTCGATGATCGTCGGAGCGCTGCTCGTGATCATCACGCTGGCGTTCGGCTGGGCCTTCTACGACGGGACGTGGCCGACGGGCCTGGCGCTGATCCAGTTCGTCACGACGTTCCTGGTGGGTTCGCTGTCGTTCGCGGCGCTCGCCCTGGCGTTGACCGCGGCGATCCCGAACGCCGATGCGGCCCCGCCGATCGTCAACGCCTCGATCCTGCCGTTGCTGTTCATCTCGGGCATCTTCATCCCGATCACGGACGAGACGCCCGACTGGTTGCGGATCATCGGCGACCTGTTCCCCGTGAAGCACTTCGCGGAGGCGATGCGGGACGCCTACCTCAGCGACGTCACGCTCACGCGCGGCGGCGTGACGATCCACCCGTTCGACTTCCAATGGAGCGACGTGCTGGTCATCGCCGCATGGGGCATCCTCGGGTTGATCCTCGCGGCCCGCTTCTTCTCGTGGGAGCCGCGCCGCTGAGCCACGGTGCCCGCGTCGCTCCGGAGGCGGGCGCGCTGAACCCCTGTGCTAGGCTCCCGGCCTCGGGGCGGCATCCGCGCAGGTGAACGAGGGGGTTCGGTCGATGCGCAAGATCTTCGTGGGGTTGGCGATCCTGGCTGTGGTGGCCGTCGCGTGTGCCCCGGAGGACGAGGGGACGGGCGCCAGCGGCGCCAGCGCGACCGGTGCCACCGCTACCGGCGCGACCGGTTCGCCGTCCGCCGATCCCTGCGCGACGGACCAGCTCGACCTCGTCACCGCCGGCACCCTCACGGTCGGGACCGGCAACCCCGCGTACCCACCGTGGTGGGGGGGCGGCGAGTCCGACGCGAACCCCGACTGGAAGATCAACGATCCGTACGAGCTCCAGGGCTTCGAGGGCGCGGTCGTCGGGGCGCTCGCGCAGCAGATGGGCTTCACGACCGAGCAGGTCGCCTTCGTCGAGGTGCCCTTCAACAAGTCGTTCGCGCCGGGGCCGAAGGACTTCGACTTCGTCCTGCAGCAGATCTCGTACTCGGAGAAGCGGGCGCAGTCGGTCGACTTCAGCGACAGCTACTACGACGTGAACCAGGCGCTCGTGTCGGTGAAGGGGTCCTCGATCGAGGGAGCGACCTCGTTCGCGGATCTCAGCGAGGCGCGCTTGGGGGCGCCGATCGGGACGACGAGCTACGACTACATCGTCGACAACATCCAGCCCAACGTGGAGCCGGCCGTCTACGACGACCTGAACGGGGCGGTGCAGGACCTGAAGAACGGTCAGCTCGACGGCATCGTCGTCGACCTGCCGACGGCGTTCTTCATCACGGCGGTCCAGATCCCGAAGGGGATCATCGTCGGGCAGTTCCCCACCGTCGGGCAGCAGGAGTACTTCGCGCTCGCGTTCTCGAAGGGCAACCCGCTCGTGGCGTGCGTGAACACGGCGCTGCAGGCCCTGAAGGACGACGGCACGCTGGCCGCGATCCAGCAGGAGTGGCTCTCGGACAAGGCGTCGGCGCCGGTCATCTCGAGCTGACCCGGAGGTCCCGGGTGCCATGAGCGGTGGGGGATCGGGCGGAGCGCCCGAGCTCTGCGACCCGCCTGGTCAGCCCGGACCCGATCCTCGCGAGCCGGTCCCGCCGGGCGATCGCCGGTCGCGGATCCTCGGTGGTGGTGCGCGTCGCGAGGGCGCGCGGAGCGTCACGATCGCGGTCGTCAGCACGGTCGTGTTCTTCACGGTCGCCGCGATCCTGATCGTCCGCTCGCCGGGCTGGCCGCAGATCAAGCAGTTGTTCTTCAACGGCCAGGAGTTCCGGGAGAGCTTCCCCGAGGTCCTGTCGAAGTTCTGGCGCAACGTCTTCATCTTCTGCGTGGCCGAGGTGCTGGTCCTGCTCCTCGCCCTGCTGCTGGCCGTGATGCGGAGCCTGCCCGGCCCCGTCTTCGCGCCGCTGCGCGTCCTCGCCGCCGCCTACACCGATCTCTTCCGCGCGATCCCGACGATCCTGGTGATCGCCCTGCTGGGCTTCGGGATGCCGGCGCTCCAGCTCCAGGGCGTGCCCGACTCGGACGTGTTCTGGGCGATCATCGCGCTCACGCTCGTCTACTCGGCCTACGTCGCCGAGGTCTACCGGGCTGGGATCGATTCGGTCCACCCGAGCCAGGTTGCGGCCGCTCGTTCGCTCGGGCTGTCGCGGGGCCAGGCGATGCGGACCGTCGTGCTCCCGCAGGCGGTCCGGCGCGTGATCCCCCCGCTGCTGAACGACTTCATCGGGCTCCAGAAGGACTCCGCCCTGGTCGCCTTCCTGGGCTATACGGAGGCGCTGCGGCAGGCGCAGATCATCACGGCGGCCGACTTCAACTTCACGCCGTACGTCGCGCTCGCCTTGATCTACATCGTGATCACGATCCCGGAAGCGCGGTTCGTGGACTGGCTGATCGCGCGCGACCGGAAGCGGCGCGAGGCGGGGCGCGTGGCGTGACCGACGCGATCGCGATCGAGGGGTTGCACAAGTCCTTCGGCGAGCTCGAGGTCCTGCGCGGGCTCGACCTGC
>DATBLY010000140.1:0-7955 GCA_036555125.1 Actinomycetota bacterium | reverse complement strand
GCGCGACGGCCAGCGCCCAGAGCTGGCCGACGACGATCGTCGCGACCAGCGCGATCCGCGTCACCACGATCGATGTCCGCTCGGGATCGCGGTCCGCTCCCGCCCCGGGTCCGGGGCCCGAGGCGCCCAGCCTGAGCGGCGGAGGCGGCGTCCGGCTCATCGCACGACCGCCCCCACCGCGTACACCCCGTCCTGCCGCTCCTCGAGCTGGATCACCGGCAACGGCCGGGGAGGCGGGCCCGAGAGGACCGCCCCACTCACCGCCGAGAATCGCCCGTCGTGACAGGGACAGAGCAGCTCGTCGCGATCGCGCTCCCACAGGACCGCGCACGACAGGTGCGTGCAGACCGACGAGTACGCGACGAGGACCCCGTTCGGCAGCCGCATCGCGATCGCGCGGTCCTCCGGCCCGGGGTAGGCGAAGGCCAACGAGTCTCCGGGCTCGATCCGCTCCGCGATGCGCACCGGCCCCGCCGTCCCGGTACGACGGGGGAACACCCCGGCAGCGACCGCGACCGCCCCGAGCGCCAGGCCGCCCGAGATCGTGACCAGGATGCGGAGGTAGTCGCGGCGCGTGACGGGCGCGTCAGAGCGGATCCGTTCGAACGCATCGCCCGTCGTCCGCGAGCCCTCGGCCACGTCAAGGGGTCCCCGGGATCGCGTCTTCCTCGTAGCCGGGCGGCACGACGACCGCCACGCCCGTGCGGATCACCTGCTCGCCGAAGACGGTGAGGTCCGTGGCGGCAGCGTTCGGCCGTTCGGCCAGGAGCTCGTCGATGCTGCCGTAGAAGATCGCGCCGGTCGGGCACACCGCCGCGCACATCGGGGCGAGCCCGACCGAGGATCGGTCGTAGCACATGTTGCACTTGTACTGGAGCATCTCCTCCATATCGAGCTTCGGCACGCCGAACGGGCATGCGTGCACGCAGTTCGCGCACGCGATGCACCGCTCCTTCGCCGCCTCGTGGACGACGCCGTCCGCGGTGACCAGGATCGCGTCCGTCGGACAGACCTCCGCGCACGGCGCCACCGGGTCCTCGCAGTGCATGCAGACCGTCGGCATCGAGGCGACCGTTTCGCCTTGGTCGATGTAGTCGAGGCTGATCATCGACCTCCCGCGGTGCGAGTCGCACTCGCGGCACGCCGCGACGCACGCCTGACACCCGATGCAGCGCCCAGGGTCGATGAAGAGCGTCTTGCCCATCATGCGTCCGACGTCCCCCTTCCCTGCGGCGCGGTGGGCTGCCGGAGATCGACGGTGGTGCGGGCGGCGACCTCGTCGGCGGGGGAGCCCGGCGGGTTCGGCGGGGCGGGGGAAGCCGTGATCTCCATCCCCCGCTCGATCCGGCACGCGCACACCTTGTACTCCGGGATCCGGCTGATCGGATGCAGGGCGTCGACCGTCATCAGGTTCGCCGCGGTCGCGCCGGCCCAGTGATAGGGCACGAACACGGTGTCCTCGCGGATCGTGTCGGTGACGAGCGCCGGGAGGGTGATCTCGCCCCGACGCGTGACGACGCGGACCGGGTCGCCGTTCGCGTAGCCCATCGACGGGTGGACCTCGACCCACGGCCGGGGCGTCTGCTCCACGAGGGCGCCGATCCGGCGGGTCTGGTTCCCCGACAGGAAATGCGCGACGGTGCGGCCGGTCGTGAGGCGGATCGGGTACTCGTCGTCCACGGGCTCGGCGGGCTCGCGCCACTCCACGGCGTTGAACCGAGCGCGGCCGTCCGGGAAGTTGAAGCCCTCCTCGAACAGGCGCGGCGTGCCGGGATGGTCCTCGCTCGGTACGGGCCAGAACAGGCCGCCGGTCTCCTCCAATCGGTCGTACGTGATCCCGCTGTAGTCGGCGACCCCACCCTTCGACGCCCGCCGGAGCTCCTCGAAGATCGCCTCCGTCGAGTCGAACGCGAACGGCCCACCGACGCCCAGATGCTCGGCGATCCGCCCGATGATCCACCAGTCCGGTCTGGCTTCGCCCGGCGGCTCCGCGGCCTTGTGCCGCAGGATCACCCGGCCCTCGGCGTTCGTCGTCGTCCCCCCCTCCTCGGCCCAGGTCGTGCTGGGCAGGACCACGTCCGCACGCGCCGCCGTCTCGGACAGGAAGAAGTCGAGCTGGACGTGGAACTCCAACCGCTCGTAGCAGGCCTCGATCCGCCGGTTGTTCGGCATCGAGACGAACGGGTTGTTGCACAGGGCCAGGAAGCCGCGGATCTCCCCGGTCTCCATCAGGTGCACGAGCTCCACCGCGCTTACCCCCGCGTGCGGCAGGTCTGGCTCGTCTATCCCCCAGAGGTCCGCGATGAACGCGCGATGCTCGGGGTTCTCGATGTCGCGCGCCCCGGGGAGCTGGTCGGCCTTCTGGCCGTGCTCGCGACCGCCCTGACCGTTGCCCTGGCCGGTGATCGTCCCGTAGCCCTTGCCCGCGGCCCCGATCTGGCCCGTCGCCAGCACCAGGTTGATGATGCTGAGCGCGTTCTCGACGCCCTGGATCTGGTGCTCGATCCCTCGAGCGTGGAACGCCATCGCCCGCTCCGCGGTCCCCCACATCCGCGCGGTGCGCTCGATCAGCTCGCGATCGATCCCGCAGATCGCGGCCGCTCGGGGCGGGTCCCAGGCACGCACGACGTCGCGCACGTCCTCCCAGCCGACGGTCCGCTCCGCGATGAACCGACCGTCCAGCCACCCCTCCCGCTCGATCACGTGGAGCACCGCGTTGAAGAACGCCGCGTCGGTCCCCGGCCGCAGCGGGACGTGGAGCTCCGCCGTGCGTGCGAGCGGCGTCTCCCGCGGATCGACCACGATCATCTGCGCTCCGCGATCGCGGGCCCCCCACACGTAGTGGGACATCACCGGGAAGCACTCCGCGACGTTCGCGCCCGCGAACAGCATCAGGCGCGTGGAGAACATGTCGCTCCAGGGGTTGGCGGCGCGATCGATCCCGAAGGCCTTCTTGTTCGCGGCGGCCGCGCTGACCATGCAGAGCCGGCCGTTGTAGTCGATGTGTCTCGTGCGGAGGCCGACGCGGGCGAACTTGCCCATCAGGTACGTGTTCTCGGTCACGAGCGACGAGCCCGAGTAGACGCCGAACGCGTCCCGCCCATAGGCGTCCTGGATGCGCCGGATCTCGGAGGCGACGCGGTCGAGCGCCTCGTCCCAGCTCGCGCGCCGGAGCTCGCCGCCACGTCGGTCACGCACCAGCGGGTAGAGGAGCCGGTCCGGGTGGTTAACCTGCTGGTAGGCGGTCACGCCCTTGGGGCAGAGCTTCCCCTTGTTGATGTCGTGATCGCTCGGCTCGACGCCGAAGACCCGCCCGTCGCCGTCGACGCGCAGGTACATCCCGCACTGCACCCCGCAGTAGCAACAGTGCGTGGGGACCAGCGTCACGCCCTCCCGCTCGAGCGCCCGCCACTCCTCGGCGGCGTCGACCCCCGCCTCGCGGAAGTCCGAGACCCCCGGCGGGATCACGGGATAGACGGCGCGGTCCCTCGACATCTCAGAACCCGCGCTTCACGCGCCGCAGGTAGGCCTGGCCACGCTCCACCCGCTTGCAGCGGGGGCACGTCTCGACCAACGCCGCGTACCTGAGACCCAGCTCATCCATCGTATCCTGCAGGTTCCGCACGAAGGCCGCCCCCTCGAGCGGCTCGCCGCATCGGACGCACCGCACGATGCCCTCGCGGTCCTGCGACGTCTGCTTGAACATGTGCACCCCCACGGTCGCGGGACGTTGCACCACGTGGAAGAACTTCCCGAACGGGATGAAGATCAGCGACAACACCACGACCCCCATATGCAGGATCGCGAGGAACTCGTAGCCGGCTCCCTCCAGGAGCGAGCTCGAGAACGTGAGCAGCAGCCCCGTCGCCGAGATCGCGACGAGGGCGACCAGTGGGACGAAGTCGTACCCGAGCCGTTGTCCGCTGGTCGCCTCCGGATCGTGCATCCGACGCCAGAGGAAGTACCCGCAGCCGGCGATCACCAACACGGCCGCGATGTCCAGGACGTGGAACGTGATCCAACCCCACCACGTGAACGGGGCGAACGTGAGGACGTTCAGGCCGAAGACGAACATCCGGTAGTCGCGGTCCGGGGTCGCCTCGAAGTGGATCCAACCCCACGCCAGCGTGAAGGTCATGAGCGTCGCCAGGATCACGCCCCAGAACAGGGCCTGGTGCGCGAGCCAACGCGCGGTCCCGCGCCGCTTGATGAAGGTCTGGAAGCCGAGATAGCTCACGATCCCTCGAGGGACCATCGCGGGGAACCGGCGGAAGTTGGAGAACGATAGGAAGGCCCTCCACCCTCTGACGAGGTATCGGCGGGTGGGCGGCGTCTGGACCCACATCGCGTACCGGTACACCACGCCGAAGGTCAGCAGGATCGTCGCCGTCGCGTAGCCGATCAGGGCCGCGTCGAAGTTGCGGAGGGCATCGCTGCCCGCGTAGACGAGGAAGGTCAGCAGCGCCGCTGCCAGCGCCCCCGCCACGCTGGCGCGGATGCTCTCGCGGGACCGCTCGGCCGTCGAACCGGCGACTCGCGGATCCGTCCCTCGGCTCACCTCACCTCCCGCGGTGGTCTGCATCCCAGCCTTTCACATCTTGGGAACCGGCGCGCTCCGCGATCGGGACCTTCGACCCCGAACGGACGGGACCGGCGCGCCTCGGCCTCAGCGATACGACCGCTCGAGCTCGGACAGGCGCGCGATCAGCTCTGAGCCCTCCAACACCCGGAAGATGTAGCGGGGGATGTCCCGCCCCGGCGACCGCGACATGAACGGCTCTCCCCAGAAGCTCAGGTGCGCCTCGGTTCCGCCGTGCTCCTGCTCCGCGAGGATGAACGAGACGTTCTCCTCCAGGCGCGTCCACGTCGGTTCGGCGACCTTCTGCGCGCCGTCGCAGGCGAGGACCTTCGGGTGGACGGCGTCGCGCCATCGATCCCGCTCGCGCATGTCGAGCACGAACCGGATCTTGCTCACCGCGAGGTTCTCGATCGCCGGACGGAGCAGGTCGTCGAACAGCTCCTGAGGGACGAACATCAGCAGGCACACGTTGAACCAGACCATCTCCCCGCGCGACGTCTTCGCGAAGCGATGGCTCTCCGCGCGGAGCTGCTGAGGGCCGACCAGCACGGTGTCGGGATGTGCGAGGAGCGAACGCAGCTCGACCGTCCCGGTCTCGAGGTGACCGATCCGTTCCTCGATCCCCTGGACGTGTCCCTCGCTGCGCAGGCCGCTCAGCAGGAGCAGCGCCAACAGCACCAGGATGACCGTGAGCAGGATCTCCTGATCGACGATGTGGAGCAGATGAAGCACCAGGGCCGTCACCGCCGCCACGATGCCGGCAACGGCCTCCCACTCGACGCGGCGGAGGCGGTTCACGCGCTCATCCTACGGGTCCGTCTACGGCGTCCCGCGACGCATCCGCGCATCGTCCCCAGGGACGAGGGGCCGCTCCTCGGGCGTACGGGTTGCCCTCACCCGCCCCAGATCGCGCGGGCGCGTTCGGTGTCGACCGAGCCTCGTCCGAGGAGCGGGAAGAGCCACGCCTTCGTGAGTGCGAAGGCACCGCCCGTGAACGCGGCGATCGTCCCCACGTCGTCCCACTGGCCGGCCAACCAGCCCGCCTGGACGAGGATGAGGATCACGAGCCCGCCGTTCAGCAGCGCCACCTGCAGCGGCATCAGGAGCTCGAACGCCGCGAGCGAGCGTCGTCGGTCGGCGGGATGGCCGGGTCGCTGCATCGGCAGGAGGTACGCCCACGCCCCGAGCAGGACCTGGATCAGGAAACCGGCCACGAAAGCCAACAGGAAGTACGGCCGGAATCGATCGAACCCGGCGGACCCGTCGAAGAGCGCCCCGGCCAGCCCTAGCGAGCCGGCCACGAACCACCCGACGCCCGCGATCAGATGGACCCCGGCCCCGGGGATCGCCCACGACCGCTCGACGCGCAGGACGCTCGTCACGAGCCAGACCACGCCGAGCGCGCCGGCCGCGAACGAGAGCCCGCCGGCCGCGACGGCCCCGTCCCACGTCGACAGCCAGCCGAACGCCTGGAGCGCCACGCCGGCGACCAGCGCCGCCAAGACGATCCCGCCACGCCATCGCGGCATCCGCACGCGGAGCACGGTCGGCAGCAGCGTGATCAGCGTGCCGACCACGGTGAGACTGGCGAACCCCAAGACGTTCACCGTCATGTGGGCGTGCCGCAAGCGAACGTAGAGCTCCGCGCTCGCGATCTGCCCGCCGATGAGCGCGCCGAACGTGCCGCCGAGCAGGACGAAGGCGACCGCGGCGCCGTACGCGGCGATGGGCAGCCGGTGGCGACGGGTCAACGACCGACGCCACGAACGAAGCAGCATCCACCCGAGGATCGCCATCGCCGCGACGAATGCCGTGCCGCCCGCGGCCGTGAGCCACGCCGTCGAGGACGGCACGCCGATCGCGATCGAGGCGGCGCCGGCCGTGACCAGCGCGAACTGGGCCAACACGAGCCGCTCGCCCGGCGGAGGGGTCGCGGTCAGCGCGAGCACGAAGTTCTGCATCGCGCCCGAGATCGCCGAGGCGATCGCCCCCGCGAGCGCGAGGTGCAGCGGCAGCCAGAGCCCCGCGCGCGCCGTGGGGGGCAGCAGGAGCGACAGGGCTGCGGCGGTGAGCCACGCACGGGCGGTCGTCTGGTACAGCGCGGTGATGCTCCGAGGCTTCACGGGATCGGTCCTCGCGTCGTTCGAACGGGCTCTCCCCCAGGCTAGACGCCGGCCGGGACTCGGGGCCTCCGCTTCCGACGCGCTGCTAGCGTGGCCACATGGTCGACGACGGGGTCGCCCGGTTCTTCGACACGCGCGCCGCCTACCTGCTGTTCGTCACGACGACGAACGAGAAGGCCATCGTCGCCGAGCGCATCGGGCGCGAGATCGCGGGCGCAGAGATCGAACCGCCCGGATACCGGATCCTCGACGCGGGCATGGGCGACGCGTCCCTGCTCGCGGGCGTCATGCGCCGGTTCCACGACGCGTTCCCGCACGTGCCGCTCCTCGCCGTCGCGAAGGAGATCAGCATCGAGGACGTCCGCGTGGGGCTGGCTCGTCTCCCCGACCTGATCCTCGAACACCCCGAGACGGTGTTCGTGGTCACGAACATGGCCTTCTCCGAGGTCGCCCGCCTGACGCCGAACGATCCGGATGCGGAACCGATCTGGCGCGAGGTCGCGCTCGAGGGATCCACGACCCACGCGTACCACGAGCAGATCCGTGGGCTCTTCGGCGCCCTCGCGCAGGACTGGGCCGTCCGGACCAGCGAGCGGACGGGCAACCCCGTCTACGTCCGCCCCGCGGTCCTCGTCCTGTATCGGCGCGACCGGGAGTTCCTGGTCCGGCCGCTGCTGCCCACCGCGGACCGGCCCCCGAGCGGCTACGACCTGGTGATCGCGTCACAGGTGTATCGAGCGCGCACGCCGGTCGATCGGAAGGTGCGCACCGTCGTGGTACCGCTCGCGCGCGCCCTCGCACCGGGGGGGAGGCTGATCGGCGTGCACGGGCACGGCGACGACCCGGGACTCGAGATCGTGCGGGGGGTCTGGCCGGACGAGGACCCGTTCCGGGACGGGCGCCGCGCGATCCTCGAGGAGGCCCGCCGGCAGCTCAGCGAACCGGGCGACGCCGATCTGGTCCTCGAGGACGTGCCCGACGACGAGGCCTTCCTCCGATACGACCTCCACGCGATGCCGTCCGCCCGTTCCGAGCACATCGGGACGTCGTCCGTCCTGGCGGCATGGAGCGCGGCGACCTACGTGGCGCAGATCGACGAGCGCCGGCTGGCCGAGGCGGTCGCCGCCGGCACGTACCTCGACGCGACGCAGGAGGTGCTCCGGCGCCACGGCGCCGTCTGGTTCAACGACGAGGTCTACGCGATCCGCCGGCGCTCGGGTGGGAGCGCATGAGCTCGTGGACCGCGAGCGTGG